>JBCCWV010000018.1:0-40971 GCA_039192745.1 Verrucomicrobiota bacterium | reverse complement strand
GTAAACCATGACCTTCGTGACCATGGGCGCCATGAAGGCCGAAGTGCCCGTCGGCGAGTAAGCGTAAGCGTTCGGCAACCATCCGTGCAACGGGAAGAGCGCCATTTTCATCCACACGCCGAGCATCATGAGGACAAAGGCCACTTCGATCGTCGCTGACGATGCGAGCGTTTCATTTGCCGCGATCATGCCGCGGATGTCCTCCATGTTGAGCGAACCCGTCTTGATATAAAGATAGCCGACGCCGAGGAGATAGAACGAAGCCCCGATCGTCCCGATGATGACGTAGTTGAAGCTCGCAAGAACCGCGCGGCGCGAACCCATGGCGATGAGCCCGTAGCTGGTCAGCGAACAAATCTCAATGAGGACGTAGAGGTTGAACGCATCATTCGTAAGGGTGACCCCGGCCAGTCCCGCCATGAGAAGCAGGAGCAAGGCGTAGAATTGCGGTTGCTTGCTGGGCGTTTCAATCGTCGCGCACGAACGCGTGTAGAGAATGGAAAGGAAACCGATGACGGCGATGACGATGGTGACGAGGCTGTTGATGGCATCGACGCGATACTCGATCCCCATCGGCGGCGCCCATCCGCCGAGTTGGTAGCGAATAACCCCGTCGGATGCTTCCAGGACTTGGCGCAAAGTGGCGATTGCCGCCGCGGCGGAGGCGGCGGTGGCGAGCAGGGAAATGACCCACGCCGCGCCCGCGCCCAAACGCACGGTGAGCATGACCAGAATCGCTCCGAGCAGGGGCGACAGGACAATAAGAACGGGCGCGTGCTCAGCCATTCGCCGCTTCTTCCGTAGGTTTAGGGTTCGTCAATTCCTCGAGAATTTCATCTTCCTCCAGCGATCCGAACTGGCTGAAAACACGCTGCGCAATCGCCAGCGCCAAGCCAAGTGTGCTGACGCCGACGACGATGGCCGTGAGCATGAGGACGTGGGGCAACGGATTATCGTAGTCCTGCGGATCGATGTCGGGTTTCGCGCCATAACCGGCCTTTTGGCTGTTGTATTCCTTGAGCGTCTCATACTCAATGATCGGAATGGTCGCACCCTCCTTCACGCCGATGGAGACATAGAAAAGGATGATCGCCGTCTGGAAAATTGTCATCCCGATAAGCTTCTTGATGAGGTTGTTCTTCGCGATCATGGCGAAGAGGCCGATCATCATGAGGATGATGTAAATCCAGTAATTGAACTTCGCCGAGATGGAGGCGAGCTGGAGATAGGTGGCGAACATGTTAGAGAGAATTCTTTGTCCGCCCGTGTGAGGCGAGGAGGAAATAAACGGCGAACATGACCGCACTCACCGTGATGAAGACGCCCGTTTCGATGCCGAGAATCGCATGCGAGCGCGCCATGCTTTCCTTATCGACGGGGAGGATTTGCTTCAGCGCCCCGTAATCGAGGAAGTTCCGCACCGGCCCGTCTCCGAGAAACATCGGGAGAAATCCGATCCCGGCGTAAAGGAGGACGCCGATAGCGCCAATAACGAGTGCCCGCGTGTCGCGAAAACGTTTTAAGGCCGATCCCAGACCGGTTCCGAGGGCGAGAATGATGAAACTTGCTCCAAACATGACACCGCCCTGAAATCCACCGCCCGGGCTGTAGTGGCCATGGGCGAGAACATAAAGGGCGAAAAGCTGGATGATCGGAACAAGCAGTCGACAGGTGATGCCGATGATCGGATTCTCCTCGACCGCTTCGAGAACCGCCGAATCCTTCACCTCCTCGCGTTGCGTCCAGCCGAGCACGGCGAAGATGGCGAGGCCCGCGGTAAGAATGACGACCGTTTCGAACATCGTGTCGAAGGCGCGGTAATCACCAAGAACGACCGTCACGACGTTCGGTGTTTTCGCATCGACGTAGGCGTTTTCGAGAAAGTAGTTCGACGTCTGCGAATCATTGGCCGGCGAAAGAGGATCGCTCCAGTCCGGAAAATCCTGAGAGGCGCGCAGCAACAAGGCTCCGGTCACGATGACGGCCAGGCCGCCGATGAGTTTCATGCTTCGCATCGGTTAGTCTTTGGAACGTCGGCGAGTTTGAAAGACAGTGGCGATCATCACGACCGTGCTTACGCCTGCGCCCACGGCCGCCTCGGTAAAGGCCACATCGACGGCTCCCATCTCCGCCCAAAGCAAACAAATGAGTAGACTGTAAACGCCCAGAATCATCGACGCCGCGAGGAGGTCTTTGACCTGCAGCGCGATGATCGCGGTGAGGACGAGGAAGACGAGAATGACGAGGTCGAATTCGAGAATCATGCGTCGGCGGTCTTCTCCTCGTTGGGTGTTTCTTCGATCACCGGCTCGCATCCGTCTTCGTATCCGGCTTGAATGAGCGCGTGGGAACTGGTTGGGCTGGTCACAAAAATGAAACCCGCGACGGCCATGATTTTGATCGCAACGAGAACGGTTGCCAGTGATGGCCCGTGGTAAAACAACGCCTCCAAGGCCAGACCACCAAGGATGAGAAGCACGGAAAGCGTGTCTCCCTTGCCCGCCGCGTGGACACGAGAATAGAAGTCCGGAAAGCGCAAAAACCCTACGGAAGCGCCAAAAGAAAAGACAAGACCAGTCAGAATCATGGCCCCGCTGAGAACGTGAATGATAATCATGATTCGGAAGCGGCGGGAGCCGCGGTTTTGTGGGCGTTGCAATCGCCGTCAATGCTCTTTTGGTGGATGTAGCGCGCGGCGGCGAGAGAACCGATGAAATTCAAAAGGGCATAGGCAAGCGCGAAATCGACGAACATCTCGACACGATGGAAGATGCTCCCCATGAGGACGAGAAGGATCGACGTCTTCGTCCCGACGGCATTCACCGCCATGATGCGATCAATCGCCGTAGGCCCCGTGATCATCCTCACGAAGTACGGAAACATGAGCAGGAACATCAGGATTCCCGCGATGATGAAAAAGTTAGTCACGTCGGGACGGGGCGTGTTTCAGTTGCAGTTGATCGAGAATCTCCGGTTCGTAAACATTCGCGATGCGCTCGTCCATCGAACCATCGAGACCGTCTGCGGATGCCTTGTCGATGCAGTGAATGAGCAGCTCGTCGTCGTGCATGTTCACCGTCACCGTGCCTGGAGTCAGGGTGATGGAATTCGCGAGCACGTAGCGGCCGAACTGTGACTTCAACGGAGTCTTGATGCGAATAAGCCGCGGCCTGACAAGGTTTTTCGTGTTCGGTGAGAGAGCCAACTTGAGGACGTGGACGTTGGACTTGAAGACCTCGCCGATGAGCCAAACGATGTAACCGGGTGCCCTCGCGAATTCCCTAAACCGGTGCGAAAGCGGCGTTGATCGATCTGTGAAAAGCAAGTCCGACGAAAGCCAGGTGACAAAAGCACAGCAAATCACACCGAGAGAAATGTGAAACACGTCGAAAAGCCCCGAGAAAACGAGCCAGTTGAGCAGGAGAATGCAGAAAATGAGGACGTGATACATCAATTGCTGAGGGAGGATTTCTCACAGCGGGAGAGGCGCGAACGGACCGGATTCAAGCAAGAGACAGGCCTCATTTCAAGGTGAAAGGGGCTCCGAGGCACGGTTTGACCTTCCGGGAATCTTTGGGACAATGGCGCTCCTTTTGCCATGATCGACATCCGCCCCGCTTCTGATTGCCAATATGACTGCGTTTCCCTCGGCGAAATCATGCTTCGCCTCGACCCCGGGGAAGGCCGCGTGCGCGTCGCTCGCCAGTTCAATGCCTGGGAGGGCGGCGGCGAATACAACGTCACCCGCGGACTGCGGAAATGCTTCGGCCTGCGCACCGCCACCGTCACCGCCTTCGCCGACAATGAAGTCGGACACCTCGTCGAGGACTTCATCATGCAGGGCGGCGTCGATACGCAATTCATCGTCTGGCGTGACTTCGACGGGCTCGGGCGCACGGTGCGCAACGGATTGAATTTCACCGAACGCGGATACGGCATCCGCGGCGCGAAGGGAGTGCCCGATCGCGGCAACACCGCTGCCAGCCAACTCAAGCCCGGCGACATCGATTGGGACGACATCTTTGGCAATCATGGAAGCCGCTGGTTCCACACCGGGGGGATCTTTGCCGCCCTCAGTGAATCCACCGCCGATGTCACGATCGAAGCCTGCAAGGCGGCGAAGAAACACGGAACGATCGTCAGCTACGACCTCAACTACCGCCCGAGTCTGTGGAAGAGCATTGGTGGTCACGCGAAAGCGCAGGAAGTGAACCGCGAGATCGCGAAGTATGTCGATGTGATGATCGGCAATGAAGAAGATTTCACGGCGTGTCTTGGGTTCGAGGTCGAAGGCGTCGATGAAAATCTGCAGGGTATCGAGATCGCAAACTTCAAGGCGATGATCGAAAAAGCCGTTTCCGAATTTCCCAACTTCAAGGCGACGGCTACGACGTTGCGCGAAGTTCACACCGCGACCGTTAACGATTGGGGTGCGATCTGTTGGCACGATGGCGAGTTCCACGAGGCGACCCATCGACCGAAACTCGAGATCCTCGACCGCGTCGGCGGCGGGGATAGTTTCGCCAGTGGATTGATCTACGGCTTCCTCACCTTCAACGACCCACAAAAGGCCGTAGAATTCGGCGCCGCCCACGGCGCGCTCGCGATGACGACCCCTGGTGATACAACGATGGCGACGTTGGCTGAGGTTGAAAAGATCGTCGGTGGCGGTGGTGCGAGGGTGGATCGATGATTGAGGCCTCGCGCAGAGACGCAGAGGCGCAGAGGCGCAGAGACGCAGAGATTTCTTTTAAATTAGAAAAGGATTCATCCAGGTGGTGAATCCGCGCTTCAGGCTTCATTGTCGCAAAGCGACAATTCATCTCAGCCGGGCGTTTGAGCATCTGGTCTTAAAAACCAAAAACAACGTCGCGTAGCGACGTTTCAAACTCACTTTAAATCAACTTTGCGTCTCTGCGTCTCTGCGCGAGGCCTTTCAATCCCACTTGCAGGAAACGTCTTCCTCCGCGTTGGCCAGTTCTTCAATGAGCGTCTCTGCCTCGTCGCCAAAGCGAAAAATCCGGCGGTATTTTTCCTTCATGAATCCTTCGTCCGTCATCTTTTGCAACAGCCCAGCGAAGTGATCGTAGTAGCCGTTCAGGTTCAAAACGCCGCAGGGTTTCCCATGCAGCCCTAACACAACCCACGTCACCACCTCGACAATCTCTTCTAGCGTCCCTACCGCTCCCGGAAGCGCAAGAAATCCGTCGGCAAGCTCAGCCATCATGGCCTTCCGCTCGTGCATGTCTTCCACGATGCGTAAATCGGTCACACCCGTGTGACCTAGTTCACGATCCATGAGGTGCCCGGGAATAACTCCGATCACTTCGCCGCCACCATCCAAACACCCATCTGCGACCGCACCCATCAAGCCGACATTACCGCCGCCGTAGACCAAACGCAGCCCGCGTTTCGCAAGGAGCTGACCGACCTTGAAGGCGGTTTCACGATAAACAGGATCATGGCCGGGACTGGACCCGCAGTAGACGGCAAGGGATTTCATGGCCGCCGACTATGAGCACGATTCGGCAAAATGCCAGTTTTTGACCATGCCGCGGACTTTTAGGGTATCCGATTTCTCATGCAGCGAAGGTGGATCGGGCTCTCCGAGCGCGATGCCGAACCTAACGAGCGAAGCGAGCAATTTAATATCCGAACCCATGAGATTCCTCGGCCCGGATCTCCTGAACGAGTTCCACAACCCATCTTGCAATTCTGCGTTCTTTCGTGATCCACCCCAAAGACTAGTTTGCCTTCGGCAAAGCCAGAATCCATCGCGCCCGGAGGTCACGATCCACCTTCAACCCCTCGCCGGTGGCTCCAAAAAGAGAGACCCCGCCCGCCGACGGGCGTGCCAATCGCCGGGGAGATTCACCTTTGCCGGGCCGTTTTCGATGTCCATCAGGGTGAGCACGCGTTCGGCCTCGGCGAACCCGCAGTCCGGAACCTCGTTTTCACTCAGCCAACGTTGAATCAACCGCCGTTTCAGCCCGCTTGGTTCCGTGCTTTCAACCTTCGCAAACCGAAGCCCCCCGCTCTTGGTCAGCGCCACTTTGTAAAGACCGTCCACGACCATTTCGAGAAATGCAGCGTCCTCCCGGCAGAGTTGCGCCGCCCTCAGAATAGCTTCGCGAGGGTCGCGCCCGAAAACTTTAGGCAAAGCCGGAATCAATTCGTTGCGCACACGATTCCGCACATGCTCGTCGTTCGCGTTGCTCGCGTCTTCTCGAAATTTCAATCCATGCTCGGAGATGTAGGCATCGATCTCCGTCCGCCAGACATTCAACAGCGGGCGATACACGGTGAGATTTCCGATGGTCGTCTCCGTTTTCATTCCTCCCAGCCCGGCAGTTCCACTTCCTCGGCATAGATTCATGAAAACCGTTTCAACTTGGTCGTCCGCGTGGTGCGCGAGAAGGATTCGGCTACATCGTAGTTTTTTGGCCTTCACGCTGAAGAATTCGTAGCGCAAATTTCTAGCCGCGGTTTCGACCGAAAGCTTCATCGATTTGGCGTAGGCTTTGGTATCAACTTCTGTTTTTTCAAAGTCTAAGTGATAAGAATCTGCGAGCCTTTTCGTGAAGGTTGCGTCACCTGAGGCTGCTCTGCCCCGCAGTCGATGATTCACGTGGACCACAACAAGTTTCTTGAAACCGCTCCTAATCAGAATGTCTAACAAGCATACAGAATCGCGCCCACCCGAAACGCCTACAAGATAGCGACGGGTCTTCGACAGTCCCTCAAGACACGAGGTCAAATCCAACATATTTCTGCAGCGCTTCGGGGATCTTCACGGAGCCGTCGGCCTGCTGGTAGGTCTCGAGGAGGGCGACGTAGAGACGCGGGAGGGCTGTGCCGGAGCCGTTGAGGGTGTGGCACATGCGATTTTTTCCGTCGGTGTCCTTGAAGCGCAGGTTCATGCGGCGAGCCTGGTAGTCGGCGAAATTACTGCAGCTGGAAACTTCGAGATATTGCCCCTGACCCGGCGCCCAGACTTCGATGTCGTAGCATTTCGTCGCGCCGAACCCGATGTCGCCGGTGCAAAGTTCGATAATGCGATAGTGAAGCCCTAACAATTGCAGAACTTTCTCCGCGTGGCCGAGTAGTTCTTCGAGAACCTCGAAGGAAGTCTCCGGCTTCACAACGTGGACCAATTCCACCTTGTCGAACTGGTGCACGCGGATCAGACCCTTGTTGTCGCGCCCGGAGGCTCCGGCTTCGCGACGAAAACAGGGTGTGTAGGCGGCGTAGCGGATGGGAAGGTTGTCCTCCGTGTGCAGCGTCTCTCGCTCAAGATTCGTGACGGGAACCTCGGCAGTGGGAGCGAGGAACATCGTGGAGTCCTCGGTCGAATACATATCTTCTTCGAACTTGGGAAGCTGGCTTGTGCCGAACATGCATTCGCGTTGGATGATGAAGGGTGGGCTGACTTCGGTGTAACCGTGTTCGGTCGTGTGGAGGTCGAGAAGGAATTGAATGAGCGCGCGTTCGAGCTTCGCGCCCTTGCCCTTGAAAACGACGAAGCCGCTTCCGGAGATCTTCGCCGCGTTTTCGAAGTCGAGGAGCCCGAGATCGGTTGCGAGTTCGACGTGGTCTTTTAACTCGAAATCGTAGTCGGGTTTCTCTCCCCACACTTTGACCTCGGGATTCGCCGTTTCGTCGGCACCGATCGGGCAAGCCGCGTGCGGAGTGTTGGGAATCTGCAAGAGCAGGTCTCGTTGCTTTTGGTCGGCGGCGTCAGCTTCCTCGCCGATGGCTTTGATGCGGTCGCCAATTTCGCGGACCTTGGCTTCGATCTCGCTCGTGTCCTCGCCCTTGCCCTTGAGGGCGCCGATCTGCTTGCTCTCCCGCTTGCGGTCGCCCTGGAGTTGCTGACGCTCGGTTTCGAGTTTTCGGCGTTGCTCGTCGATAGCGAGGACATCGTCGATCAAGGAATAAACGTCGCCCCCGCGGTTCTTGAGAGCCGCTTTGACGTCGTCGGGGGAGTCGCGAATGACACGGATGTCGAGCATGGCGCGAAATTACACGGTGATTTCCGCTTGGCTAGTTCTGGATAAGGGTCTCGCACAGAGGCACGGAGCGCACAGAGGTGGTTTTATAAAGGATTCCCTTTCATGCCGAAAACGAAAGGACATAGGTGCACAGGAGTTCTCGGATCCTAAGAATAAAAAATTCTCTGTGTTCTCCGTGCCTCTGTGCGAGACCTGTCAGCTACCGCTCAAACGGATCTCCCGGCGCCAAAGCCTCACACCACATGCAGCGGGCGGCGTGCTTCGGGATGACGCGGTTGCAACTCGGGCATTCGCGTGGGTCAGACCTCGTGCTCTTACGACCATCGATTTTTCCGTCGGCGGCATCGATCTCGAGAATACGGCGTTGGAGAAGTTGATCCGAGTAACCGTGTTGTTCCTTCAGGATGGTCCATAGCGACTCTGTGACTAGAAGCAATCGTTCCACTTCGTGCCGGAGTTTGTTGACCTCGGAATCTAGATAAGCGGGCGTGGAACCGCCGCCGCTACGAGGATGATATTCCGTCTGATCCCGGCCAAACGGAGCGTCGGGATCGAAGTAATCGAAGACTCTTGGGAGACTAGGCATAGGCGACCTTAGTTCACTTTCGAAAACAGAGTCAATCCTCTTCGAGTTGATCTTCCTCTTCCGGCTCCTCCGGTTGCATATCGACATAGAGATTCCAGAGGTGCATGCGAAGGATGAAGAACGAGACGAAAATAAAAGCGGTGATGGCCACGTAGACTCCGATTTCGAATAAACCGGAAAGAACATCGTGGCTACCCAAGTTGTAAGCCGCGAAATAGGAAGCAAACGTGGAGGCGGCGCCAAGGACGGTTGTTTTGGTGATGTCCCATCGGTCGAGAACCGAGCAACCGACACAGAAGAACGAAACGGGGACACCGACATAACCGGAGACAAAAAATGGCGAGGACAGAAATGGAACCACGGAAAAATCGACGAATTCCACCGAGTGGACCGTTTTCCCAGTTACCCATCGGTAGGCTGCATCAGTGGCTTCACTGGGAAGGATGTAGAAAATGCCGAAACAATAAGATGCCGCACAAAGCAGAAACATCCGGCCGGGAGGGTTTGCCAAGCCTTCGACCAAGCCTTGTTCGATTACTCTCATCTCCGGAAAACGTCTTCAGTTTGAACTGCCCCGACCGTATCGGCCTCAGTACCTCCTGTCTGAGGAGATATATCGAAGTGAAACAAAAGTAAACAGCAAAAAAAGGACGAGAACGGCGATGGCATAAATGATGACCTCAGCCAATGCGGAATCATAGAGGTCAGCTAGATCGTGGGCAAAATGTAAAGAGAACGTAGAGGCTGCTCCGAGAGATGTTGTATGAATAACAGTCCAGCGGTCCATTGCTGAGCAAACAATGCATGCGAAAGAAATAGGCGAGGCGATAAACCAAGCCACCGAAAACGGAGCCTCGAGAAACGGTAGAACGTGAAAATCTACACAATCGCTGGGATAAAACGATGAACCTAGTGGCCAGTCTTTGATGAAGAAAAAGACCTTCTCCGGCAAGGGGTAAAAAATCCCCACAAAGTAAGAGACAACAAACAGCAGGAACACTCGTGTCCACGGATTGACAAATCCCTCGGTAATCCCCTGCTCAGGTAACTTCATTCCGCTGCCGAGATTAGGACGACCTACTCAGCTCTGGCAAGCAAATCCCCCCGTCAGAGACGGAATGTGATCCGCGCTTTGCTGATGTCATACGGGGACATCTCCATTTTCACGCGGTCGCCGATGACGAGTTTGATGAAGCGTTTGCGCATCTTGCCCGAGATGTGGGCGAGGACTTCGTGGCCGTTGGCGAGCTTTACGCGGAACATGGTGCCGGCGAGGACGGCGGAAATGGTGCCTTCGATTTCGACAAACTTCTCTTCCCCGGATTCGCTCGTCGTCGTTTGTCTTGGGCCGCCGCGGCCTCTGCCACGTCCACGACCTCTGCCGCGACCGCCTCCCTTGCCTTTGACACGGCTGGGGCCCGGCCCTTTTTTCTGGGGTCGTTTACGCGGAGGATTGTTGGGTGATGCCATAAAAGAGGTAGCGAAGCCGCTTGCGATCGAATCGGGGTTAGGCGCGGCTGGGACCACAGAATACCACAGGCAAAGGGATTTCCTAACGATTCAACGGGAAAATATACGCGCATGACGTGACATTCCCGCTACTTATTCCCATTCACCATGCCCGAATTCTCTGACATCGGTCGCAAGCTCAGTGCGAAAAGCGGCATCCTCGAACTCATGGATGACCTTGGGATGGCGATGACAACGCATCCTGACATGCGCATGCTCGGCGGTGGCAATCCGGCGGCAATTCCCGAGATGCAGGCCGTGTGGCGCGAGCGGCTTGGCGAGCTGACCACTTCCGGCGAGATGGATCGCGTGCTCGTGAATTACGATCCGCCGCAAGGGAGTCCGGCGTTTTGCGAAGCGGTGGCGGGGGCGTTGAAGGCGGAATTCGGCTGGGATATTTCGTCGAAGAATGTGGCGATCACCACCGGAGGTCAGACCGCGTTTTTCTATCTCTTCAATTTGCTCGCCGGCGAACGCGCGGGAAAAAAGCGGCGCATCCTCATCCCCCTCATGCCCGAATACATCGGTTATGCCAACCAGGGGATGAGCGAAGACTTCTTTGTTTCCCACCCTGCGCTCGTCGAAGAAACCGGTCCGTATGAATTCAAATACCACGTCGATTTCGAGAATCTTGACATCGGCGACGACATCGCGGCCATTTGCGCGTCGCGCCCGACGAACCCGAGCGGGAACACGCTGACCGACGACGAGGTGCAGAAGCTCGCGGTCCTCGCGGAGCAGAAAGGCATCCCGCTCATCATCGACAACGCCTACGGCCTTCCGTTTCCCGGCGCGATTTTTTCGGAAGCGACGCCGGTTTGGAATGAACAGATCATTCTCACGCTGAGCCTTTCGAAAATTGGTTTGCCGGGAACGCGGACCGGCATCGTGATTGCGAGTGAAGAGATTTGCCGGGCCATTGCCTCGATGACGGCGGTCATGGGGCTGGCGAATACGAACATCGGCCAAGCGATTGCGCGACCATTGATTGAAAGCCGTGAACTCTTTCGGCTCTCGCGCGACGTGGTGAAGCCGTTTTACGAGGAACGCTCGGCGCGGGCGCGGGAGATTGTGCGGGAGGCATTTGGTGACGACGTGCCGTGGTCCATTCACCGGAGTGAAGGCGCGTTCTTTTTGTGGTTCCGTTTTCCGGGACTGCCGGTATCGACCATGGAGTTGTATCGGCGATTGAAGGAAAGGGGCGTGTTGGTTATTCCGGGCGAGTATTTCTTCTTCGGGTTGCCGGAAGGCGAGAATTGGTCGCATCAACACGAGTGCATGCGCGTGACGTTTTCCCAAAGCGAGAACGTCGTGCGCGAGGGAATCGCGATCATCGCGGACGAGGTGAAATCGATCTTTAAATCGTAGTTGCAGCGTCTCGCTGCAGCGCGTCTAAACGGCGTCTCGCCGTTTCTTTCTCTTTCGCGGCGGGACGCCGCGGCGACTCGCTTCGGCAAGATGCCAAACCTACGGGTTTTGCACCGCCTGCATTGCTTCGGCTCGGAGAGTGGGGTCGCTGATGGCGTTGATCCACTGTCGGGCGCTGGCGGGGTCATCGGCGGCAATGCTCGCGGCGAGGGACACGATGGCGGCGTCGCGCACGGGGCCCGGCTCCATCGCATCGCTCAGGAAAACCGACGCTTCCTCCGGCGCCTTGCCCGCCCATTGCGTCACATAAACGGCCATCGCTTCCGCCGCGCTTTCCGGCGGTAAGTTCGCAATGACCGCCGCCCCGCCGAACGCGTCTTGTTGGATCCAGTGAGCGTGGAATTCCGGTTCCTGCACGAACCGTCCGACTGCGGGATCGCCGTTTTCGGCGAAGTAGTTGAAGGCGGTGGTGATGTCGTCTTTGGCCCATTGGTCGACCGCATTCTTCAGAGCGCCGCCGCCGAGATTGGCCGCGTATTGAATCGCGGAGTTGGGATCTTGAGAGACCCATGCGCCCACTAAGGCCGTTTGCAGGGAATTCTGATTTTCAAAATTGGAGAGGTTGCCTCGATTCAGCAGCTCAGCAACGGCGAGCGGATCTACCCTTGCACCGGAGACGACCAAGCCTTCTATGTATCCATCGCGAAACATGCCCGCCGGCATTTGATCTATAACCTGGAGAGCCTCCTTGAGATCCAGTTTAGCAAGCGCACGGCCCGATGTTTTCCCCAAATTGGATTCAGACTCCGCTAATTCGAGCGAGTCCTTCCTCTCCATCAACCAGTTCATAGTTTCGACGGGGTCTTCCGTCAGAAATTCCTGGAGAGTTTCTGGCAATATTTGTTTGGGGATTCCCGCGAATAACAGGTCATTCATCATGTCTAGCTTTTGCGAGGCGGGGATATCCCAATTGGCAATGCTGCTGAAATGGGCAGGATTTCCTTTCTCGACTAGGCTAAAAGCTCTGGCGGGATCAACCTTGGCAAGTTCTCTAAGCACCCTTGTGTAGGCATCATGAGAATATGCGTCGCCTTTCGTTGATTTAAGGAGGTGATCCATGGCTGAAATCGGGTCAATCCTTGCCCACTGGCGGTATATCTCCACGTGACCCGTCTTCCATGTATCGAATGCGCTTGCCGGATCTCCGCTGGCGGCTTCTCTGAATCTCTCCAATCCTTCCAACGCTTTCATCGGGTCCCTCTTCCCCCAATTCTTGAAAAGTTCCTCCGCTAGTTCCCTCTGCCATCTGGGGTCTTCAAAAAGCAGGATCTCCTCCAACATCGGCTCGCCGATCTGATTGTTCATCTCAAACAGCGTGTCGTATTCCTCGAGATTCAAACCGTCCTCGCGCATGCGGCGAAGGGTCTCAATGGGGTCTTTCAGGGCGAGGCCCATGCCGAGGAATTGGTCCGCGAAATCGGATTCTTGGTCGCCCATGAACTCGCCGAAGCGTTCCTGGATCAACGTCTTCATGGAAGCCAATTTCTCCTCGGCGCGCTCGTAATCATGCGCGGCGAGAAAGAGGAAGCCGATGGCGGAGAGCATCGTCATGTCGCCCTCCTGCTGAAAACCAAATTCAATCGCGGAGTCGGCATCGAGGTTTACCCAATCTTCAACGAGGAGGATGGCGATTTCCTCGTCGCCGAACAAGTCCTGAAAACGGTCGTCGTCTTCGACCAGCAAAGTGAATAGATCCTCGAACTGCGCATTCGTGAAATTCGGCGCGGCTTCGAGAAGGAGTTGTGCTCGCGTCGATTCGTCTTCGACGATCTCCATGCGGTCGAGGAAGTCTGCGATTCCACCCCTTTTGAGCGCGGCTTGCAACTCGTCCACGTCCGTCTGCAATTCCGTTGGCAAACCGGGAATCGCCGACATATCGCCAGTTGCGCCGCCGCGGCTTCCACTGCCACTTACTTTCATCGGCGAAGAGTTCTCGGTGGATTCCGCAGATCCAGTGTCCGGAGCAAAGATCACCCGGCCCGCGACATACCCCGTCGCCGCGGTAGCGAGGCCGCAAAGGAGCGCGATGAGGAGTGGTTTCATTTTCATGGCGGATTCTCCAATGACCTTTCTTCGACAACGTCTTGTCGGATGACGACTTTCTCTCCCGAGTCGGGGTCGGTGGCGGTGATAACTCGATAGGTCTGACCGGTTTTCGAGTCCGTTACGAATGCGGTGGATATCTCCTGCCCATCATCGACAAAGATTTCTTCAGCGGGAGTTTCGCGGGTGGAGGGATCATTGCGAATATTTCTAAGTGCGTTTTGTCGCTCGAAGCTTTGCGTGCCGATCCATGTTTCGAGTCCTTCGGCGTCGTTCTTTTGCCAACTTGCGACGAATTGTTTCAAGGCATCGTTGTTGGCAGGAAGTGACTCCGCGAGGGGCGCGGCGGCGGCGAACTTTTCCCTCCTTCGCTGTTCATTGAGAACATTCTCCGCGGTGTTTCTCCAGGTTTCCGCATCCAGACTCGCGTCCATCCATGCCCGCGCTGCCTCCGGGTCTTTGTCAAACCAACGCGTCGTACCCGCGCTAATGGCCAGATATCGTTCGGATCGGTTTGGTATGGCAAGGGCGCCTTTTGCCGCCGCTTCTGGATTAGTTTCGAGCGCTCCAGCATGAAACTGCGCAAGCATTTCACTCCGCAAAGTCGGCGATTCGATTCGTTCGATGTAACCAAGCGCTGCGTCGCGGTCCTTGAGGCCCCAGGCTTTCGCAATGGCTCCGAGCGCGTTTACTCGCATCGAATGAGACTGGAGTTTTTCAACGGTCTCCAAAGCCGCTTCCGGGTCTTTTTCCGTCAGCGAGTTGAACATGTTACGGACTTGTTTCGGAGGAATAGGAGTTCCTGGAAATGCCTCCATGAAGGCCAGCACTTTTTCCGGTGCAGAATGGGCATATCGATGGAGAAAACTCTCCACGACTTCATTGCGCAGCTCTGAATTGGTAATCTCGCCGATAGTGGCGATGGCTTTGTCGATATCCTCTCTCGCCTCGTCAACAACGAGTCGTTCCAAGGTCTTCTCTGTGGCTTCGAGGTGTTGATTCTTGAGTGCCAGTTCCTTGACCGCTTCGGGGTATTCCTCCAAGGCCGTTTTCAAAATCGGACCAAAGGCATCTCCCCAGTCGTCCTCGCCAATCACGGAAGCAAACCTGCCGTTGAAGGCGGCTTCGAACGCGCCCATGGGATCGGCATTGGCCCACTGTTGCGCAAGCATCGGCATGACGATGTCGGCAAACGGACCATGACGTCCAAACTCGCGCACGGCCTCGCTCATGAGGTCAGGGTACGCTTCGGGATCCGCGTCGGTAATGACACGCATGTAGTTGCGAATGCGTTCAGTGAGTTTGCCGTCGGAGTCGCGACCCGCCGCCGCGAATGTGCCTGGTGGGGGTGCCGTGCTTCCGGTTTTGAGGACGCCTTTTCCACCCGATCCCGGTGCCGGTGACATCCGGAGAGGATGGCTTGGTGACGGTTGCGCTGTAGATGGAGTTCCAGCGAAGTCTCCCGATTCCTGCGGGCGTGAAGTATAAGCGGCCCCAAGGCCAAACAAAAATCCCCCGATGATGGTCACCACAATCAGAACTTTTGTGCCAAGTCCCTGCATATCAGCATCTCAGTCTAGGGGGAAATGTTCGGGTGGCGAGCAGAATCGGTGGCCGCAGTGGAAAGCAGCCTCGGTGCCCCCACCGACCGTCCAAAACCTTCGGCGAAGCCGCCATTCTTCCGCTTTGGGCGGTGAACTTATACTGGGCGCTCGAATCAAATGCGGCGGCACCGGTCGGTAGGCCGCCGACGCTTCATTTGTCCGTCATCGTCACGTTGCGCCAGAGCGGTGCCGATGCTACGAAACGCCTGCTTTCGCCCTTTCATGACTGCCAACGAACTGCGCCAATCCTTCCTCGATTTCTTTCGCGAAAAAGAGCACTCCATCGTGCCGTCGGCGTCGCTCATGCCGACGTCGCCGAATCTCCTTTTCACTAATGCGGGAATGAACCAGTTCGTGCCCTACTTCCTCGGAACGGACGAAGCGCCCTTCGACCCACCGCGTGCCGCCGACACGCAGAAGTGCATCCGCGCGGGAGGCAAGCACAATGACCTCGAGGACGTGGGATACGACACGTATCACCACACGTTTTTTGAGATGTTAGGGAATTGGAGTTTCGGCAACTACTTCAAGGAAGAAGCCATCGCGTGGGCATGGGAACTGGTTGTCGAGCGCTGGGGTTTTCCGCCGGAACGTCTTTACGCCACCGTCTATGCGCCGGGCGAAGGCGATCCCGCGGCATTTGACGAGGAAGCTTACGATTACTGGAAGGTGTTTTTCGAGAAAGCCGGACTCGATCCCGAGGTCCATATCGTCAACGGCAACGTGAAGGACAATTTCTGGGCCATGGGTGAAACTGGACCGTGTGGCCCGTGCTCGGAATTGCACGTCGATCTCACGCCGAACGGCGACACCAAGGGCGAGTTGGTCAACGCCGACGATCCGCGTTGCATCGAGATCTGGAACCTCGTCTTCATCCAGTTCAACCGCGACGAAGACGGCACTTACCGCCCGCTTCCCGCCAAGCACGTTGATACCGGCATGGGCTTCGAGCGCGCGTGCAGCATCATGCAGTGCACGGACGGATTTAAGGATTTTTCCAAGCTGGCGTCGAATTACGACACCGATGTTTTCTCGCCGATCTTTGCCAAGCTCGCGGAAATCAGCGGCAAGCAATACACCGCGACGATGCCGGCGACGCGCGAAGGACTGAGCGAACAGGAGCAAGTCGATGTCGCCTTCCGTGTCATCGCCGACCACATTCGCACGCTGAGTTTCTCGATCGCCGACGGCATTTTGCCGGGGAACAACGGGCGCAACTACGTCCTGCGACGAATCCTTCGCCGCGCGGTGCGCTTCGGTCGTGAGATCGGTTTCACCGGTGATAAGCCTCTCCTGCCGCAGTTGGTCGACACGCTTGTCGAGCAGATGAGCCATGCGTTTCCCGAACTAAAGACGCGCCGCGACTCAATCATGAAGACGCTCACGACCGAGGAAGCGAGTTTCAACCAGACGCTCGACCGGGGGTTGGCACTCTTCAGCGGAAATGCTTGTTTCGATGCAATATCAAACGCAGCAAAGAAATCCGACTTGCTTGTCTCAGGAGGAACGGAAGCAAGATTTTTGGATGAGGGTGAAGAATTTCCCAAAGAGCATAAAATGAGTTCAGTTACTCTCCACTCAAGAGGGGATCACAAAGAGGTTTTTGACGGAGAGTATGAAGATTTTCTCACAGGCGGCTGGAGAAATTGGTTCAAGACGACGACTCCAAAAATTTCAGGGGAAAACACGTTCCTCTTATATGACACCTATGGCTTTCCGGTAGATTTGACATGCTTGTTAGCAGATGAGCTAGGTTTCGAAGTTGATATGGATGGCTTTGAAGAACTGATGGAAGAGCAGAGAGAGAGAGCAAGAAGTGCTCAAAAATCTGAAATAGTCACCGCCCTTGAGATTGCGACGGACGCGGAAACGGAGTTCGTTGGGTTCGAAGCGGATGAAACCGAAGCTGAGGTGTTGGAGGTTCACTCGGAAGACGAGTTCCGGTTCGTCATCACGGACAAGACACCTTTTTATGCGGAACTCGGCGGTCAGCAGGGCGACCAAGGGACGTTGATCGTCCATCGCAGCACCGGCTATCCGGTCCGCGCTGTGCAGCAAATCGGCAAGGCCCGCGCGCATGGGGTGCCTGCGGGATCGGATGTTTCACCGGGCGACAAGGTCACACTGAAACTCGACGAGCAGCGCCGGCGCGACATCGAGAAACACCATACGGCCACGCACATCATGCACTGGGCGTTGCATGAAGCCGTCGATCCCGACGCAGCCCAACAGGGATCGCTCGTCGCGCCCGACCGGTTACGGTTTGATTTCAACAGCAAAGCCCTCGAAGCGGAGCAGGTTGCCGCGGTCGAAAAGCTGGCGAACGAAAAAGTGAGTGCCGACGACCTTGTGAGCACGAAGAAAGTGCCGCACGCGTCGATCAAGGACCGCGAGGATATCATGCAGTTTTTTGGCGATAAGTATGGCGACGAAGTCCGCGTTGTGCAGATCGGCGGTGGCGATGGGACGCTTGATGGTTGGTCGATGGAGCTTTGCGGCGGGACGCACGTGCGGCGCACGGGAGAGATTGGTCTCTTCAAGATCAAGACCGAAGGCGCGATCGCGGCCGGAATCCGTCGGATCGAAGCTGTTTGTGGCGATCACGCGAAGACGTATCTGTCAGAGTTGGCAGGCGAACTGGAAGAAGGGATTTCCGCGGCGGCGGCCAAGCTTCAGTCCGCGAATGCGGAGTTGGAAAAGGCCGATGAAAAGCCGCAGGCCGCGCCGACTCTTGATTCGACACATGCTGGCGTTCTGCGGGAAGCGTCAGCGGATATCGAGACGATCAATGCCTCCATCGCGGCTCTCCGCGGTCACCTTGAGTCGATGCAGAAAGCGGCGATTGAAGCCGAAAAGCACCTCAAGAAAGCCGCTGCGGCCACAAGCGCGAAAGCGGCGGATGCCGAGTTGGCGAAATTGTTAGAAAGTGGCGCCGATTCCCTCGTCGCGTCCTTCGACGGCGCGCCGCAGATGCTGCAGGAGCTGCTGAACGGATTGAAGAAAAAGCAATTCGGCGGCGTGGCCTTTCTCGTCGTCAACGACGGTGAAAAACTGCATCTCGGTGCCTTTGTCGCCAAGGACAAGACCGGCGATTTCCAAGCCGGAAAACTCATTCAAGAACTCGCCCCCATCGCCGGCGGAAAAGGTGGCGGAAAACCAGAAATGGCCCGCGGTGCCGGTGGGGATGTGGCGAAGCTGGACGAGTTGTTGGAGGGGGCGCGGGAATTGCTTAGTTAGCCTGTCCTTTACTTCAGCAATTTATTGAGGCCTCGCGCAGAGACGCAGAGTTTTTTATTCTCATCGCCCCCAAGTGCGGGGTCAGGATTCAGACTACATTAACAAGCTTAAGTTGCCGTAAGCGAAGGTGGATCGTGACCTCCGGGCACGATGGATTCACCTCGGCCGATAGGCCGCACTTTTTGGGTATGGCGCGCAACAGAAAAGAAGTGCTCGCTTCGCTCGGCTATTCCGGCATCGCGCCCGGAGGTCACGATCCACCTACGTCGCCTGTGACTTGGGGCGCAGAAGGATGTCGTTGACCTCGACGTTTGGTGGTGTTTCCAAGATATGGAGCACGCTCTCGGCGACGTCAGTGGGGGTGAGCATGGGCATTTCCTTGCGCATCTTGGCGAGTTCCTCTTCGCGGCCTTTGAAGTAGACGTCGAGCAAGGGTGTATCGACGAAACCGGGGCTGACGCAGGTGACGCGGGTTTGGTTACCTTGGGCGGCGAGCTCGAGGCGGAGCGATTCGGTGATGGCGCGGACAGCGAACTTGGTCGCGGCGTAAAAGCCACCGGTCGGCGGGACCCGGTGGCCGGAAAGACTGGAGAGATTGACGATTTGCCCGCCGTCGCCGGGGAACGCGGAGAGGGCTTTTTGGCAGCAGTAGGTTAACGCCAGGACATTCACGTCGAGCAATTCCTTCCAATCCTCGAACTTCCCGCTCGTGATGTGCGCGAAGGGCGCGACGCCGGCGGTGTTGACGAGGATGTCGAGATCGCCGGCGGTTTCGAAAAGTGAATCGATGGAGGCGTTGTCGCGGAGATCGGCGGTGACGGTCGAGATGTTTTCGATCGAGTCGAGTTCCGCCAACGCCGTTTCATTGCGGCCAGTCGCGATGACGTTGGCTCCGTGATCGGCAAGAAGCGTTGCCACGGCGCGGCCGATGCCGCTGGTGGCTCCGGTCACGAGGGCACGTTTTTTGCGGAGAGTTTTTTTCACGATGGCGGCAAGATGGAGCGCCCGTGCCCCCACGGGCTATCGGATGCATTGCTAGCGAACCAGAAGGCATTGCCACCTGTCGGCGGGATCGGTTTCGGGGCCCGTGAGGGCACGGGCGCTCCGTTTTGGGTGAGAGGCTTTTGGGTGGAAGACACGTTGGAGAGCGAGTGGGCGATTACTCGTCGGTCGGTTTGTCCGTGTCGCCTTTCTCTCCCAATTGCCGCGCAATCTCGGCGCGGATTTCTTCGGCAATTTCGATGCGGAGATCTGCCTTGATCTGTTCGCGGAGGCGGCGTTGGACGTCGTCGACGATTTGTTCCTTGAAGTCCTCGCGGTGGTATTCGTCATCGAAGTAGCCGGAGGTGCCGTGATCGTAATGATGGGGATCGTAGTGGTCGTCGGGGTTGTCCCACTGATTGTCGCCGTAAGTGTCGTTGTAGGCCTGCTCAGCGTTTTTCGTTGTGCTTTCTTCGGCTTTGGCCTCGTGGTCGTGCGTTTCGTCGGTGTCGCTGTCCTGCGATTCGGCCTTGCTCAGGGCGCTTTCGTACTCGTTGTCGGCGGAAAAATCGGGCTCGATAGGATCGGAAAATTCGTCGTCGTGATCGTTCAAATCGTCTTCGACCAATTCCTCTCCGGCCGCGGTCGTTGTCGCACCAATCGCGCCGCCTTCGACGAGTTCTTTCATCTTCGCCCGATTCTCCTCGGCTTCTTGCGCGGCCTTTTTGGCTTCAAACTTCTCCAGAAGCAGGGCTAGCCAGATGCATATCTCATAAAGGACAATGAGTGGCCCAGCGAGAAGTGAGAGCGTGAGAGCGTCCGGCGTTGGCGTGATGATCGCCGAGATAATGAAGATGGCGACGATCGCGTAAGCGCGTGAACGCTTCATTAACTCGTGGTCGAGCAGGCCGAGTTTGACGAGAGCGAGAACGACGACCGGGAGCTGGAAGCCGAGACCGAAGATCAAACTGATTTGCGTGACGAAAGAGACGACGTCGCCGAATCGGAGTTCCTGGGTAGTTCCGGTCTTCTCCAATCCAAATGAATAAAAGAACTCGAAAACGCGAGGGAGGACACCGTAGTAGGCGAAAAGAACGCCGCCCAAAAACAAAGCGGAACCAACACCGATGAGGGGAAATACGACCTTTTTCTCCTTTTGCGTGAGACCGGGAAGAACAAACTCTCCGACCCAAAAAAGGTTGAAAGGAAAGGTGAGGATCAAGGAAGCGAAGATCGCAATCTTGAAAGCGGCGAAGAAGGGTTCTGCCGGGGAAAGAGTAATCAGTTCTTTCGCCGCTTCAGGAAGTTCGCGAAGCGGGAACTTAATGACCTCAATAAGCCAATCGACAAAGACCCAGGAAATCACAAACCCGATCAGCAGCGTGATGAGAATCTTCACGAACATCTTCCGCAAGTCCTCGAGGTGATCGAGGAACGGCTTCTCGGCATCGTTCTTGATCTTCTCGCGGATGTTGAAGACGTTCTTGAGGAAATACATGGTTGGCGGGCGGGGAATTTGGAGGGTCAGCGCCGATCAATCAACTGGAGAAGCAAGGAGCGGGGAGCGTAGAGCGTAGAGCTTGGAATGCCTCGCTGGCGCTCGGGGGGTGTGACGGTCGGTGGGGGCACCGACGCTCCGTTTGTTGGGTCGATTATTGAGAATAACGCTTCTGGAAGGGGAAAATCACGTTCGCGAGTGGAGCGCCCGTGCCCTCACGGGCATCAATATCGGCCTCCGAGCGCCAGCGAGGCTCTTCAAGACCTGCACTCTTCGCTCCTCGCTCAAACGCCCGAATAGCCGAGTCCGGTCACGACGTTCTTCACGTCGTCCGCGGCTTCGATGAGTTCGCCGAGAGGGTCCCAACGACCACTCGTCAATGCGTCTTGCGCGGAATCGGGAATGTGGACGGTGAAGTTGTCGTCGCCGAAGAAGACGCGTTGGGCTTCGACATCGACGGTGACTTCTAGCGCGGGATCGGCTTCCACCTTGGCCGCGAGCTTGGCGATGTCTTCTTCCGTGGCGGCGACGCAGGGGATGCCGAGGGTGGTGCAATTTCCAAAGAAAATTTCCGCGTAACTTTCCGCGATGATCGCGCGGATGCCAAAACGATAGAGCGCCTGCGGTGCGTGTTCGCGTGAGCTACCGCAACCGAAGTTGGTTCCGGAAAGAAGAATGCTCGCTCCCTCGTGCTGCGGTGCATCGAGCGGATGACCCTTTGGATTTCCGTCCTCGTCGAACCGCACATCATAGAACGCATACTCGCCAAGCCCGTCGAAGGTCACGCATTTCATGAAGCGCGCGGGAATGATACGGTCGGTGTCGATGTCCGACCCGGGAACGTGGACGGCGGTGCCGGTGACTTTGGTGATTTTGTCCATGGTGTTTATCGGTTTAGGGAACCACGAAAGGACGCGAAAATTCGCGAAAGGTTTTGGTTTTGTTTCTTAGTTGA
The DNA here is from genome assembly GCA_039192745.1 of Verrucomicrobiota bacterium. Taxonomy (GTDB): domain Bacteria; phylum Verrucomicrobiota; class Verrucomicrobiia; order Verrucomicrobiales; family DEV007; genus JBCCWV01. The sequence goes on along the minus strand of JBCCWV010000018.1, from coordinate 19,118 downwards.
ATTTAAAGGAGCGGACGAGGCGTTCCCATTGGAGTTTCGGGTAGCTGCCGAAATTGACGAGGAGGCCAACTTCGAATTGCGTGGCTTTAAGGTAATTCAGGACTTGGGCGCGGTTTTCGTCAGCCAAGTGCTTAGCGGCTTTCAACTCGACGATTACTTTGCCGTAGCACACGAAATCGGGTTCGTAAGCTTTCCGAAGTTTTTGGCCACGGTGCTCAAGTTCAAGCTTTGGTTTGGAGACAAACGGAATGTTCAAGTGTGCGAACTCAATCTCCAAACATTCCTGATACACGTCTTCAAGAAACCCACATCCTTTCGATTTGTAGACCTCGAAACAAGCCCCCATTACACCGTACATTTCTTCCCTGAGAACGATATCGGCCTCATCGTTCAACATCGGCGATCCAATCTCTTCAATCTGATATTTCAAAACCCAAACAATAAAAAAATTTTCGCGAAATTTCGCGTCCTTTCGTGGTTCCCCTAAACAGCCGCAAGCGCTTCCACCTCGAACACCTCCCGCGCATCGCTCACTTCGCCGGTGATGGCGGCGGCGGCTACCATGACGGGGGACATGAGGATGGTGCGGCCGGTGGGGCTGCCCTGGCGGCCTTTGAAATTGCGGTTGCTGGAACTCGCGCACAGTTGATCGCCGACGAGCTTGTCGGGATTCATGGCAAGGCACATGGAACAACCCGCGCCACGCCACTCGAAGCCGGCGTCGCTGAAAATCTTGTCGATGCCTTCGTTCTTGCACATCGTATCGACGATTTGTGAACCGGGCACGGCGATGGCCTTCACGGTATCGGCGACCTTGCGGCCTTTGAGGAACTTGGCGGTCTCGCGGAAATCACTGAGGCGACCGTTCGTGCAACTGCCGACAAAGGCGACGTCGATTTTCGTGCCCTTGATTGGTGCGCCGGGCTCAAGCTTCATGTAGGCGAGGGCTTCCTCGACGGATTCCTTTTCCTTCGCATCCGTCAGTTTGGCCGGATCGGGAATGTGATTGTCGATAGCGAAACCCTGGTCGGGGCTGATGCCCCAGGTGACGGTTGGCGCGATGTCTTCGGCCTTGATGTTCACGACGTCGTCGTAATCGCAATCGGGATCCGACGCCCACGAGAGCCATCCTTCGCAGACTTCCTCCCACGGCTTGTCGCTCGCGACATGGGGGCGTCCTTTCAAGTATTCGCAGGTCTTCTCGTCGGGATTCACGTATCCGCAACGCGCGCCGCCTTCGATGGACATATTGCAAACGGTCATCCGTTCTTCCATCGAGAAATTGTCGAAGACTTCGCCCGCGTATTCATAAGCAAAGCCCTTTCCACCGCCGGCACCTAACAAGGCAATAATATGAAGCGCTACGTCCTTGGCGTAAACACCGGGGCGCAGCTGGCCATCGACGTTGATCCGCCGCACTTTCAATTCCCCGAGCGCCATCGTTTGCGTGGCGAGGACATCGCGGACTTGCGTTGTGCCGATGCCAAAAGCAATCGCACCGAAGGCACCATGCGTGGCCGTGTGGGAATCGCCACAGGCGATGGTCGTGCCGGGTTGCGTGATGCCTTGTTCCGGACCGACGACATGGACGATGCCTTGCTTGCCGGAAGCGATGTCAAAATAGGTGACGCCGAACTCGTCCGCGTTCTTGCGGAGTTCCTTGATCATGGCATCGGCGAGCGGGTCGCTGAACGGTTCCTCGCGTTGATCGGTGGGAACGATGTGGTCGACGGTCGCGAAGGTGCGCTTGGGGAAAGCGACCTTTAGTCCGCGATCGCGGAGCATACCGAAGGCCTGCGGGCTCGTCACCTCGTGGATGAGGTGGGTGCCGATCAGAAGCTGGGTCTGCCCGTTGGCGAGGGTGCGGACGGAGTGGGCGTCCCAAACTTTTTCAAAAAGACTCTTTCCCATGGGACGCTAAAGATACCATCGCCCAAGGGACGATTCAAATGGCGGGGCGGTGACGACGCCTATATTTACCAGCGTTTCGTCCAATCGACGCAGCAAGGCGGATCGAGATCGAGCATGTCGGAGAAGCCTTCTTCGGGATGCAGCGATTCCTCGTGGGACTTCATTTTCGCCAATTCCTCGACGAATCCCGTGAGGAAGGCCGTGCCCATCGCAAGCGGTTCGACGGCTGGTTCGGTCTCTGTGGTGTTGGTTCGCATAGTGCGGTTCCTGCGAGCAAAAAGTTTTAAGGGAATGCTAAGTAAAGTCAATAAAATATATAAAATCCATACATTTTCAAGAAAATAAGAACGCGGGATGCAAATATTCGTAGAAAAGAGAAGATTTGAGGCCCCTTCCAGTTGCCGACAGGCAGTTGGTCTCTGTTCAAGCTTTGGGACTTACGACGACGTTTCCCGGGTTGGCGGGGTGAGGAATCGAAGTTCTCAATATCGCGCGAGGCCAGGTTCAGCTCCCCGGCTGCTTGTAGGTGGCTTCGAGGCGGTAGTAGGCTTTGGGTTTGGGGCGATTGTTGTCGTAGACTGAGAAGATATCTGGGCCGTTGTCGATGAAGTTTCCGCCCTCAGTATCGGTGCCATTATCGGTGGGGGTGAAACGAACGATTTCGGTGAAGCTGTTTGCGGTGAGATCGGTCGAGCGCATGACTTTCAAAATCGTGCCAGCGGGGGCGGCTTGATTGCGGCCGAAGACGAGGGCTTGGCCGCCGGGGCCGGGGACGTAAATGAATCTCTCCGAGGCGTTGGGTGGATCCACCGCATCAGGATCGAGGCCGGTGGCGACTTCAATGCCATAAGTGAGGCCGTCGTTATCGAAGTCCGTTAGCCAGAGCAGTTCGAGATCGTCGATAGCGCTTTCGTAGGCGCCGAGGTCGATGGTGGTGTTTTGAATCCGTGTGTTCCCGCCGAGGTCGGATGTTGTGGTGTTGGCGATGTTCAGACCGTTGTCGAGGAGGGGTGAGCCGATGAAGAAGCGAAGGTCGCCGCCGACGATGGGAGCGGCGAGCGGATCGACTTCTTCGACGAATCGGGGGTTGTTGGCTGGGTTCGTGCCGTCGCGGTAGTCGCCGGTTCCCTGGGAAAGATCGGTGTTATGAATCAGGCAATTTGAGAACGTCACGACGCTTCCTTGAATGGATTCTACGTTTGAGAAGCTAGTACTGCCGTTAGCGGCATTATTCCAAAAGACACAGTTGGAAAATGTCCCAGAGGTCAAACTTTGGTTGCTCACGGCCGGCCCGGGGCCGAGTGCTGAAGAGTTCCCTTGGAACGAGCAGTTGGTGATGGAAGGAGACCCTTCCCGGAGCCTCAGCGCTCCGCCAGCTCCTCCAGCGTGATTTCCAATGAAAGCGCAGTTGGTTATCGAAGGCGACGCAAAATCCGTACTGAATGCTCCCCCTACGCCACTGCTTTGGTTGCCACTAAATAGGCAATTCTCGGCGGACAGTGTGGCCTGCGAGCCACTATTGAAAATCGCTCCGCCCGAAAAAACTGCTGAGTTTTCGGTAAATTGGCAATTGGAAATAGCGGACCCTCTGCTCCAAATCGCGCCTCCCTCTTCCGCACTGTTCGACTGAAATAGGCAGTTTCGATATTCCACTTCCGGTGGCATCGACCCAAGCGAAGTGACATAGCATGCTCCGCCCCGGGCGGGCTGGCCAGCACCCGACACAGTATTATTGTTTTGGAAAATGCAATCTGTAAACTCAGCCTCTCGGTCGAGGGCTGATCGAGAAATAAAGACTGCGCCGCCCCAGGTGCTTTGATTTTCTTCAAAGTGGCAGTGTGACACGTAAGCGTTTACGTCTTCATCGATCCATAGTCCTCCGCCAAAAACTCCACGATTTGAGAGAATAGTGCAATTTGTCAGAGTGATGTCAGTGTTAAGAACTCTGACTCCCCCGCTTGGCATAGAAGTAGATTCATTATTTGCTCCGATAAAGGTAAGGCCATCAAGCCCGACGGAATCGGCATTACTCACGATGGCCACGTTAAAGGCATTGCCGCCGGTGTTCGCGAAGTTGGAGCCATCGTTCTGATCAATGTCGCCAGAGAGGAACGTTTTCTTGGTCGCCGGATCTCTTTGCGCGAATGTGTCGCCACTGGAAAAGCCGCCGAAAATCTGCAGATAGCTGGAGAGGGTAAACGTCGAGTCGCGATCGTTGTTAGTCTCGTTTTCGCCTTCGTCAGGGTAGTAGGTGCCCTCTGCGACGAGAATTTCCTGCCCGGGCCGGGCTTTGTCGAGGGCATCCTGGAGCGTCAGGAAGGCGTCGGTCCACGAGGTGCCCTCCTTATTTCCGCTGGCATTCAGATCGACGTAAACGCGGTTCGAAAAGAACGCGAAGCTGAACATGGGTTCGGTTTCCTTGTCGCCGTCTTCGAGATTGTTGCCAAAGGATTGAATCGTTCGGCTTTCGATGATCCACTGGTTGCTACCCTGGTATTCGCTCGAGACGAAGTTATCCACGTTGTTGGCCTCGCCGCCTTCGGCGCTGAGCAGGAGGGTGCCTGTGTCGGGACTGTGGCCGGGGACGGTCAGAACCCACCGGCCAACGGCGAGTTTGTTAACTGTAAAGTTGCCCCCGGCGATTTCAGTGGGGACAGCGCCGCTCGCAGGACCACTGGTCACTCGGCCCATGGCGACGATGGGTGTTAGTCCGGCTGCGGACTGGGGAATGTAAGCAAAGGCGATGGAGTCCTGCTCGTAAACGGCTCCTTTTACACCGTTGTCATGCACGTAAAGGGTGAAGGTGCCGTCGGAATTGGCCTCGCTGAGGGCGAAATTGTCTTCATTTTTCCCGCCGTTGACGAGGAGGATGCCGTCGTTGGACGAGCCGCCTTCGGTCACGAGATCGAGATCGAAGATCCCGTTGCCGTTGTCGACTAAATTGGCGGAGCTGCTCGGAGCGGTGGAGAAGGTTAATCCCAGCGAGGCGTTGATGCTGGTGATGGGGCCGCCATTGGTGCTGACTTGCGCGTGACCAGCGAGCCAATCGTCGAAGGGAAACCAGGCGAAGGAGGTGTTGATGTTGAACTCTACTTGTCCGCTCGGAGGATCGAACCGGTGGATGGAGGCGAAGTATTCCGTGCCGTCCACTTCGATCGAGGACGTGGGATGAAACGTTCCCGCCGGATCTCCAGACGCGGAGTTGTCGCGTCCGTTTTGTGCCACGGAGGTGAGCATCACCCCGCTGTCAACGTCATCGGCGGCGGCGAAGTCGAGAAAGTAGTCCCCGCGATTCGTGCGTGATTCGTCGATGGTGACACCCACAGTCGTTCCTTGAGAAAACTTTGTCGTGACCGAGGTCCCGTTTGTCCCGTTGGCGGCGTTAAGTTGTGTCACCTCCAAGGTGCCGTGAGCAAGCGGCGGATCGGCATCGGCAGTCACGGCCAGGACGGAAACCGTAAGGAGAACGGGAAAGAAGGGAAGTCGGTCTAATTTCATGAGTGAATGAGGGAGCGGAAGCGATGAAAAGATCTGTTCATGGAACGGTGGAACACTTTTTTCATTGAACCGCTGGCAGGCTTTTCACGATTGCTGTGAGTGTCGAGGGATTCTGAGGAGGGAATGTGCTGGGAGGTTGGTGGCCATTGACTCCGGAGTGGAAGAATAGACCGCGTTGGGAACACTTGTTAGAGATAGTTGGGAATTACGGATTTGGCGAATAGATCGAGACTTTCTTTTTTGATCGCCGGAATGCCCAGTGCTCTTTGCATGAGCGGCGAGCCTTTTTTGTCAGGTTCTCGGCAGTCGCTAAATGGGCAGCGCAAAAAGCTCAGAGCGGTAGTGGGTCGTACTCATTCTCCAGACGATAGTAAGACTTGGGCAGCGGCGCATCGACATCAACGAAACTGTAGACGGTTGAAAAAATGGGGGCGATGATGTTTCCATCTCCGGGTTCCGTGTCCATGCCGGTTCCGCTCGGAGTGATGCGAAAAATCTCGTTAAACGTGTCGGCGGCCAGATCCGTTGAACGCATCAATTTCAAGAGAGTCCCGTCCGGCGCATCGGTGGCTCTTCCAAAGATGAGCGTTATGCCTTGGAGTCCATTAATGATCGTGAATGGGGGCTGAAATCCGTTGGGGCCATCGACGGAAAAAGGATCGAGCGCAGTGGCGACTTCGACGCCGAACGGGACTCCGTCGTCATCAGGGTCGGTGGGCCAGAGGAGAGCGTAGTCGTCTGGAGTGAGCGCATCCCAGTTGGGCGCTTCCGCAGCGCCGATGTCGGGGGTGGCGGTGCCGTCGTTGTCGCCGTCGATAGGGACCGGGAAGCCGCGTTGGTCGGCGGTGGCGGTGGAAGTCAATGCGGCGTCGAGCGCGGGAGAGCCGGGCAGCGGGAGCATCGTTGGCGCGGGACCACCGTAGTCGTCGAGGGCGGAAAGGAGGGGGTCGGCGACGATGGTGACGCTCGCGGAGGGGCCGGGGATGCTTGAGCCAACGATGCTAGTGAAGAGGTTGTTGCCGTTGGTTGTGGTGGTCGCGTTACCAGTTTCCCCAAGGTCTACCGCACTCGACGACGACGCATTTTCCGCAAGGATGGTGTCTCTGAGTGTGAGGGTGGCATTGCCGCCTCCGCTACCATTGTTCAGGATTCCGCCACCCAGACTGCCCGCGAAGTTTCTTGAAATGGTGGAAGCATCCACGCTGAGTGTTGCCGTTCCGCTAAATCCCACGTTTGAGATCCCGCCTCCTGCACCATCAGAGGAGTTTCCAGCGATTGTGGACGAAGTAATGCTTAAAACCGCAATTCCGTTGTCTTCTCCCCGACTTTCGATACCTCCACTAAAGCTTGCGGAATTGCCGTATATCGAGCAGTTGGAGAGCGAGACGTTCACGCTGCCTGCGTCTGAACCATCGCTGTGGATGCCGCCTCCGTTGCCGTTGCCAAAGATACCAGCCGAGTTTCGCGAGAGGCAGCAACCTGTGAGAGAGAGGCTTGCATTCCCTGCATCCCTTCCGTCACTGGATATGCCGCCACCGTCGTTACGGGCACGGTTTCCCGAGAGGCTGCAGTTGACAAGAGTAAGCAACGCATTCCCTGAGTCACTCCCATCATTGTAGATACCACCGCCTATTGAATTTGAAGCGTTGTCGAAGATGTTGCACTTGGAGAGCGTCAGGGTAGCGGCATTGTTGAAAATCGCTCCGCCTCTCGACTCCACGCCAGTGGCATTCCCACCGGTGAGTGTGAGGTGATGGAGGGCGACGATGGTATTCGGCTGGATTTCGAGGACGCGGTGGTTGGTGACTTGGCCGTTGGCATCGATGGTGATGCCGTTGGGCAAGCCGGAGGCGTCGATGGTGAGATCGTGGGCAATGACGAGCTGACCGAGGGCGAGTGTGATGGTGCCGCCATCGAGGGCGGTGGAGAAGGTGATACAACTGCCGGAGTCGGCGTGATTGATGGCCTCGCGGAGGGAAATGTCGCCGGGGGTGTCGAGCGAGGTAGGGCCGTCATCCTCGTCATCGAGGGTGGTGACGTGAATGCCTTTCTGGAAGAAGGCGAAGCTGAACATGGGTTCGTCGGCGAAGGCGACACCACCGCCTTCGACCGTGCCGGTGGTCATGTCGCGGCTGATGATGAGCCAATCCTAGAAATCCGGTCTCCATTCGAAGGAGAGGAGGTTGTCATCGTTGACGGTGCCTCCGCCTTCGTGGCTGACGAGGAGGGTGCCTGTCTCGGGTGAGTGGCCCAGAATTTGAAGGAGGATTTGTCCGTTGGCGCCAATGGTGGTGAAGGTCCCGCCGCCGACTTGGACGTCGCTGTCTTGCTCGATGCGTCCAAGGGCGACGAGCCCGTCGGTTCCGATGTCGTTTTTGCTGAGGTAGACAAAGTTGACGGGATCGTTTTCGAGGAACGAGTCATTGAAATTGTCGCGGCAGAAGATGGTGAAGGTGCCATCGTTGTTGGCGCGGCTGAGGGCGTAGTTGTCCTCGTTCTTGGCACCGTTGACGAGGAGGATGCCATCGCTGGAGGAGCCGTTGAGGGCGGTGAGATCGAGATCGTACTCCCCGCCGGTGCCTGCGGGATCAATGAACTCGCTGCCAAGGTTGATCCCCGTGGAAGCGATGAGGCTTGAGGCGGGGCCGTTGTTGGTGGCATTGCGCATGGTGCCGCAGAGCCAGTCATCGTGGTCAAACCAGGCAAAGGCGAAGTCCGCATTGGCCTCGACATTCAGGCCTGTGACCGAAGCGAAGACGGAGACAGAGTATTCGTTCGGGGTAAAGAGGCCATCGGTGGCGGCCAAAGTCGGTTGGCCGGGGAACGTGGCTGCCGACTCCAGTTCCGCGATGGCGGCGATGAGGACGCCCTCGTTGACGCCGAGGCCACCGGGCAGGGTAACGGCGTAGTCGCCGAAGTTCCCTGAGGAAAAGCCGATGCCGGGATCGCTAAGGGCAACAGGCGTGAGAGCGGTCGTGGCATTGTTCGTGCCGGTGACTTCGACAGTGCCGTGAAAGACTTCGGCGCGGAGGGAGGGGATATCAAAGATCGCCAATGAAAGGGCAATGAGTACGAAACGGATGGTCGCTATCGACAGCCGAAGAGGAGGGATGAGCATGGTTTTGGAAATTCTCGTTAGGATAGTCCTTGGAGTCCGGGACTGGCGAGGAAATTGCGCCTTTCTTTTCAGACTTTCTCGACCGGTATGCGTTCTTCGCATGGTAAAAGGCAGTTCTCGGGAGGCATCGGCTCGAAAATCGAGAAAACGGCTGGGAAACGACCGGTTTGTTCTTTAGGGAATCCGTGTTGGACACCTCACGTAATCCTTGAGACTCAGTCGACCCCAATGCCAAAGAAGTCTCCCAGCAAAAAGAGCGCCCGCCGCGGCCCCGCGCGGAAGAAGGCGCGCGCCGTGACCGCGCCGGCGGATGCAATTGAGATTCGGGGTTGCTGTCAGAACAATCTGAAGGGGATCGATGTCGACGTTCCGCTCAATGAATTGACGGTCGTCACCGGGCCGAGCGGAAGCGGGAAGTCGTCGTTTGCGTTTCAGACGGTGTATGCGGAGGGGCAGCGGCGATACGTTGAGACGTTCTCGCCATACACGCGGCAATTTTTTGACCGCATGGACAAACCGCAGGTCGATGAGATCCGTGGAATCCCGCCGGCGATTGCGATTGAGCAGCACAACCACGTCCGCACCACGCGGTCGACGGTGGGGACGTTGACGGAGATCAATGAATACCTGAAGCAGCTCTTCGCGCGCTTGGCGACTGGCGTTTGTCCGGAGTGTGGCAAGGAGGTAAAACCGGAGACGGTCGCGTCGATCATCACGCAGGCGGAAGCGCAGTTCGATGGCGAGCAAGTGCATGTGACTTTCGGTGTGCCTGTGCCCGAAGGCACGAAGCCCGCCGACTTCTTTCAATTCCTCCAGAGCCAGGGATACCTTCGCATCCTCTTCTTCGGCGAGATTTTCCGGGTCGATGATCCGGAGGCATTCACGAGGAAGAGCCTGCCTGCGGTCGTGCGGGTCATTCAGGACCGCGTGCGCATTGAGCCGAAAAAGAAGGCTTCACGCACCCGTCTTTTCGAAGCCGTGGAGGCCGCGCTGCACTTTGGAAAAGGGAAAATCGAAATTCTTCCCGCTGAGGCAGAATCCGGAATCGAAACGTTGAAGTCGTCTACTGCCTGGCATTGTGCCGACTGTGATTTCGATCTTCGTCCGCCTTCACCGGGAATGTTTTCATTCAACAATGCACTCGGCGCGTGTCCGGAGTGCCGCGGGTTTGGTCGCACGATTGGGATCGATCTCCAGCGCGCGTTGCCCGACCATTCTTTGTCGATTCGTGACGGCGTCGTAAAAGCCTTTCAAGGAGACCGCGGCTATGAATTTCAAGCGGACCTGGAGCGCTGCGCCACGGAAAATGGGATCAGTATCGATGAACCGTTTGAGAACTTGAGCGCGGACGAGCAGGATTGGATCATCAACGGTGAAGCGGGCGAACCTGACGAATTATGGCAGGACAATCGCTGGTATGGCGTGCGCGGATTCTTTGATTGGGTGGAATCGAAAAGCTACAAGATGCACGTCCGCGTGTTTCTCAGTCGCTATCGGAGCTACACGACCTGTGGCGCGTGCAAGGGAACGCGGCTGAAGCCGGAATCGTTGAATTATCGCATCGAAGGAAAGCGGCTGCCCGATCTCTGGCACATGCCGATCAGCGAATTGAGCGCGTTCTTTGACGCGGCGAGTTTCGGAGGAAAGGCTGACGACCCCACAACGCAACTGGTTCTGAATCAGGTGCAAAGCCGTCTCCGCTATCTCCACGAAGTCGGCCTCGGCTATCTCGATCTCGACCGGCCCGCACGCACGCTTTCGGGTGGTGAACTTCAGCGAGTAAATCTGACCACATGTCTCGGTGCGTCGCTCGTGAACACGCTCTTTGTCCTCGACGAACCAAGCATCGGTCTGCATCCGCGTGACACGGACCGGCTCATTGGCGTGCTCGAAGACTTGCGTGACACGGGGAACACGTTGCTGGTCGTCGAACATGAAGAGAGCGTCATTCGTGCGGCAGACAGTTTGATCGACATTGGTCCGGGCCGTGGCGCAGCTGGAGGTGAGCTGGTGTATTCCGGTAAACCGAAAGCATCTGTTTCGGCGAGGAAAAAATCACTAACATTACAATATTTAGAGCGCGAGAAAGTGATTCCGACGCCGACCAAGCGCCGGACCCCAAAGCGTGGACAGTCTCTCAAGATTAAGCGGGCCACGGCGAACAATCTGCAAAAGATCGATGCCGAAATTCCTCTCGGTGTCTTCACTTGCATTACGGGTGTCAGCGGTTCGGGCAAATCGACGCTTATCCACGAAGTCCTCTACAAGAACCTCCAGCGCCTGCGTGGTGAAACGGTGGAAGACGAGCCGGGCGCCTGTCGGGAAATCACCGGCGAGGACAAAGTCGGCCAGATTGTCATGGTCGATCAGTCGCCATTAAGCCGCACACCGCGTTCAACCCCAGTGGTTTACATCGGCGCTTTCGATCTCGTCCGGAAACTCTTCACGAACACGCCCGAAGGGAAAGCGCAGGGCCTGACGATGGGCTATTTCAGTTTCAATTCCGGCGCCGGTCGCTGCGAACGTTGCTGGGGAAGCGGATTTGAAAAGGTGGAGATGCAGTTTCTCAGCGATATCTACCTCCGCTGCCCGGAGTGTGATGGCCGTCGCTACACGCCCGAAGCATTGAAGGTGAAACTTGCCGAGAAAACTATCGCCGACGTGCTGGACATGACGGTGGCGGAAGCGATTGCGTTTTTCACGATGATCGAAAGTCGCATGGCCACGCAAGTTGTGGAGTCGCTACAAGTCCTCGCGGATGTCGGCCTCGACTATCTTCTTCTTGGTCAGCCATTGAACACACTTTCCGGCGGCGAGAGCCAGCGCTTGAAACTGGTGAATCATTTGCTGCAAGGGCGGCCACTAGGGAAGCGGAAGTCGAAGGCCGGAGGTCAGAAATCAGCGAAGAAGACCGACCTTTTGATCTTCGATGAACCGACGACGGGACTTCACTTCGACGACATTCGTTTACTCCTTCAGGTCTTTCATCGCTTGGCTGACGAGGGGCAATCGCTGGTCGTTATTGAACACAACATCGATGTTATCAAGAACGCGGATTGGGTGATCGATCTCGGTCCCGAGGCGGGGAAGGACGGAGGCCTAGTTGTTGCCGAAGGGCCGCCGGAGAAGGTTTCGGCGTCGGTGAAGAGCCACACGGGACGCTTTTTACTGGACGCGCTGGCGGGCGAGGGCCGTGGCGAGAGCGTCTCGCTCTCGAGTGCCTTCGATGATACTAAGTTATCAAAGGTTGAAGAGTCTTCCCCTGTTTCCTACGTTTCGAAGCGTAACCGGAAACGAGAGCGGGACGCTCTCGCCACGGATAGCGCCATCAGCATCCACGGTGCTCGTGAGCACAATCTCAAGGACGTCGAACTCACCATTCCGCGCGATCAGTTTGTGTGTGTGTCAGGGTTGAGCGGGAGTGGAAAATCGACGCTCGCTTTTGACATCCTTTTTGCCGAAGGGCAGCGCCGATTTCTCGACAGCATGTCGACCTACGCCCGGCAATTTGTCGAGCAGATGGAGAAGCCGGACGTGGATGCCGTCCTCGGTCTGCCGCCGACGGTGGCCATCGAGCAACGCGTCACCCGCGGCGGCGGAAAGTCGACGGTGGGAACGGTGACTGAAATTTTCCAGTTTCTCCGGCTACTTTTTGCGAAAGCAGGCACCCAGTATTGTCCGGAATGTGGGATTCCGGTCGAGAAGCAAACGCTGACCGCCATTGTCACCGCCGTCCGCCAGGAAGCGAAGCGCGGTACCGTGCAGTTGCTCGCGCCGCTCGTGAAGGCGCGAAAGGGATTTCACACCGAGGTCGCGGAATGGGCGGGTCGCCAAGGTTTCGACACGCTGCTCGTGGATGGCCAATTCAAGCCAGTTGAGGGGTTCCAGAAGCTTGAGCGCTTCGTCGAGCATACCATCGACGTGGTGGTGGCGAAGTTGGGACCGAAGAGCACGATTGCCGAGCTGACCGATGCGGTGGAACAAGCCTTGAAGATCGGAAAAGGGACCGCCCGGCTTCTCGATGTGAAGAAGAGCTTTCGCGTCCTGAGTTCGGAGCAGAGTTGCAGCGGTTGCGGCCGTGCGTTCGAAGAACTCGACCCTCGCCAATTTTCCTTCAACAGCCCGCACGGGTGGTGCAAAACGTGTCGGGGATATGGGGTAGTCGCGAGCGGCTCGGGCAAACGTGGAAGCAAGATGCGACTCGACGTTGACCGCGCTGACTCGGTAGCCGAGGCGGAGATGGAAGAGGAACTTAGAATGAGTCGTGCGGACGAGGCGGAGTTCGTCACTTGCGAAGATTGCGAAGGCAGCCGTCTGAACGAGGTTAGTCGGAACGTGTATATCGGTGAATTCGCGATCGAGGATCTGGCCGGTCTTAGCGCGGTGGAAGCAGCAGGCGTGTTGCAGGACACGGGAGCGAATTCCATGCGAAAAGTCTTGGAGGCGGACGAGGCGAAGAAAGTGATCTCGCGGGACATCCTCATCGAGATCAACCAGCGGCTGCAGTTTATGGATGAGGTCGGGTTAGGTTACCTCCAGCTCGACCGCAGTGCGAAGACGCTGAGTGGTGGGGAAAGCCAGCGCATCCGGCTAGCATCGCAGTTGGGAAGCAATCTTCGTGGGGTTCTCTATGTTTTGGACGAACCGACGATCGGCCTGCATCCGCGGGACAATAAACAGCTTCTCGACACACTGGAAAGATTGCGGGATCGAGGGAACTCGGTCCTCGTGGTTGAGCACGACGACGACACGATTCAACGGAGTGATCATTTGATTGACCTTGGTCCGGGTGCGGGACGGTTTGGGGGAGAAATCGTGTATGAAGGTCGGGTGAATGGGACGAAGCCGCGAAAGGCGGAGCAATCACCCACGATCAATGCTCTGGCTTCTCCGGTGAAACATCCGATCAAGGGCGAGCGCCGGAAACTCCCTGGAAAAACAGCGAAGTCAGGTTGGTTACGTTTGAAGAACGCGACGGCAAATAATCTAAAGAAGGTTGATGCCGCGATCCCAGTCGGGCGGTTGTCGGTGATCACGGGCATCAGCGGCAGCGGCAAAAGCACCTTGATGCGCGGTGTCTTGAAACCGGCGGTGCAAGCTCGATTGAAGAGTTCTCGCGCCAAGATTGAGCACCTGAAATCCATTGTCGGCGTGGATCAATTCGCCGCGGTGTATGAAGTCGATCAAAGTCCGATTGGCAAAACCAGTCGCTCCTGCCCCGCAACTTACACGAAGCTCTTCGACGAGATCCGGAAGCTCTTCGCGCAGGTGCCCGAATCACGGATGCGTGGATTCGAAGCGAGCCGCTTTTCCTTCAACACAGAGGGCGGCCGCTGCGAGACGTGCAAAGGGAACGGCCAGATCAAACTGGAGATGAACTTTCTCCCGACGAGTTATGTCGAATGCGAGGACTGTCGTGGGCTTCGCTATAACGACGCCACTTTGGAGGTCGAATGGAACGGGAAAAACATCGGCCAAGTCATGGCCATGAGCATTGATGAGGCTTCGGTATTCTTCGAAAGCCACCCCAAGCTCAAGCGAACTCTCCACCTTCTCCGAGATACCGGCCTCGGTTATCTCCAGCTCGGCCAACCCAGTCCCACGCTCAGCGGCGGGGAGGCGCAGAGGCTAAAGTTGGTGACTGAACTAACAAAAGGTCAAGGCCGGGCAGAAACTGCGCGATTGCGGAAGAATCAAATACCGAAGAGCAACCTCTATCTCATCGAAGAGCCGACGATCGGGCTACACATGAAGGATGTGGAACGCTTGATCGATGTTCTGCATCGCCTCGTCGACGAGGGGCACACAGTGGTAGTCATCGAACACAACCTCGATGTCATGGCCGAGGCTGACTATCTCCTCGATATCGGTCCCGAAGCCGGTGAGAGCGGTGGAGAGATCGTTGCCGCAGGAACGCCTGAAGAAGTCGCGAAGGTGAAAGCAAGTCGGACGGCGCCGTTTTTGAAATCTGCACTGGTGTGACGTTAGAAGCGTCTGTCCCAACGGAGAGAATTATAAAGGAGGTCCCAGCGGTACGGCTGAAACCAAAAGATTCATCGACGTCAAAAACTTCTCCAAATTACCGTCAGAGCCATAAGTGGTTTATCAGACAACGCCAAAAGATTCTCTCAGAAGCTGTTTACTTATACTCGCTTTCAAAAAGCCTGTATCTCCGAGCACCAACGTTGGAAAAAGAACTCTCTTTATCCCCTGCCTGTCCTCCTCTCGCTGGCTGAAGGCCAGCTTCACCCTAGCCTGGGGCAGAGCGAAGCGCCGCCCCAGGTTTTCGGCATCATGCAAGCTGCACGCTGAAGGCGTGCCTCACCCGGTCGCACCTCCGGTAAAGTCCGCCTTCAGCGCACGCTCCGCATGGAATATGATCCTAGGGTAGGGCTTGGCTTTCAGCCCGTTTCTTCCGCAAACTGAACTCGTCGGGCTAGAAGATTGGGCACTGCGGGATGCTTCATTTTTAGATGAACCGTTTCTTAATTAGGGATTCTCAGCAACAGACTCATCTATAAGCCATCTCATCAATCATGAGTGACATCCTTTGCAAAAGGTATCAAGCCATTCGAAAATGAATTGAGATGAAAGCTGCACCGTATTTCTTCAATACCATGCTCGGCGATTGGAACGGAACGTGCCGCACATGGTTCCAACCGGGGAAACTGGCCGATGAATCGGAGATATCCGGGAAGATCCGTCGCGTGATTGGTGGTGGCTATCTTCGTCACGAGTATTCCGGAGAGATCCAAGGCAAGATGCGCCACGGGGACGAAATCTATCTTTTTAACACCGCAAAAAACCGATTTGAGGTCTCATGGATTGTTTCATTTCACATGAGTGACGCCATCATGCTTTCGATGGGAAACGCGCTCCCGGCCAATAACGGATTTGAAGTCGTCGGCAGTTACGACGCCGGTCCCGGGAATCCACCGTGGGGTTGGAAGACGGTTTACGAAATCATCGACGCCGGCCATCTCAAAATAACGGCCTTTAACATTACTCCCAACGGCGAGGAGGCTAAAGCGGGCGAGATTGAATACAAAAGAGAGAGCTAATTCGCTCTCCATAAGTGGGAGTTCTCGCTGCTTGTCCGGCTCCTTAACTACCGCTTATTAAACAACCCCCGGCGAGGTTTTTCGGGCGCTGAATCCTCAGGCTCAGTTTCGCTGCCGAAGTCTTCGACCGGATAGGCTTCGCCGGTGCGCTCGATGTAATCGATAATGGTTTCCTTCGTTGGGACATTGAGATTGTCGTTGTCCCCGAAGAGGAGACGGCGGGGCTTCTCGGCGAGGGAACCGGTGAAGTATTGGGCATACACTAACAGAACCTGAATCTCGCTCGTCAGTGTCTCGATCTGTTGTTGTAGGGCCTTGTCAGGTTCCCCATCCGGCCCATTCACGGTCTCATCGACTCCGGCCATCGCCGATTCCAGATTGGCAAGGACGCCGTCCTCCGCAGAAAGTGACTCGTTGATGGAAACGGTGATCTGGCGGACGTTTTCGAGAATCTCGTGAAACTGCGGGGTCATTCCCTTCTTCTCGTCGTCCTCGCCCGCGAAGAGCATCACGACCTGTTCCGCGGCGTCGTTGAGTTTGACGAGAAGCGCTTCGAGACCTTCCGCACCACCGAGGGTTGTGTTGATTGTTTCCGTGATTTCGCGGACATTGGAGAGCGTGGCCGTCACATCGGACTTCGCGTCACCGCCACCCAAGTCGCCGAGAATTTCGTTCAACCGCACGACGATATCGTTCACGCCATCGAGAATTTCCGTGGCGCCAGGAGCGAGGGCGTCGAGAGGACCCGCCGTGTGGCCGATGAGTTGGGCGCCGGTTTCGAGCATGCCGCCTTCGTCATCGACGCGCTGGAGGGTGACGAGATTTCCACCGAGAAGCGAAGACGCAGTGATGGTCGGTTTGATATTCTTCGGAAGCGGCGTCTCGCGCAAGACGTCGATATGAAGCCGCACGATGTGGTCGGGGTGGCCCTCGGGACGCTCTTCCGGCTTGAGAAACTGGACCTCCTCCACTTTGCCGATGACTTGTCCGGCGTAAGCAACTTGTGAGTTGGGCTTGATGCCGGGCGCGTCTTCGAGATCGATGGAAAATTCGAAGACCGGTTTCGAAAACGGATTGTCCTGCACGGTGATGATCAATGCCGCGAGGAGAATCACCGAACAAACGACGACGAGGACGGTGACGATGATGTTACTGAGGTTTTTCAAAATCTGATGAGTGACTTTGTAGAAGATACTTTTGAACCAACAAAGTTGAAACTAAGGCTCCAAAAATAGCGCTCACAACAAGGGGAATAGCATATTCGTCAAGAGAAAACAGATCTAAAAACAGAGCAGGTATTTCGCGAAGAAACTCAATGTGGAAATCGATAGCTTTCGAGTAATCAATGTAAAACAGACTAACTATATAAATGCAGGCCGTGAATACACTGAACGGTATGATGACTGACGCCGTGACCGCGGAAAGGAGCACCGAATATGATGCAAGGAGAAGCTGGAGCGACGCTAGTAAAGACGAGATCACGAATGTCACAATGAGTATGATCAGGAAGAAACGAAAGTACGAGATCAAGTTGTCTTCACGTATGGACTGCTCCGTCATCAGAATAAATAAAAGAATAGCCATCAGGGCCGCCGAAGTCCACATTCCGGCTACAGTCATGCTCAACTTGAGCTTAGACTGGCCAGATTTCCTTTTCATCCGGTCAGCAATGCCTCCCTATATCCATCCCCGCGCATGGCTTCGGTCGCGGGGCCGTCGAGTTTTCCTTCGATGAATTGGCGGACGATGGGGTTGTCCGTGTTGCGCACTTCTTCGGGTGTGCCGTCGATGACGACCTTACCCTGCATGTCGCCGGTCCCGAGCATGATCATGCGCGTGGCGATGCGAAACGCGCTGGGCATGTCGTGCGTGACGACGACAACGGTGGCGCCGATTTTTTTGGTCAGGGTGTTGGTGAGTTCGTCGATGATGGCAGTCATGACCGGGTCGAGGCCGGCGGTGGGCTCGTCACTGAAGAGCAATTCCGGGTCCAAAGCCAGCGCGCGCGCGAGGGCGACGCGTTTTCGCATGCCACCGCTGATTTCTGAGGGCAATTTGTCGCCGTGCGAGGTGAGCCCGACCTGATCGAGTTTCATTTTCACCGTGAGGTCGATGATGTCCCGTCCGAGGCCGGTGTGGGATTCAAGGGGAAGGGCAACGTTTTCGGCGACGGTCATCGATTGCAACAACGCGCCGGATTGAAAGAGCATGCCGAACTTGCGGCGGATGGCATTGCGCTGGTTTTCGTTCGCCGCGACGAAGTCTTCGCCGAACAACTCGACGTCGCCAGAGGTCGGCATCTCCGCGCCGATCATGTGACGCAGTAGCGTACTCTTTCCACATCCGCTGCCACCCATGACGACGAGTGCTTCGCCCTTGCGAACATCGACGGACACGCCATCGAGCACCCGGCGACTTCCGTATTCCTTCACGAGGTCGCGGATGCGAATGAGGACGGGTGCTTCTTCCTTTTTTTTCTTCTCCTCAGGCGGAGATGAAGAAGATGGAGGTGAGGATGGCATTGGCAACGAAGACGGCGAGGAGCGAGAGGACAACGGAGTCGGTCGTCGCACGGCCGATGCCCACCGCGCCGCCGCGCACGGTGAGACCTTTATGACACGCGATCGTTCCGATGAGAACGCCGAAAACGATGCCCTTCAAGACACAAACGAGGAGATCCTGCAGGAAATATGCCCCCAAGGCGCGTTCGATGAACAATTCCATCCCCATTCCGATCGCTCCGCTCGCGACAAAATACGCGCCGACCATGCCGACGTAGTAGGAAAAGATCGTGATCACCGGCGCCATGACGACGAGGGCGATGCAACGGGGCACGGCGAGGAACGAGACGGGATGAATACCCATGACATCGAGGGCGAGGACTTCCTCGTTCGCCTTCATCGCGCCGAGTTCAGCCGTGATGGCGGACCCGCTGCGGCCAATGATGATGATGGCCGTGACGAGCGGAGCGAGTTCCTTGATGAGGCTCGCGGAGACGAGATCGGGCACCATTTCGCCGACACCCATGCGCCCGAGTTGATCCGCAGCCTGCATCCCGAGGACGATACCAATGGTCAAGGCAAGCAAGGCCGCCATGGGCAAGCCCTGCACACCGATGCGGACGGTTTGCTCGAAGACGTGGCTCGCGCGGAAGCCCTGGCCTTTGAAAGGCGTGAAGAACGTGCGGAAGAACAGGCTTCCGAGAAGCTGGAAGTAGGCGGTCATCGACGCTGCCCAAATATTTCGCGGTTGGGAGAACCACGAAAGGCGCGAAAGAGCGCGAAAAGGATTGTGTTAGGAAGAGTGTTTCGGAGCCGTCCCGTAAAGGATGAGAGTGAGCCTGAAGTTTCAAACGCTTGAAAGGAACCTTCAGAAGTCATGGCAAAAGAAAAAACTTTTCGCGGATTTTCGTGGTTTCAATCAGCTACTTCTTCGCCGCGATGGCTTCGTCGATCGTGGGGTAGTGATCGACGAACTCGCCGAGCCGGACGATGTCGAACGAGGCAAGGACGCGGCCTTCAAGACCGGAG
>JBCCWV010000017.1:0-41098 GCA_039192745.1 Verrucomicrobiota bacterium | reverse complement strand
TCAAAGTTGACGAACTGTTTTTCATGGGCGGTGTGGAGAAGAAAGCGGTGCTGAAGGCGTTCCGACCGCATATCTTCTTTGACGATCAGCCAGTCCACGCCGAGCCAGCCTCGTCCGTCGTTCAGTCTGGACTGGTTCCCTATGGTTCGGATGAGAGTGATCTACCTTTGAGTAGTGGGCGTGAGACTTCAGTGGTGTATCGAGGGATGAATCAGGAGCAATTTCGCGCCGAATGTCGATCTGTGCTGTTGCCTTATCTTTCTCATGGAACAAGCCGACTCCCGAAAGAGTGGTCTCAGTTCATCAAGCGGAATCAAGGAAAAGATGCGGTGAAGCGAGCAAAGATCGTTGAGAGCTTAAAGCGTTACGATCTCTCCAATCTTGGATTGAAGGATATTTCCCTCAATCGACAAGGAATCGTCGATGTTGAGCGGAAGCTTCGAAAAATCGAAGGAGATGCTGACTAAATCTCAACTGAAGAAGTTGGCAGCAGTCTGCTTGAGTTATTCAAAATCAGCATACACATCGAATGGGTCTGTTGATATTCGGCGTCTCTGTGAAGCATTCGATGCCGATCTCGTGTTTCGCCCGCTGTTGGTTGAAGGGAAAATCGGACAACGGTCGGATGGGGGGAAGACTTGGACTGTTTTGATTGATAGTGAGACCTACGATGCCGGGAATTTGGATTCCGGCGAGGGCCGAAACCTTTTCCGGCTCAATAATACGATCGCTCACGAGCTGGTCCACACCCTGGGATTTCGTTTATCGGACTTCCAGATATCCGTTTCTGGGAAAGACGCATCCCAGCTATCCAAGGACGACATCGAAGAGATCGAGGCAGATACGGAACAGTTGTCTCCTTTATTGCTGATTCCCACGGATGCGTTTGAGGGATTTGAAAATGATTGCACGATTCAGCGACTGGCTGACGTGAGGAGGCGACTGAAGGTCTCGTTAGGTGTTTTTATCAACCGGATAAAATTGTTCGATCGGACGGGAGAATTTAATCCGTTTCGAAAATCGGCCATTGGTATCGTCAGGAAAGGTCGGTTTGTGGATGAGCCGTTTTACTCGGATTTCGAGGATGGAAGTGTTCCGGACTTTCTTCATGAACGGGCGTCCATGGCTGTCGAAAACGTGTTTAGGGACTATTCGAATAGTGAGGAGGATTTTGTTACCGAGTGCACACTCCCTGCTGGCACTTTTCATAGTCGGGGCGTGGATGCCATGCCTGTCCGTTTTTCCGTTGAGGGGACTTCTGGAGGGGATGCAATCTTTATGATTCAACAGACGGAAGCCCTGGAGAGGTATGTGGATACCAACAGGAAGTTCACTCTCGAAAATTAGGTATCATTGGGATCACGGTGTCACTTGAATGGACGTTGTTGCTGTGATCGTTCGAATTTGCGCGACTCATCCGCTCGATTCGTGTTCAATGTGGTCCCTATGAATCACGCTGTCGCTTTCACTTTCGCCTTTCTTTGTCTTGCTCACTCGGTTTTTGCGGCTGAGCGCACTTCAGAGACTGATCAGCGCCTTGCGCAGGGATTGAAGCAATATCCTGAGGCGGATACGAACAAGGACGGGATCCTGACGATGACTGAGGCGCGCGCGTATTTGACGAGTCGGCGTGGCGGTGAGGGTCGATTTAAGCAGAATGAAACGATCTTTGTCCCGACTGCCGAGGAACTGGATGCGGCGATTGCGAAAGGGAGGGTGATGACGAAGGAGCCGCTCGCCTACGAAAAGGGGAAGGGGCTTCGGTTGCTGATGACAGGTCACAGCTGGGTGGCGCCGGGGCGAAAGACCTTGCCGGCGATTGCGGAGGCGGCGGGATACAAAGATCACCAGCAGCGGTCGCACACAAGTGGTGGCGCAACTGGCGCCGCGAATGCGATTTGGCTCAAGGAATTTGGAAAGTGGATGAATCGTGCTCCAGCGAATCCCGTTCTTCTGCCCGCGGTAGCGACCGGGGAGTGGGATGTCATGACTTGGGGATCTTTTTACGAGGACAAGGTGGAATACTACTCGCAGTGGATCGATCTCTGCCTCAAGCATAATCCTTATATGGTCTTCTATGTGCAGGATGGCTGGCCAAGGTTTGATCCGGAGTGGAAGTCGCTGTCGAAAGAAGAAATCCGCGAGGCGGTTAATGCTGAGCAGGCGGAGAAGGAGGCCAACCTGTTCACGACGAATTACGATGCCCTTGAGAAGAAATACCCTGGGAAGGTTCGGATGATTCCTGCCAGCTATGCGGTCGTCGATCTGATCGGGCAGTATCTCGATGGGAAGATTGAGAGTCTCGATTGTGTCGATGAAAAGTCGCAGAACGGGAAGAAAGGAATTTACCGCGACGGCGGGCATCTTTCACGCGCGAGCGGGATTGAGCACCTGGTGGGCTATGTTTATTACGGGATGCTCTACAAGAAGTCGCCGGCCTTGATCGAGAGCTACGTGCCGGAAGGCGTGCCTGCGGAATTTGATCGTCAGATGCGTGCAGCGGCTTGGCGAGCGATTGTGGATAGTCCGTTCGCTGACGTGGATGATGCGGATGGGGATGGGGTGGCGGATTAACGGGGCTCGCTTTTGGTTCTCGCGCAGAGGCACGGAGGGCGCAGAGGTATTTTGGGGGAACCGCGAAAGGTCGCGAAAAGGCGCGAAAGATGTCGTTCAGTATCCTAGGTGGGCGATCTCGGATTCAGGGGGCTATTCGTGTAGATTCGTACTCATTCCGTTGCATTCGTTTTAAAAAAGAGAGGAACGCGAATGGATGCGAATATCCGCGAATGGCGCGAATGCTTTTGTTGAAGCTTGTTGGACTGGACGGTGGAGACTGGAGCGGTCCGTGATTCTTGGGACGGGATTCAGATCCATGCGGACCATTCGCGTCATTCGCGCTTATTCTTTTTCATTCGCGTTAAGAAAGAGAAGAACACGAATGGGCACGAATTATCACGAATGAACACAGAAGGGTGGCTGGAGTTTGAATCGATTGATCGGGAAGCCGGGTTGCTCGCTATTCGCTGGATGGGGACAACTCGTGGAATTCCTCGCCAGCGGCTTTTGCGAAATCGAGGTAGGTGCAAAGGTCTTCGAAGTTTTTCTCGAGGAGACGGGCTTGGATGGTGTTGTCGTTTTTCCAGTAACCGGATTTGTGTTGGGCTTCTAGGATGGAGCGGATTCTTGAGGCCTGTTTCTTCGCGCGGTTGGCGTGGTCTTTTTCGCTTCGTGTTTTTGGTCGACGTTTTTCAAGGAGGGTTTCGCGGGGAGTGGCGATGTCTTTTTCCAGCCTGGTGATACGCTCTTTGAGATCGACTTGGAAGCCGTAATGGGTGGGAGTGTTGGTGTCTTCGTAGGTGAGTTGGTAAGTTCCGGCTTCGCAGTAGAGAGGTCGGTTAGTTTGTAACTCGTAGAATCGGGCCCATTTTCCGTTGTCGAGTTGGCTGTGTTTGAGCCAGGCGAGGCCTTCTTTCATCGACTGGCGATAACGTTCGTCGCCGGTGGTTAGCCAGAGTTCGAAGAGCGTGCGGAGGACGGAGACGGTTTCGCCGGAGCTGACGGCGGGCGGTTCGAATTTTCGGGCCCAGGCAGGCTCCATCTCGAAGTTGTATTGTTGCGCCCATCCGCGTTGAGGTTCGGGTAACTGGGCCAGCAGTAAAAACTCGCCGAGTTGGTTTATTGCCAATGTGTAGCGTTCGTCTTTTTCCAGTTCTTGGGCGCGCAAGAGTAGGATGAGAACGTGGTAGAGGTTGCCGTCATTCGTTGTGTAGAATTGGGTGAAATCGACGGCGGGGAATTCTCGTGGCCACGATTCGGGAAAGCGGGCTGGTTGCAAGGGGAGACCGGGATCGGCGGGGTCGGAATAGCGCTGAGGCCAGCCGCCGTTGGGTGCTTGCGCGGCGAGCAGTCCGTTCATTCCGAAATCGAGGGCGGACTGAAGCGCGGGGTCGTTTTGCATCGCCGGGTCATGGGCGAGTTCGAGGAGGAAGAAAAGAGCCGACTGTGTCTTGTTGTCGTCGAGAGTGGACTGCGCGGAGCGTTTGCCTAGATCGGTATCGCCGGCTTCTAGGTCGCGGCGGAAATGAAGGCGTGAGGCGTGGCTTGGATCGAAGTCGAAGTGCGATCCCCAGCCTCCCGAAGCGAGTTGGCACCAGATCAATGATTGCGCGGCTTCTTTCGCCGCTTGCAGAAAGACTGGTCTTTCAGTGGTTTGCCACGCTCGGAGCATGGCAAGGCCAACGGTGGGGGTGCCCGGTGGTTGAATGCTGATGATGGATCTCGACGACCGGCCTTCGACGTGGGTTTCGCTGAGGTCTTCCGGCCATTCGGTACCGTAACCGCCGCCGTAGGCGAGGTGCGTCCGGTAGAAACGGGCGGCATTGACAATGGATTCGGTGACTGTCTCGATCGAAGGAAGGTCGGGCTCGGGCGTGGAGTCTTCCGCGAAGAGGATTGCGGGTGCCAGGAGGAGTGACAGGCAGAGGTTGCGAATCATGGTTCTTTTATCTCGCGTTGAGACTGGGGTTTTTGGGGAACCGCGAAAGACGCGAAAAGGCGCGAAAGGGGTTTTTCAGTATCCTCGGTGAGGCTTTGCGGAATCAGGGGGGAGTTATTCGTGTGGAATCTGGTTCATTGATGTCGAAGAAAAAGAGAGTAACGCGAATGAGTGCGAATATTCGCGAATGGCACGAATGTGTTTGTCGAAGCTTGTTGAACTGGATGGGATAATTGCAGCGATGCTTCGAGATCTATGTGGGACATTCGCTGTAATTCGCGGTCATTCTTTTTTATTCGCGTTCTTAAAGAGCAGACCCGTCTGGATCCGATTCTCCGTGAACGGCACGAAGTCCTTTCATGTCTGAATCGCTGACTAGGGTGACACGGGAGATTAGCTTACTTCACGCAGAATAAGTGCTTCTCGCCGCGGAGGAGAAGTTTTCCGTCAAAGGGAACGGGCGTGGCGAGGATCTGTTCGCCCATGTCGTTCTCAGCGAGGAGTTCAAACTTGTCGCCGACGCGTGCGGAGAAAACGACGCCATCTTCACGGGCGGCGTAAAGAATCCCGCCGACAATCAGAGGAGACGCATAGTAGGGAGCGGCGTCGCGGGGGAGTTCGACTTCCCAGTGAGGTTCGCCGGTCTTGGGATCGAGGCAGACGATGCCGCCCTTGTTGCGAAGGAGGTAGACCTTGCCTTCGTAAGCCACGGGGCTCGCGACGAAGACACCGAAGTCGTCGCGTTCCCAAAGTCGGTGACTCGCGGTGACATCGCCGCTGCCGCCGAGTCGGACGGCGTGTACTTCGGCTTGTTTGCGGTCGTCGCGGCCGACGGGAATAATGGCGATGTCGCCGGAGATGACGGGTGTGGCGATGGGCGGCCAGAGTTTTCCGCCGCGGGGGTTGAAGCCTCCGGAAGACCAGAGGAGTTCGCCATTGTCGGCGGCGTAAGTGGTTACATGATCGGAACACCAAATGAGGACGGCATCGCGATCGCCGTGGCGGAGAGGAACAGGTGTCGTGTAGCCGTTGTCATTCTCGGCGGGAACGTCGTAGTTGCGTTCCGTTTTCCAGCGGGTTTCGCCAGTCGCTTTGTCAAAGCCGGCGACCCATGAGTCGCCGCCGTGCAGGCGAGGGAAAATGAGAAGATCGTCGATGATGACCGGTGAGCTTCCCTGGTCCCAGTAGAGTTCCTGCACGCCGAATTCCTCGGTGAGGTTGCGTTGCCAGCGCACTTCTCCGCTCATTTCGAGCGCGGCGATGTTGCCGCTTTTGAAATACGCATAAACGCCTTCGCCATCGGTGACGGGGGAAGCGTTACTGCTGGTGCCGAGTTTCTTATGTTTCGCCGGTCGCTCGTCTCCGAGGGCGGTGCGCCAGATTTCTTCTCCGTCGAGGTCCAAGGCGATCACGGTATCGATGCCGGAATCTGGGGTGGTGACGAAGATGCGGTCTTCCCAGACAATCGGTGATGAAGCGCCTTTTCCGGGAAGTGGGACTCTCCACTGAACGCTTTCGACCGTCCATTCGGTGGGATAGTCGGCCCCATTGCGACTGCCTTGGTGAGTCGGGCCACGCCAGGAGGTCCAGTTTTCGGCGACAAGGTTTGTGGTGAAGAGGAGACACAGCAGGCCTCCAGTGGAAAGGGGGAGTGTCTTGTTCATGGAAGATAGTTGTTAGTTGGAAACGCGGAGTTACTCCGGGCTATTTGTTTTATTGATGTAAAGGGGCACATCTTTCGCCGTCGAGATAGCGTTTTAGCAGGCTGCGCATTTGCTCGACTTTCTCGGGATGCTTTGCATAGAGGTTTTTGGACTGGCGGGGGTCACTCTTGAGATTGAAAAGCAGGCCTTCATGCCCTTTGCCGTAGGCTTCGAGACCGAAGTAGTTCAGGTAGTGGGCACTTTCTTTCTTCGCGGCGCCGGTGGGTGCATCAATCAGGACCCAATCACCCTGGCGGAGAGCGAACTTGTTGGGATTGGTGTTTTGTACGGTCGCTTTCCGCAGCGGGCGCTGATAGTCTTCGCCCTTCAGGACTGGAAGCAGGTTGTAACTGTCAATGGCGTCTTCGCCTAAGTTGTATCTGAGGATTTTAGCAAAGGTCGCGGCGAAATCGACTTGGCTCACGACTTCGTCAGAGACGGCCCCTGCCTCAACTTCGCCGGGCCAACGCACGATGAAGGGAACTCGATGACCACCCTCATAGATATCGCGTTTCACACCGCGGAATTTGCCCGAGCTCCATTGATCGAACTCTTCCAGCCGATCAAAGGCGGCGGTTTCAGCGCCGTTGTCAGCAGTGAAAATGACGATGGTGTTTTTCGCGAAGCCTTTTTCTTCAAGAACCTTCAGGATCTTGCCGACTTGCGCGTCGGTTTCGATGACGAAGTCGCCGTAGTAGCCAGCTTTTGATTTACCATGGAATTCCTTGTTTGGTACAATAGGGTAGTGGGGAGAGTTGAAAGCGAGATAGGCGAAGAACGGTTGATTCGCGCTCTGTTTGCGAATCCATTCGACGGTTTTGTCGGTGATGGTCGGCAGGATGTCATAGGGATTCCAACTTTCTGCCATGGGGCCCGCTCGAAACGTCCCGCCGCCGGCCAACGGTTCGGATTTCATGACGGGTTTGGTCGGAATGGTCACAAAACGATCGTTCTCAATCCAGCAAAATGGCGGGAAGTTGATCGTCCCGTCACCCCAGTAGTAATCAAAGCCCTGATCGAGTGGCCCGTCTGGAAAGCGCTTCGTCCAATCGTAAGACTCTGCCTTCGTGAGGTCAGCTTTCTTGACATCAGGTTTGCGGATGGCGTCGAAGTCCCATCCGAGGTGCCATTTCCCGAAGCAGCCGGTTTGGTATCCCTGCTTCTTAAACATTTTGGCGATGGTGAAGTCGTCGGGTTCGAAAACGGTTCCGCCGAAAGCGCCGACGATCCCGTGGAAACGGCGCCAGTGGTGTTGGCCGGTAAGCAACGCAAAGCGGCTCGGCGTGCAAACGCCCGATGAGCTGTGCCCGTCCGTAAAGGTCATCCCTTCAGAGGCGAGACGGTCGAGATTCGGAGTTTGGATTTTTGCTTCCGGATCGCCGTAGGAAACATCGGCGACTCCCATATCGTCAGCGTAGAGAATGACGATGTTGGGGTGTTGAGCCGCGCTGACGATGTGCGTGGTGAAGGTGGAAAGGAGAATTGCCGCCAATGCGAGAGCGAAAAGCCGAAGAAGAGGTTTTTTCATTGAGTGTGGTTGAGGGTCGCTCGTTTTGGGATTAGTCGCGGGTTTTTGTATTCAACACGAATGAACACAGATGGACACGAATCTTCACGAATGATGAAGCAATCTGTAGGGGCTATTTGTGTATCCGTTTAATTTGTTTCGAGTCATAGTCCATAAGACCAGATTAGCTCCTGTCAGAACTGGAGTTCGCTTAGTTTAACCTCGAGAGAATGGATTTTTTCACCCTCGATGTTGATAATGGAGTAGGTGACGGACGGATCGGCGGCCTTGAGGTCGAAATCGACGCGCCCGAAGGACTGCTTTTCGTTGTATCCGAAGAGAGAGGAATCGATGAGCTTGTGCATGTGTTGGTTGGTCAGGCGCGACGAGCTGAATTCGTAGAGCGGATACATGCCTTCGATGCCGGCGTCGATCTTGTAGGCATCGGAGCGGTGGCGGTCGGCGGAGAGAATGATAACGCCGGGGATTTTTTGGTCGGCAATGAATTGGTAAATACTCTGGCGCTCTACGCTGTAACCATCCCACGTGTCCTTGGAGCCAGGCTTCACATTGGGGGCCATGGGAACGTTGCAGCAGATGACCTTGAAGGTAGCGGGTTCGGACTTGAGGGTTTCCTTGAGCCACTTCTTTTGAACGGGGCCAAGCATCGACGGGTTTTTCGTCTTGGGTGACTCGCGGTAGTATCGACCGTCGAGGAGGATGAAGTGGACGTCACCGATGCGAAAGTCGAACCAACATCCGGGGTTCTCCTCGCCTCCGCCGTAGTAAGGGTTGTCCCAATTCTCCTTGAAGACATTCCAAACTTCTCGCTTCCACGCCGGTTCGTCGATCTTCGGGCCGCCCCATCCATCATTGGTCGTGAAGTCGTGGTCATCCCAGATGGCGTAGATGGGCACCTGCTTCGCGAGGTTCTTCCACTCGGGTTGGCTCTGACGCCGATAGTAATGGAAGCGTTGCACGGCGGGCGTTTCCGGATCATCGCTGTAGATGTTGTCGCCGAGAAGTAGAAGCGCGCGGGGCTCGATCGCGGCGATGGTATTCCACATGTATTCATGCTCCGGGACGTATCCTGCGCCGCCACCGAAGGCGATGGTGAATTGGTCGGTCGGCGCATCCTGCTTCAGTGACGTGTCAGGCAGAACGCGCTCCCACGGCCAGGTTTCCGCGTCGTATTTCCAGGCGTCCAGGGCATTGTTAATGATGTCGAGAAGGAGCTTGGTGTGATCGGGATTAACCTTGGCCGCTTCAACCGATTCCAGATACGCGACTGCCTCATCGGTTTCTCCCTTGATGATCCGCTTGAGCGCATAGGGGTGGATGCGCTTCACCTGGCCGGTCACTTTCTCCGGCTTTTCGTTGTTGGGTCTCGGCTTGGAAGCTTCGGCGAGAAGATGAGGCGTTGTGCTGAGGAGGAAAGCGAAGAGAGCGGTCAAGGATGACATTCTGTAGCGAGTATGGCGATTCATATGGGGAGTTTTCGCGTTTGTGTTGTTTAGTCAGGGTATGTTGGTTTCAAATTTCTGTTTCATCGCGGCGGTGATTCTGTTGTTAGCGGCTTTCATGAGGTCCACGTTCTTTGTGTCGGGTTTTTCCATTTCGTCGAGGAGTCCTCGGCGGCGGGCTTTGTTGCGTTGATAGGCTCCGCAGAGGTGGAAGCCGATGCAGCCGGGGTTTTGGTAGAGGGCTTCGAGGACTTCGGCGTACCATTGGCCGTTGTTGGGTTTCCAGAAAGACTGATTTTGCCAGTCAATTCGCGCTGCGTCGGCGAGGAGCACGGGGATGCCGGTTTTTTGGTGCCAATGGGCGAGGTGTTTCACGGGATCACGAAAGTCTTGGAAAGAAAGAACGTCGATGAAGGGTTTGGCGGCATTGACGACCTCCATGGCGATGGGGGCGTTGGCCTCATAGCGGTCGCCGAGGATCAGGTGGTGTTTGTCGTAGCGGCGGATGGCGTCGTGGGTCGTTCTGTAATAAATAGTGGCGAGTTCCGTGAGTTCTTTTCTACCGGCTTCCGATTTCAGTCGATCGGGGTCGAAAATCGGTCCGCGCCATTGGTTGTCGGGGCGGTCATGTATCCAGCACGGGCAATCGCTGTAGAAATATCCGATAAGATTCGGATCGTCGGCCAGTTCCGCGCAGTGGGAGCGGGCGATGTAGTCGCACCATTCAGCCCAATCCTCGCTGCGGAAGTCGAAGTGCACGGTGTGCTTTTCCCATTGATGTGACTCCATGAAGGGGAGCAGATGGCAGTAGGGCATTTCGAGCGCTTTATATTCGTCGTTAGTAAAAGGGCGCGAGTGCCGCCATTTTCTTACGGTGACTTCCTGTACCCAGCCCACGGTATTGAATCCCCAGCTCTTCAAATTCGGGACGACCGATTCCTTGATCCATCGCACCGTGCTGCCGCCGTATTTGTCGCGCCAGATATGAATGTTCTCCGGGTAGCGAAGACTGGCGGGGTCGATGTGGTTGAGGCCGATGGTGAAGAAAGGTTTTCCGTCTGGATCGATCAGCCACCAATGGCCTTTGCGTTTGCCGAGGGTGAAAAATCCGTCGGGCTCGGTTTGCGTGGTCTTCGTCCGCTCTGCCGAGTCTTTGGACAAGAGATGCATGGTTCCGGCACCGAGACCTGCGGTGAGGGCGGTGCCGAGCTTTAAGAGATCTCTTCGGCTTTTGGTTGGATGGAAACTGCGATCTTTCAGGCGCATTATGGGTTCTTTTGCGGAGTGGGGCTGCACAGAGACAATGTCGGTTTTGGGGTGTTTCCCAACTCTATCAGCGAAATTGTCTGTAGATCATTCATCTCTAGCGGCGTGGGTGAGGATCCGTTGCCGCAGTGCTCGCGCTTTCTTCGAGGCAGTAGAGATGGCGCGTGCCGCGGAGGAAGAGTTGTCTTCCGGCGAGTGCGGGCGAAGCGTGGAACTGGTCGTCCAGCTGGTTGGTCGCGAGGACTTTCAACTCCCGTCCATGTTCTAACACGACGACCTTGCCTCTGCGGTCTGTGAAGTAAATCCGTCCCGCAGCGCCGACCGGGGAAGCGTAAAGACCGGCCAGGCCGGGGAGGCGGACGCGTTCGATCACCGGATTGCCGGTCTTGGCGTCCACGCAGGTCATGACGTTTTGGTTGGACTGAGTGAAATAGAGAAGCCCGTCGTAGAGGATGGGGGAGGGCACGTAGGGGGTGCCACGCTGGGCTTTCCATCGGATCGATTCTGTGACATCCCCTTTGCCGATGATGGGGATGGCGAGAAGCGCATATCCCTTGTAGCCGCTCATGCAATAAACGGTTTCGCCGTCAACGATGGGACAGGGGGTGCAATTCCCGGTCAAGCCCGTGGCTTCCCAAATGACTTCGCCGGTGTCGAGATCGTAGCTGCGAACTTTGTTCGACCCGGGCGTGATTACCTGAGTGACTCCGTCGTGTTCGACAATAGCCGGTGTGGCCCATGTGTTTCCTTCGTCGCGATTCTTTTGCCAAATCGTCTCACCGTTCGCAGCATCCAGCGCTTCGATGGTGGATTGCCCTGCGTGGTCGCGAACGAGGATCACCTTTCCGTCGTGCACGACGGGGGAACTGCCTTCGCCCAGGCTTGCTCCCATTTTTGCTTTTTCCAGTTGGCGCTCCCAGACTTTTTTCCCTTCGAGGCCATAGGCAAAGACTCCCGCTGATCCGAACCAGAAGTAGACTTTCTCGCCGTCGCAGTAGGGGGAGGCGGAGGCAAAGCTGGCGTCTTTGTGACGGCCTTCGTGCGGGACGAGGGTCGTGGCCACGTCGCGCCAAAGCACTTTTCCGGAATCACGATCCAGACAAAGCGCAACCATCTCGTAAGTGGTGTTCGGGTGCTTGATGCCGAAGACGCGTTCTGGTTGGTCCTCGGGTTTTGGAAGATTGGAGTCAACGCTTCCGGTGTTAATCGCGGTGGTGAGGAATACTTTGTCGCCCCAAACAATCGGGCTCGATGTGCCGTTGCCGTCGATTTCCACTTTCCATGCGACGTTCTCCTCTTCGCTCCAGGTGAGAGGCGGAGTGGCGGTCCGTGAAACGCCGTTGTTTTCGGGGCCGCGCCACTGATGCCAGTTGTCGGCAATCGTCTGGTTGTTGTCGGCCGAGAGGAGAGATGCGCCAAAGGCGGCGATGAGGAAGATAGCGGGGGGCTTCATGGAATACTCCTTTCTATGCGTTTCGAGGATAAATGGGAAGCCGGCAATTTCGATAGGATCGTCGGAAATATTCTCCAATCGGGGGATGCAAGCGTAGTTCGTTGCGATAGGGTCTTCCCGCCCTCCGAACTTCGATCCAACAGTTTGTCTGCTCCCAACTCAACTCCCTCCCTCAGTCCCATCGGAATTATCGGCTCATTGTGGGCAATCGCGGGTCTTTTCGTCCTGTTCGGTAACGCGATTTGGCGACTGTCGTTGCGGGCCGTCGAGGCCATTTCATCAGGATTAGGGGCCGTGGAGTGGAGCGTGCTTGCCGTATGGGTCGGATTCATGGCTTACTCCGAGGGCTACAAAGGCTTTCAAAAGAGTTTTTCTCCGCGCACGGCGGCGCGCATCCATCATCTTGCGACATCACCGAATTTACTACGGACTCTTTTGGCGCCGATCTTTGCCATGGGGTTTTTCCACGCTGACCGGCGGACAAGAATCGTGGCCTATGTCCTGACGTTTGGGATCGTCGTATTGATTCTGCTCATTCGGTATCTGCCCCAACCGTGGCGAGGAATCATCGACGCGGGAGTCGTTGTCGGGTTGAGTTGGGGAATCGTTTCTTTGGCAATTTTCATTTTCCGAGCGTTGGTGAGAGGGAAACCCGACGCCTCGCCATGTGTGCCTAGAGAAGAATCTTAAATGTTTTTAGTTTGGCAGGTGGAGAATGCGGAGACTTCCGAGCTCACGACGGTTAGTAGCGTAGTTGACAAGGATGATCGCGAGCACTTTAGAAGTCAGGGTTTAAGAGAAGCTCCGACTCGGCGACTTGTCAGATCAAGCGTTCATCCTCTTCCCGCATGCGGCCGCTTTGCTCGAAGTCGGTTCGCTGTGTTCCACATGATGGGGCCGCGCTTGGGATCGATATCGTCATGGGTTGGCCGAAGCGAAGGTCGAATGTGTTTCGGTCATTCATCGCGCAGCCGATTCCATGAGTGATGGCGACAGCTTTGCGAGGTCATTGCAATCTGTTGGCCGCAGGTCATGGTTTGCAGGGTGTTTGGAATAAGAGTAGATTGGGATAATCAGGAGGATGTCGTCGAAGCTCCATGGGAGATCGAGCCGATCACAATGTGAGAAGCGGTTTTTCTCCATGGTGAGAATACGATGACATCAATCCACTACTTCGTGCCGCCGTAGAAATGTGACGAAAGAGTGTCTGAAACAAGGTTAACCCGATTGATTGAGGAGTCGGTGTGCACCCTTGAATCTGGAGGTTTATTCCTTTTCGAGAGTAGTGAGAGCGACAGGCAATCAACCTTCTCGCTCTTCAAGCAACCTAAGCGCGTGCGTGTCGCCCCACTTCTTGAGGGCGTTGAGGATGGGTTTGAGTGTTTCGCCTTCCTTGGTCAATTCGTACTCGACGCGTGGCGGAACTTCGGCATAAACGATCCGAGTGATGAGCCCGCTGGCTTCGAGTTCACGAAGTTGTTTTGTTAGCATGCGTTGGGTCACGCAGCCGATGGCTCGCATGAGTTCGCTGAACCGCATTTTGCCGCCGAGCAGGTAGAAGAGGACCATGCCTTTCCACTTTCCCCCGATGAGTTCGAGGGTCGCTTCAACCGGGCAGGCGGGGCGATTGTAGATGGAATGCCTTGTTTTCCCTTTAGTATCCATTGTGTAACTACCTGCTTAAATTGTGCGTCCTTGCGTAAAAGCAAGTATAAACTGATTCTTCCCTCCCCGAGCGGGAAGCCATCTCGCTCCGCTTCTTGAAATAATCCGCAGGGTCTTGTGAACCGAGATCACAAAAAGCGAAACCAACGAAAAATGAAATACGAGGGATATACCACATTCACAGCAAAACAGAACGAGGGCATCTTGACTGTCACATTCAACTTTCCGCCGGTCAATGTGCAGGGACAGGAGATGCTGGCGGACTTGAACAGTCTTGCCATGAGGTTGGAAAGAGACCGTGAGACGAAGGTTGTCGTTTTCCAGTCGGCGCATCCGGAGATCTGGGTCTGTCATTATGACACAAACCTTTTGAAGGACATGTCCACGGAGGCCGTGTCCCGGGACGATGCCGAGTTGCTCGACTTGCAATCCGTCTGTGAGCGCATCAGCAAAGTGCCGCAGGCAACGATTGCCAAGTTGGAGGGGTTTGCGCGTGGGGGCGGGCATGAACTGGCGCTGGCGTTGGACATGCGATTTGCCGCGCGCGGGAAATTCAGGTTTATGCAGATGGAGGTGGGCATGGGAATCCTCCCGTGTGGAGGTGGTGCTTCAAGGATGGCGCGCCAGGTGGGTCTTGGTAAGGCGTTGGAAATCATTTTGAGCGCGCGAGACTACGACGCTGATGAGGCTGCCGCTTTCGGGACAGTGAATAAGGTGCTGGAGCCGGATGAGATTGGTCCATACGTCGATGCCTTGGCCAAGCGCATTGCTTCGTTCCCTGCGGAATCTATTAATGCCTGCAAGCGAACGGTATATGAGTCGATCGACAAACCGATTGATGAGGCATTGAAAGCCGAAGCTTATTGGTTGTATCGGGCGACGAGCAAGACTCCGGCGATCAAGCGGTTCACTATCGCCGACGAGAAGGAGATGCAGTTCGATTTGGAGAATCAGCGGAACTGGGGTGAACTCGTGATGCAGGTGCAGGAAATCAATTAACCCACCATTGATAAGAACTATGAAAGCAATGCTCTTGCAGTCCTACGGTGAAGACTCCGCCTTTGAGGTCAATGAAATCGATAAGCCTGAAGTCAGTTCCGGGCATGTCCTGGTGAAGATCGCCGCCTCGAGTGTAAATACAGTCGATACGATGATTCGCAACATGGGGAAGGAGTTGCCACTGTCGCCGGACACACCTGCCATTTTGGGAATGGATTTTGCGGGGACGATTGAAATTATTGGAGACGGTGTGGACGGGTTTTCTGTGGGCGACGAAGTATATGGGTGTGCAGGTGGCTTGGCGGATATTCCCGGGACGCTGGCAGAATACATGGTGGTAGATGTGAACTTGATCGCGCGGAAACCGAGGAACCTTTCGATGCGCGAAGCAGCCGCGCTACCCTTGGTGGCGATCACCGCATACGAAGGTTTGACGCGAGCGGGAATTCAGAAGGGTCAGACGGTGCTCGTGCATGGAGGATCGGGGGGGGTGGGGCATGTCGCGGTTCAGCTGGCGAAGCACTTTGGGGCTGAGGTGTATTCTACCGGTGGCGGTGAAAAGCAGTTGGCGCTTATCGAGCGAATGGGGGCGGCGCCAATCAATTACAAAACCGAGAAGGTGGAAGACTATGTGCAGCAACACACGGACGGCGCGGGATTCGATATCGTGTTCGATTCTGTGGGTGGCGCAAACATGGCTATTTCATTTGAGGCGGCCGCGCTCAACGGGCATGTCGCTTCCACGGTTGCCATGGTGGAACTCGATTTGACCCTGGCCCATTTTAAAGGCTTGTCGCTTCACGTTGTCTTCATGCTGATCCCCATGCTGAATCATTTTAAAAGAGACGAGCATGCCAAAATCTTGCGGGACTTGGCGAGTATCGTGGATGCTGGCGGACTTACGCCAGTTCTAGACGAAAGTGAATTCTCACTTGAGGAAGTCGGGCAAGCATATGCCCGGCTCGAAAGCGGGAAGGCGATGGGTAAAGTGGTTGTGGAGAATTAACCTTTGTGCAGGCATTCCGGGTTGTGAGTCGATGGTATTTCTTTTGCACACTGACTTGACTTCAATTTGTGAAAATGGACACGCTGTTTTCTCAGTAAAACCGCTTCGAACTGGTTTGGTAAGACTGGGTGAGTGATCGCACTTTCAGTCGTCGTCGGTTGTTAAAACTCTGAAGGCACCAAGCTTCGTTTCAACTTTTTGCTCTCATCTCTCCTTCTTTGTTTTCGATTGAGCCTCTGCGCAAATTAAGCGGAAGAGGCGAGCAATGTGGATCCGCTGGCTATTCATGCATCTTTTGATGCACCCCGGCAGGACAACGGCGTCTGGAGTTTCGTTCAAGAATGCGGTCAGAATGCATTTCCTTTTTGCTCCATTCGAGCGAGGGTTCTCCCGCGATAATCCTTCGACTTGCACGAACCTATGAGAGCGTTTTTCATCATTATATTATTGGCACCATTCCTCCCTGCTGCTCCTTCGACGCCTGCGCCGGGAAGCAAGGAGCGCAAGGATATCCTCGATGCTTTGCGCTTGCCGCTGGAAGATGGCTTTAAGCAGGAACTCATCTTCAGGGTCCATCATTTCAAGGTTGAGAATGGATGGGGCTATCTTGAAGTACAGCCGCGGACGAAGAGCGATAAGAAGATCTCCTACAAAGGCACGATCTGGCAGGAGGACGCGGATTTTATGGACGACGGTGTGCTCGCGTTGATGCGTTATCGCAAAGGCCGCTGGTATGTCGTCGCGAAGATTGTCGGCCCCACGGACTATCCGCTTGAGTTTTTCCTTCAATTCGAGGCTCCTCGTGGAATTTTTCCTTCGTCAGGGGATCAGTGAGTTGAAGGCAGATTGCGTCCCCCTTTGGTTCCGGTGCCAGCCGAACGGGCGATTTCCTAGAGTGGCGACTTTGACTGAGGCTACCACGAAGGGAGCCGTTCCCGGAGTGTCTTTAGGGCACGCTGTCTATTTTTGCCCTCCCTTCGCGAACTTCGATGTCCTTTTTGTGCAACCAACAACGTCAGAGGTTCGACGGGAACTGGATCGCTTTGGCGAAGGGGCGTCCGTGGTGCCAGTGCGACGTGCGAAAACCTCCAGCGAGGCGGAAGAAAAAAACACGAAAAAAAAGTCACGGTTTTAGTTGCGTGTTTTAAAAGTCCTATTATTATCCGCGTAGTATGAAAAACAACACCACTTCTTTGACTACCCTGTTTACGTCCGTCGCCGCTCTTCTCGTCGCTCCTGTGGCGCTGAAAGCAGGCGATTTGGCGCCCAATATGGATGAACTTCCGCAAGGTCCCGCCATCACCGCAGCCGATATCGAAGCGGCGCAGAAAATGTGGGGCAATGCCGTTGTAGCGATTGGCAAGGCTGGAGACGAAGCCGCGAAAACCGCTGAGGAAGCGGCCAAGGCAGCTTACGCCTTCGATCTGGGGCCGATCCAGTTCAAGCCGACCCTCGCTGCCGAAACACCCTTCCGTCCTGACCTCGAAGGAGCCTTGAGTTACTTCGTCGGTGGGAACGAGAAATATACCGAGGATAAAGGTTTCGCCCTGAAGCCCTGGTCCAATGTCCGCTTCGACAACCACACGGTGAAAATGCACGGCAACATCGCCATCACGATGGGCCACTACTACTTCACCGGGCCCGATGGGACTGAAACAAAAGTCGAATACACCAAGGGCTACGTGAAGACTGAGGATGGAAAGATCTTGATCTTCCTCCAGGATTCCTCTCTGCCCTATGATCCAAGCTGACTAAAATAAACCCCGACGCTCCGCAGTGACGTCGGACCCCTTTTTAAAGACCTCGCATGCTGCTTTCAGTCTGCGGGGTCTTTTTGATTTCGCCTTCCCATCACGCCGGAATCTATCTTATCGAAGTGATTATTGAAAGGGTCCGTAAGGGCTCGGTCCGGACGAAAAGGCCTCTCACTTCTCAACTTTCCGCGGATTGCCCGACTCAAAATATGAGGAAGTTGAAGACATAGGGAATGCAGGATGGAGCAACCCCCTGAACATGACTGAGTTGCCACGAAACAAAAAACACGAAAAAAAAGTCCTGTTTTTTGTTGCGCGGTTTAAAAGTCGTATTACAATCTCGCACCATGAAAAACAACACCACTACCTTGACTACCTTATCCACGTTCGCCGTCGCGCTCCTTGTCGCTCCCATGACGCTCAAGGCCGTCGAATTGGCGCCCAACATGAGCACCCTGCCGGAAGGCCCCGAGATTACTGCGGCCGACGTCCAAGCAGCTCAACAGATGTGGGGTGACGCGGTTGTGGCCATTGGCAAAGCAGGAGAGGAAGCGCCCGAAGTGGCAGAAGCGGCGGCAAAGTCGGCCTACGCTTTTGATCTCGGCCCGATCCAATTTAAGCCGACTCTCGCGGCCGAAACACCATTCCGTCCCGACCTGGAGGGCTCCTTGAGCTACTTCGTCGGCGGCAATGAGGAGTATGCCGAGGACAAGGGATTCGCTTTGAAGCCATGGTCCAATGTGCGCTTCGAGAATCACACCGTGAAGATGTTCGACAACATCGCCATCGCGATGGGGCACTACTTCTTCACTGGACCGGACGGCACTGAAACCAAGGTCGAATACACCAAGGGATACGTGAAGACCGAAGAGGATAAGGTTCTTATCTTCCTCCAGGACTCGTCCCTTCCCTACAATCCAAGCTGATCCAACTTTAACCCCGGCAACGCAAAGCGTGCCGGACTAGCTACCACTTTGACCCCGCATTCTGTTCGCAGGATGCGGGGTCTTTTTTTGTAATCAGCGCCACGGAAGCTTGAAAAGTTCGTCCAGCCTCGCGATTGCGGAATTGTCTAGTAGGCGTCTATTCGGAGGGGAAATTCCCATGCTTGCCAGAGTCATTCTCTTTCTCAGTTTTTCGTGCAGCGTTGCGAGCACGTTTGCGCAGACAGCGTTGCAAGTCGGGCCGCATCGAGATGTGACTGTGGTGCGGGAGAAGGAAGGGGTCATTGACATTGCGGTCTCGGGTCCAACCCCGCATTTCTGGACGCAAGAGGTCACGGTGCCGGTCGGGCAGAGTGTTCTCGCCTTCGACTATTTTTCTCCAAGCGGCATCGCCTCGCTTTCGTTTCGCTTCCGCAATGAAGAAGGCGGAATGACGCTAGCCGGCTCTGCGCCATTGCCTCTCGCTGAGACTTGGCAGCCTTTTTCGATCGAGTTGGATGAGCTGCCGACCCATCAATCGCGGTTTCACGTCAGTTTGAAGTATCGCCCGGACACCGGCTTCCGACTTCGTAACTTCAAATTGCGGAAACCAACCGAAGCCGAGATCACTGCGCGGACCGAACGGGCGCGAGTGATGGCTGCCCGTGAGGCGGAAGCCGCGAGATATCTTGATTACCTTCGCAACCATTACACGGCATCCGTTGATAGTGTCATTATTGGGACGGACACAGTTCGGATTGAAGGCAGTTGTGAGGGGGCGCTTCAGTTGGTCGAGCTTCCACCACATCTTCCTTCCCACAGCAAGGCTGCCTCTGTGGTTCGCCGGAAGGTTTCAGGTGACTTCGTTCTGGAATTGCCTCGCTTTCATCCCCAGACCCGTCGTGATCGGGTGCATTCGCGCTGGAGGCTCGATCACCCATCGGGTTCTCTCGCTTCGCTGGCCAAGTGGCCGACTTCGGTGGCCCCCGATGTCGTTCCTCACTCCCTACCCAAGGCCGTTGCCAAGACTCAAAAGGGGATTGGCGGAGTTCCTTTGATCGCTGGGAACGATCACCCGATTTTCGAATTGGGCGTGCATCATGCCACGGTCAATTTCGTCATTGATGCTCTCGTTTCCCCCACACAAAAGCCGAATTGGAAGCCTTTCAGCTTCGAAGGAAAGACCTACTTTTTCAATCCACGGTTTCTAGCGGGGAAAGACTCTACGATTCGTCATCTTTGTGCGAATGACATGGTGGTGACGTGTATCCTCCTGGTGGGAAATGGCCCCAACGCGTCGTTGAAACATCCCGAAGCGGAGCCACGCGGGGTCTATGCGATGCCGGATTTAACTCGTCCCGCCACGAGCGATCTGTATCGGGCCGCCTTGGATTTTTTGGCCAAGCGATACTCGAAGCCGGAAGCCCGCATCGCGAATTGGGTCCTTCACAATGAGATCGACCAGCATGGCACGTGGACGAATATGGGGGATCAACCGCTTGCCCGGTATCTGGAAATTTATGGGCGTTCCGCCCGGCTCGTTTATCACACAGCGCGCCTTCACGACCCTCATGCTCGTGTCTTTATTTCCCTGACGCACCACTGGACCAAGCGGAGTCTCGGCAAGGGGTCCTTTGTTGTTCGTGAATTGGTCGACCTCTGGAATGAGATGGCTTCCGCGGAAGGGGAGTTCGATTGGGGAGTGGCCTATCATCCCTATCCTCAGAATTTGCGAGATCCTGACACGTGGGATGACGAGGATGTCACCTTCGATTTCAATACGCCCTACATCACGCCGAAGAACATCGAAGTTCTTCCTGCTTATCTGGGACCGGATCGTCCGATTCTTCTTTCGGAGCAGGGCTTCAATTCCCCGACATTGAGTGAAGAAGATCAGAAACGCCAAGCTGCAGGACTGATCTACATGTTTCGAAAGCTCCCGAGTTTGCCAACAATTGAAGCCTTTCATCTTCACCGTTACCAGGACATGCCTGATCGCGAGGGTGGTTTGCGCTTTGGAATCATGGACGAAAACGGAAATCGCAAACTCGGATGGCACACATACCAGGCGATCGGGACGGAGGCTGAGGCTGAGTTCGCCGCCGCCGCGGACGAAATCCTTCCCGAGCCCGTTCCGGTCCACGAGGTGACGCGTGCACGACCACCTAACATTGTCCTTATTCTTGCGGATGATCTTGGCTGGTCGGACACGACACCCTATCAGAATCTGAAAGAGGATTTTTATGAGACACCGGCTATAGCGGACCTCGCCAAGCGGGGCATGACCTTTCGCAATGCCTACGCGGCAAGTCCGCTTTGCTCGCCGACCCGTGCCAGCATCCTGACCGGCCAGTATCCGGGTCGGATCCGCCTGACGACTCCGGCGGCTCATCTCGCGAAAGTGGTCCTTGATCCAATAGTTCCGCAGACTTCGGGGCGAACGCGGCACGCCGTTGAACCGCAAACGCGAACGCGGTTTCCCAATAGTTATGTGACTCTGGCCGAGCGCTTGAAGAGTCGCGGTTTTGCCACGGCATTTGTCGGAAAGTGGCACCTTGGGCGGGCGCCGTATCTACCTGACCAGCAAGGATTTGATCGTGTTGTCGGTGGTCGGCATCACCCTGGGCCTCCCGGAGGATTTTTTGCCCCTTGGCCGATCGAAACGATTCCGGATTCTCCCGAGGGTTCGCACATCGACGATGTCATTACCGATCTAAGTATCGCCTGGCTTGAAGCTCAAAAAGAGATCGATCAGCCGTTCTTTCTCAACCTTTGGTATTACTCGGTCCACGCGCCGTTTGAAGCCAAGCCGGAGTTGATTGAAAAATACCGCCAAAAGGCCGTGCAGTTGCCCGATGATGCGCCAAGGAAGAATCCGGTGATGGCTGCGATGATCGAAACGCTTGATCAAAATGTGGGGCGTATTGTTGATGCCTTGGACCGACTTGGACTTGCGGAGAACACACTTCTCGTTTTTACCTCCGACAACGGCGGCAACGAATACAACTTCGTCGAGAAGCAGTTCGCGACCAGCAATCTCCCGCTTCGCAATGGGAAAGGGAATATCGCCGAAGGTGGTCAACGCGTTCCATTCATCGCCGTCTGGCCCGATCAAATCGCGCCGGGGTCGGAGAACGCGGGGTTGGTTTCATCGATCGATCTCTATCCCACCTTTCTTGACGCCGTCGACCAGAGTCCCGCTCCTGCGCAACCGGTTGATGGGATCAGTCTTCTTGGAACGTTGCGCGGGGAAGAATCCATTGCTCTGGATCGCGCCATCTTTTGCCACTTTCCTCATAGTCCGACCGCGACCGGATCGATTGCCGCGACCTCGGTGCGCCGTGGTCCGTGGAAGTTGACGAGATTCTACGCGGACGGTCCTGACCAGGCGGACCGGCTCCGACTGATCAACCTTGAGTCCGACTTGGGAGAGCGTAAAGACCTGTCGGTGACGAAGCCGGATCTGACGAAAGAGCTGAACGATCTGATTTCACTTCACTTGGGGGAAACCGGCTCTCTCTTACCAAAGCCTAACCCAGAATACGCGCCCTCTTTTCTAGGTTGGACGGGTAACGACAACGCGAAACTGCATCGCATCGACGATGCTCTTGTCCTTGAATCCACGGGTCGCGATCCTTGGATGAGGACCTCTGATTTTCCCAAGTCACGAGGCAGGGTAACTTTGGAATTGGAAATGGATCGTGGTGCCGCTAGCTCGCCCCCGGTGGTTTACTGGTCCACGTTGGCCGCACGAGGGTTTCGCAAAGAGCGTTCGGCTATACCTGAAAAAACCGGGGCCGGGCGGTATCAAATTGAGCTCGATCTGGCGGGGGATGCGCTGAGTGCCCTGAGAATTGATCCGCTGAAAGAAGCCGGGAAGACCGTGTTCCGAGCGATTCGATTGATTCAGTGGAAGCCCGGTGATGACGAAGGCAAGGTTCAAAGGCTTTGGGACTTCTGAGTTTGCCGCCCGAAATGCAGGCAGACGCAGTCGAATCGTGAAATGGTTCGACAAACCTCTGTAGAATTAGATCGTGGAGTGAAACCCTTGAACATGAAGAATTTCGAAAAGGCAATACGAGGCATTCTCGCGGTGCTATTAGCAGGCGTCGGCGTGGCGATGGGAGCGGACCAGCCGAACGTGGTGTTGATCTACGGGGACGATATCGGCTACGGGGATGTCGGAGCCTACGGATCGGAAATGATTCCGACGCCGAATATCGACCGGTTGGCGAAAGAGGGGCTGATCTTCACGGATGGGCATTGCCAGGCATCGACATGCACTCCGTCGAGGTTTTCGTTGATGACGGGGATTTACGCCTTTCGTCACGGCATCGGAATTCTGCCGCCGGGCGCGCCGCTCACGGTGCCGACGGATGTCCTGACCTTGCCGAAGGTTTTCAAGAAGGCGGGTTATAGGACCTCGATCATCGGTAAGTGGCACTTAGGTTTGGGTGCGGAGAATTCGCCTGCAGATTGGAATGGAGAAGTGAAGCCCGGGCCGCTCGAAGTTGGTTTCGATGAATGCTTTCTCCTTCCATCGACGAACGACCGTGTGCCGTGTGTTTATCTGCGCGATCATCGTGTGGTGAAGCTGGATCCGCAGGACCCGCTCTATATCTCGAGAACTGCAACGCCGCCCGAGGGGTTTCGAGGGACGATTTATCCGGATGGAAAAACGAATCGAGAGGCGATGACTTACTACGAGAGCAGCAAGGGGCATGACAATTCCATCATCAATGGGATCGGACGCATTGGATATCAGTTTGGAGGTAAGGCGGCGCTTTGGGATGACGAGGGGATGGCGGATGAGTTCATCGTCGAGACTCGAGAGTTTATTGCGGCGCACAAGGATGAACCGTTTTTCCTTTTCTTCTCTTCACAAGATATTCATGTGCCGCGCACACCGCACCCGCGATTCCAGGGTAAGACCGAACTAGGTTACCGGGGTGACGCGATGGTGCAATTGGATTGGAGCACGGGTGAAATCATGAAAGCTCTCGAAGAGAATGGGCTCACTGAGAACACGGTCGTCATCTTCTCGAGCGACAACGGCCCCGCTTACGACAATGGCTACTTGGACGGTTCCGAACCGAAGAAAGCCGGACTTCCGGGAGACGCGGACGACCGCGGGCACTTTGGAGCAGGACCCTTCCGCGGGGGCAAAAGCAGTATTTATGAAGGAGGGACGCGAGTGCCCTTCATCGTGCGATGGCCTGCGCGGGTGAAGCCCGGTAAGTCGCCAGCGTTGGTGAGTCAGACGGATTTGCTCGCGTCGTTTGCGGCGCTTTTGGAGGTTGAGCTCGCCGAAGACGAAGCGCCCGACAGTCGCAATATTCTTGCGGCCTTGCTTGGGGAGGACAAAGTCGGTCTTCCTTTCATGGTGGAGGAGGCAAGATCGCAAATCGCACTACGTGAAGGATCATGGAAATACATCCACGGAGAATCTTTGAAGAAAATGGTGACGGGAGCGAAAAGAAAAGGAGAGGGGAAGTCTGCCGCCGGAGAACTCTACAATCTGGATGAGGACATCGCGGAAACGACGAATGTCCTGACAAAGTTTCCAGAGGTCGCCGAAAGGATGGGAACACGTGTGTGGGCTTTGATCAATGACGGCCGGACTCGTTAAGACAACTGCGAAAAAGCTCTTTCCCTTCGTTCAAATCTGAAATCGAAATCCATGACTATGAAATCTTCTGTGGCCCTAACATGCATGCTGGCAGTCTTGTGTTCTTCAGCCTTGAAGGCGAAACCCGTTCCGAAAGAGTTACTCGGTGACTGGAGTCTGAATCTTGAATCGGGAGAGCCCGCTTGGATGAGCGTCGGCGAAGAGGAGGTCCGGATGCGCGTTTATGTCGGCCCAGAAGGCCCGTATTCCATCGACGAAGTGAATGACGGACGGCTCAAATTCTCGCTGAAGCCGATGCGCAAGGCGAAGGGGAGCAAGATCTTTGTCGCGCAGTCGGTGGAAGTCGGAATCACCGACGGGAAAATGGACGGGAATCTCACGCGCACGCCCAACGACGGTAGTCCTGGAAGTGAAATTCGTTTTACCGGGAAACGTATTCCCCCGATGCCCGAGTCACCGCCTGACCTTTCGAAAG
This sequence comes from Verrucomicrobiota bacterium, assembly GCA_039192745.1. Taxonomy (GTDB): domain Bacteria; phylum Verrucomicrobiota; class Verrucomicrobiia; order Verrucomicrobiales; family DEV007; genus JBCCWV01. The sequence continues at coordinate 16,760 of JBCCWV010000017.1, read as the reverse complement.
TGCGGTTTGGCCACCCCATCTCCTTATTTAACGGGAAGGACCTCACTGGTTGGCGAGCCTACGAAAAAGATAAGAAGTTTGGCTGGAGCGTTAAGGATGGACTCTTGGTCAACGACACTCCGAAAACCGATTTCAGCGCCACCGGAGCCTACGCGAACTTGCGAACGGAAGCGGAGTTTGAGGACTTTTGGCTGCATGCCGAATTCCTCGTCGAAGCGCAACGCAACAGCGGTATCTACCTGCGGGGAATGTATGAAGTTCAGGTCGTCGATCGCGACAGCCGCATGCAGGGCATACAGGGCATCGGTTCTCTCTTCAGTCGCATCGAGCCCACCGTAAACGCCGGCAACCCGCCCGGCGAGTGGAACACCTACGACATCACTCTAGTTGATCGACATGTCACCGTCGTCCTCAACGGGATAAAGGTCATCGACAATCAACCGGTCATCGGCCCCACAGGCGGTGCGATTTACACGAACCCGGCATCCCCCGGCCCCATCTATCTCCAAGGCGATCACACGTCGGTAAAGTTCAAAAACTTCTACCTCGCGCCCGTGGTGGATGTGGAGTGAAATGTGTGAGCCGCAAACGAGACAAATTTGGGCTGGTGTCGCGAGCGGGAAGAAAACGCTCGGAAGAAGAATGCGTGTGAACTCCATTTTTTGTCGGGACGTAACGGGGCAGAATCCTCGGGTTTCCAGCGCTTGAATAATCGGGTCCTCTGGAGTTCCTTCGCCCGTTGAAAGTTTCCCTCTCACTGATCCTCGTCTTTTTCGGGGTGCAATTTCTGTTCTCTGCCGAGGAGGAGAAGTCGTCGGTTCCGGTCGAGACGGTCACGGCAGTTCGAAGCGAGTCGATTCTGAATGAAATCCGACTGACGGGCACCGTCGTTTCCCGCCGTTTCTCGGGACTCTCCAGCCGGGCGGACGGTCTTGTTGAAGAGGTGATGGTTGATGCGGGCAGCCAGGTGAAGAAGGGGGATGTTCTCCTCACGCTTGATTCTCGTTTCGCCGAAATCGAGCTGGACCTCATTCGTTCCGAAATCGAAGTCGCTCGCGTCCAACTTCGTGATGCCGAGCGCAAGCAGGATGAGGTGTCCCGACTGACCGAAAGCGGTGCCTTCGCGAAGTCGGAGGCGGCTTCGCTGGATGCCGCAGCCGAGATCCGGGCCGCGGAGTTGAAAAGGTTGGAGGTTCGCGAAGTTCAGCAACTCGAGCGCATCGAACGCCATCGCCTCGTTGCTCCGTTCGATGGATCGGTCACGCGGAAAGCGACGGAGGCTGGCGAATGGGTCGAGACGGGGACGACGGTGTTCGATCTTGTCGAGACCAAAGTTCTTTGGTTCGAGCTGCAAGTGGCGCAGGAACTTTTGGCGGCGATTCAAAATGTCGAGGAGGCCACCGTGGTTCTCGATCCCTTTCAGGAAACGCCGCTCAGCGCGGAGATTGATGTCATCGTACCGGTCAAGGATCCGGTCTCCCGCACCTTTCTGACGCGGCTAGCCTTCGACGATCCGAAATCCATGGCCTCGCCCGGTATGTCCGGGACGGCCGTGCTTAAAGTCCGCCCGGCTCGCGCCACCAGCGTCTCTATCCCGCGCGATGCCGTGACCCGCTATCCTGACGGAACCGCCAAAGTCTGGACGATACGCGAAGAAGGCGGGCGGCAGATTGCGCGTTCGGTTTCGGTCAAGACCACCGGCAGCCTTGGAGAGACGGTCGAAGTGACGGAAGGACTGCAGGGTGGGGAACAAGTCGTAGTGCGCGGGAACGAAGGGCTTTCCGACGAAGACGAAGTGGAAGCCACGGGGCGGAGCACCGGAACCGGGCGGGATTCGCTCTGATGTGGCTATGATAGAGTCACTCCTGAAACGGGGCACGCTTGTCTCGGTAGTCGTCGCGATGGTGCTCCTCCTTGGGATCGTTGCCGCAACACGGGTCCCCGTTCAGATGATTCCGGATCTGGAGACCCGGATCATCTCGGTCGAAACCGCGTGGCCCAATGCGACTCCGCAGGATGTGGAGAAGGAGATTCTCATCGAGCAGGAAATCTTCCTGCGGACGCTCCCCAACCTTCAGCGAATGACTTCAGTGGCGACGACCGGTCGCGCCGAAGTGGAACTGGAGTTCCCCTACGGAATCGATACCCAGGGTGCCCTCATTGAGGTCAACAATGCTCTGAGCCAGGTGCCATCCTATCCCGAGAACGTGGATGAGCCGGTCATCCGCACCGACTCTTTTTCCTACAATCCCTTCCTCTACTTCCGGACGGTCCCGCTGCCGGGCAATCCAAAGAATCTCGATCTGGAGATGATGCGTGACTTCATCGACGACGAAGTGCGGCCGGTCATGGAGCGGGTTGAGGGAGTCTCCCGCGTCAACCTGAGTGGCGGGGCGCCCCGGCAGATCCGCATCGAAGTCGATCCCGCCCGGCTGGCGGAGCGTGACCTCTCACTGACCGCAGTGCGCGATGCCATTCGCGAACGCAACACCGATGTCTCCGGCGGCGACCTCGACAGTGGCAAGCGACGCTACCTGATTCGGACGGTGGGAAGATTCGACGACCTTGAGGACATCCGCGACCTGATTGTCGTCCGACGCGGCGATGTCGTCGTCAAGCTTCGCGAACTCGCCAAAGTCACGTTGGATCATGCGGAGTTGAGCCGGATAAACTACTCCAACGGCCAACCCAACATCTGGGTCAGCGTCGTCCGTCAGACCGGATCCAACGTCATCGAGATTAAGGAAAGGATGCTGCCGCTCGTCGAACAGCTCAATGAGGATGTCCTCGCTCCGGTGGGTCTTGGGATGTCGCTGAGCAGTGAGGACGTCAGTTATGTCGAAGACTCCGTCGCGAACGTGGTTCAGAACATCCTCATTGGCGCCGCCCTGGCCGCATTCGTGATGTTTCTCTTTCTCCGTTCTCCCTCGGCCACGGTCGTGGGAATGCTTGGGATGCCGATTTGCATTGTTGCGGGGTTCATCGGCCTCCTTCTTCTGGGGCGGACTATCAACGTGATTTCGCTGGCCGGGATCGCCTTCGCCATCGGGATGACCATCGATAACACCATCGTCGTTCTTGAGAGCATCGCGCAGGAAAGACAGTCCGGGAAAAATCGCTTCGAAGCGGCGCGTGACGGAGTGCGCAATGTCTGGGCGGCGATTCTCTCGGGCACGATGACGACGGTCCTCGTTTTTCTTCCGGTTCTATTCATCGAGGAGGAAGCGGGCCAACTCTTCTCCGACATCGGAATCGCTATCTCCGCTTCCATCATCGCTTCAATGCTCGTCGCGGTCGTGGTCGTTCCCGTCGCTTCGGCGAACCTCCCGGAAAAGAAGAAGCGGTTGATATCGGATTCCCGAAACGACGAGAAGAAGCGCCCTCCAATCCTGCGACTGATCCATGGCCTCGTCGAATCGTCCGTGGGGCGTCCTGTTTTTTTGGCGCTCTCGCTGATCGCGATCACCTCTGTCTTTCTCTTCATGGTGCCCCCGGCTGAGTATCTCCCCGAGGGCGAGGAAGCGAAGGCCTTCTCCGCGATGAACGCCCCGCCGGGTTACACCCTGACCGAAATGGATCGCATAGCGCGGGAGATCCAAGAACAGCTTCTCCCCGCACTTGATGAGGAGCCGGAGGTTTTTGATCGAGGTGAAACGGAGATTCCGGCGCTCGATCGTGTCGACATCATCATCCACCCCGGCAGGGTTTTCACCATCGCCGTCACGAAAGACTTCGATCACATCGACGAGTACATGGAGAAGATCAACGCGATCTACCGTTCCTACCCGGGGATGCGTGCCTTTTCCACGCGGGGATCGATCATTTCAAGCAACGACGGCGGAACGCGTGCCGTCGCGCTCGACATCAGTGGACCGGACCTTGCGGCTATCTATGCGACTGCGAGCACGATACTGACCAAAGCGGAGGCCCTGATCGAGGACGCCCAGATCGACTCGGATCCCGGTTCTCTCGTTCTTGCCCAACCCTTGCTGGAGATCCGACCGAAATGGGAGCGACTCGCACAACTCGGATTCGATGCTCGGAACTTCGGTTTCGCGGCGGCGGCCCTCAGTGATGGGGCGTTCGTCGATGAATTCTATACCGGTGACGACAAGATCGACATCTTCCTTTTCAGCGATGCCGGCAATGCCCAATCCCTCGACAACCTCGAAACGCTTCCGATCTACACGCCGCAGGGAACGGTCATTCCGCTAAGCGCACTCGCCGACATTGTGGAAACCGTCGATGCCGCCGACATCCGCCGAGTCGATGGACGCCGCACCGTGACCCTCTATGTCATTCCACCGCGCGCCATCGCTCTCGAGACCGCCGTGCAACAGGTCCGCGACGAGATCATCCGGCCCATGCGAGCCGACGGTTCGCTTCCCGAGGGCGTCACCCTCGACATCACCGGCGCCAGCGACCAATTGGACGCGACCCGGTCTTCTCTCGCCGGCAATATGTGGATCGCGGTCGCTCTCTGCTACCTCCAACTCGTCGTGATCTATCGGCATTGGGGATTTCCTTTCATCATTCTTTTGACCGTGCCTCTCGGAATTGGGGGCGGCATCGTGGGACTCTGGCTGCTGAACTTTGTCGGTGGTCTCCTGCCAGTGGTCGGACTCGACCCGATTCAGCAACCGTTCGACATGATCACGATGCTCGGTTTTCTGATTCTGCTAGGAACTTCGGTGAACAATCCTATCCTCATCGTTGACCGGACGATGAAGAATTTCCGCGAACAAGGTCTCGATGCGATCACTGCCGTCAAGGAAGCCCTCTCGGTTCGCCTCCGGCCCGTCCTCATGACCACCTCGACGACCTTGATGGGCCTCGCACCCTTAGTCTTCCTGCCCGGCGCCGGAACGGAACTCTATCGCGGACTCGGTGCCATCGTGCTCTTCGGACTCGCATTTTCCGCCCTCGTGACCCTTACCTTTCTCCCGTGCCTGCTGGCGACGCTGCTGCGTGTCATCGAAATGAAGAGCCATAAGAAGGCTGCGCCAAGTTCGGCGGGAGAGGGGAGTAAAGCCATGGCGTGAACCGCCACAAAACCCTGAATCCGGAAGCCGTATCCCAGGGCCAGTAATTGGTGTCTTTCTCTTTCGTTTGAACGACAGATAGCCGTTTCATGGATTCCGGCGATGGTAGAATCGCGCCCGCCGCTTCTTAGAAAACTCCATTGGAATTGCGAATTTTTCCGCCGGTCATCATGGCGTAAAAGCGCATGAATCCGTCCAATGGTTGAAGCGAATCCCAGTGCTCGACGATTTCTCCATCTTGAATCCTCCACGTGTCGATGATGTTGAGGCCCTTCCTGTCATCGCCTCGATCAGCGGCTTTCATTGTCGCATGGGAATGGAACGACACCAGATCGCTATCCGCAATGATCCGTTTCACATCATAGCTGTAGTCGGGAAAGCGTTCAGTGAATTTCCGTAGAAGCCCCACCAAGCCCTCGATGCCATCTGGGATATTGCGATTGTGCTGGGTGTAGGCGCTGTTGTTGTAGCGTTCGAGAACGAGGTCGAAGTCGTGATCGTTCATCAGGTTCTGCACGAACCCCGCGATCAGTTCGACGTTGGCGGCCTCTTCGGGAGTCCACTGAGGATTCCTCAGCTCGGCCAAGTTCACTTGAGGTGTTTTGGTCTTCATTTTTAGTGGAATGATGTTTTTGAATGAACGCTCAAAAAACACTCATACAGCAGGAGGTCAAATTATTTATTGATCGACCGTTCAATAACTGCGATGAATCTCCATGGCGCGACCGCATAAACACGACAGAGCCGCTGTGCTCGAGACGGCGACATCGCTCTTCTGGGAATGGGGTTTCCAGGGTGTCTCGATAAAAGACCTCGTGGAGGAGACAGGGATGCTGGCCGGTAGTTTCTACGCCAGTTTCGGCAGCAAAGAAGGGCTCTTCATCGAGTGCATTCACCATTATGCCCACCTGACAGCGAGGCACTACGAGGCAGCGCAACGAGCCAGATCTCCGTTGAAGCAGATCGAGAGTCTATTGCGCAATCTGGAATCAGACTCCCTAGCGCATGGAGATCGTAGGGCCTGTTTCATGATCAACACCCTGCTTGAGATTGCTCCTCGTCATCCATCAATTTCGAAGGTTCTAAAGCAGTATCTCGAGCTTTCAGAAACCTGGATCGAGGGGCGCCTCGAAGCCGCCAAAGAAGCGGGAGAACTCGATCCGAAAACGGACAGCAAGAAGCTAGCCGCCTGCATTTTCGGCGTTACGTACGCCGTGCGCGTCAAGGCAAGAGCCGGGGAGAGTGTCGATCGGCTGAGGTATTATCGGAAAACCGTGTTTGGGGCTCTCGTGGACCCTTGGCGCATAGCTGCTGAGTAGCAGGTTCTTTTTGAAAATGGTGGAGGCGAGGGGAGTCGAACCTCAATTTTTTGTTGATTATCAACGTATTGCGATGGAAAAACAGGAAGCCACACGCCTTGCCCTCGCGCTCTTTGGTATTCTCAGATTGCTGGTAGAAGCCCAAGCTTCGTTCAAAGTATCGTATCGTGGCCCCTTTCAATTGAAGCCACTAGGGCTGCTTTTTTGGAAACGACCGGGCAATTTTCGGCGCAGCCGTAGTTTCCAAAAAACGGCCATTTCACTGAGAAACTTTTGAGCAACGAACCCGCAAGACCAAACGACCAAGAGAACTTTCTTCGCCTCTTCTCTTCCCACGAGGGGAACGTGCGCGCATTTGTGACGTCCCTTCTTCCTAGTTGGGACGGGGTGGACGAGGTCATGCAGGAAGCCAGCCTCGTGATGTGGCGCAAGTTCGATCAGTTCGATCCGGAGCGACCCGGGTCGAAATTCATCGATTGGGCATTCATGATTGCCCGCTTTGAAGTTCTGAAATACCGCCGCATGCGGGCCACCGACCGCCTTGTTTTCAGTGAGGATGTTTTCGAATTGCTCGCTACCGAGGCTGAGGAGTTGGCTGCCGAACAGTCGGCTCGGCAGCGAGCCTTGCAGGGGTGCTTGCCTCAACTCGAACCGGCTCAGCGAAATCTCCTTAAGGCTGCTTACGCCGATGGGATTTCGATCAAGGATGCGGCGGCCAAAGTGGGCCGGAGCCCAACTGGGCTCTATAAAGCGCTGGCTCGAATCCGGCAGAAGTTGCACCGCTGTATTCAAGACACACTCGGCGTCGCCCAACGAGGAGAGGAGATGGCATGAGCGACCGCCAACAGGATCTAGTCGACGGCTATTGCTCCGGGTCACTGACCGGTGAGGAGTTTGCCGAACTGGAAAGGGCATTGCGCCGCGACGCGGAACTTCGCGAACAGTTGCTGGAATACCGCATGCTCGACTCGGACCTTCGAAGCTTTGCCTCCACCTTGTATGGACCGGCGTCGGCCGAGACTACAGATCTGGAACCGAGTGGAAAGATCCGCCGGTTGCGCCTGGAACGGTGGGCAGCCGCGGCTGTGATCATTCTGCTGCTTGGCATCGTCGGGCATCTGGTTTTTCGCGAAGCCACATCCACCGAACCGATTGTTGCAGAAACGGAAGATGATGGAGTGGCGTTGCTGGTTCATGCCGTGGAAGCCAAGTGGAAGGACGCCTCCTTCCTCCCCTATGAATCAATTTCGCCGGGACGCTGGGAGCTTCTCGAGGGAGTCATCGAACTGGAATTCTACTCAGGCGCTTCGGTGATCCTGGAGGCGCCTGCCGTGATTGAGATCCAATCGGAATACGGCGGAACGCTCCACGAAGGCAAGTTGCGCGCTCAGGTTCCGGTGCAGGCACAGGGGTTCACGATCCGTACGCGAGAGCTCAAGCTGGTTGACCTCGGCACGGAGTTTGCGGTGGAAGTCACTCAGGACAATGGCACCGCGGTTCATGTCCTTGATGGCAAGGTCGAATTGTTCACCCCGCAATCGGCCACCGACAACGGCCAAGAACTGACGGCGGGACAAGGTCAACTAGTGGAGCCGAATGGGAGGCAATCGGAGATCGCGGTCGATGCTGACCATTTCGTCGGCCGTGAGGAACTGGCCCGCCGGGTGCGGGAGATCCGCTTGCTCACCTACCAACGTTGGCAGGCAGCATCTGCCTCGCTCAAAGCGGATCCCCGGCTCCTCGCCTATTACGATTTTCAGCCCGTTCCGGAAGCAGATCGGACGCTGCCGAACCTTTCCTTGAATCAATACCCGGAATTGGATGGAGCCATCGTTGGAGCTGTTTGGAAATGGGGACGTTGGCGTGACCTGAAGCGCTCACTGGATTTCAAGAATCCTGCGGACCGCGTACGTATCGACGTGCCGGGGAGAACTCACTCGATGACCTTGGCGGCCTGGGTACGCCTCGATCGATTCGATGGTCAGCAAAGTGTGCTACTTGACAGCGAGGAGTGGGAAAGGAAGGGCGCTGTTCATTGGCGCATTCTGAGACGTGGCGCGCTGGAACTCGTGGTGAACAACGGTCTGTCATCCAAAGAGAAAACTTCCAGCGTGCCCTGCACTCTGCAAACGGGAGATTTCCACCGCTGGATGTGCTTGGTGGCAGTTTATGACGGCGAGAAGGGCATAGTTTCCCAATACCGGAACGGGGATCTGTTAGGAGTAACGAATCTGTCGGAAATGGTGCCGGTGGAGGTTGGCCTGGCAGAGATTGCCAACCGGACCCGCACGGATAGCGGCTCACAAAAGGTCCGACGCTTCAATGGTCGATTCGGTGAATTAATGATTTTCAAAGAAGCGCTGTCGGCCTCGGAAATCTCCAAATTGCATGAAAATGGAAACAAATATCACTGGTAAGGTCATGGGTAGTAATCGGCAAATCGCGGCTCTGGCGCTGATTCTTTCGGGTGTCGTCGGACTGACGTTTGGCCAGGAAAATGGCGGCGGATCGATAAACGTGATGCTCGCTGAGCTTCAAGACAGCAAAAGGTCTACGGCGAAGCAGATTGAAATCGTAAAAGGCTTGGGTCAGATGGGGTCTGGTGCCGCGCCAGCGCTGAAGGTGCTGCTGGATCCGGAGTTTTATCTCGAAGAGGTGAAGAAGAACCCACCCTTGAAAGCGGCGGTGATCGAAACGCTCGTTCGCATTGGAGAGCCGTCGGTTTCTGCCGTGTTTGGCTTTACCGTGACAACCCCATCGAAGCCTGAACAAAGCGGAACGGCAGAGAAGGATCCGAAGAAAGAGCGGAAACACGACAAGCGAAGGGAGGCTCAGCGAAAGGCGATGCAGGGGGAAGTGGATTTCCTCCTCCGCGGGATGGCCCAAGGTGGACTCGATGACGAGGTCATCGCCGCTCTGGAAAAGGATCTTTTGGCGAAGAAGAAACTCAATTCGAGCAGCTTTGAAACGATCGGTCAGATGGGGCCGAAGGCGGCACCTGCGATCCTGCGCGTCATGAAAGACCGCAAGTATTACAACCTGTCGATTATCGGGCCGGAACCGGAAGCGCTGGCGGCGGTTAATTCCCGGATTGCAGAACACTACACGCCGGAGATTTGGAACGAGAGCAATCGATCGAAGCAGGAGAAATTCGACTTCTGGCAAATGAGTTACGCGCAGCCGGAACCGGAACAGATTTCCGCCTTGCTGGAGCCGGTGCGAAACGTGGGAATCCTGCGCTCTGATTACTTCAGGGCGGCCCGCCTCACCGGCATGATGATGAGCGGTTACGGGAAGACTCCGGCGCCCGCCCTCGCGGAACTTCTGAAGACAACGGATGCCCGGTCCCGAAGGGGCGCGGCAACGATCCTCGGCATGATCGGTCCCAACATGACGGATGTGCTTCCGGCCCTGGAGGCGACGATGCTGAACGAGAAGGAAGCCATCGATGTGCGCGTGGCTGCCGCCCGGGCCATCGCTTCGATCCGGGGAATCGATGCGGCAGATCTCTATGCGAAGATTCCCGACGTCCAGGAGCAAATCGTGGCCCTGACCCGGGAGCAGCGGAAAGCAGCACAGGATCCTGAACTTTGGGAAAAGCACCTCGGGTCGAATTCAGAGAAGACCCTGGCTCGTCACCTTTCGCTCTACAACAAGACCAAAGAGTGGGAGCAGCCCTTTTACCTGCTTGCGACCAACCGGGAGGTCGAAGCGCAGAATCGGCTGGTTCGCCAGATCATCGAGAAAAGATTGGAGGACCTTGCACTCGGCGATGATGGACTGGTCGGATCGGCCTCAGATACGGAGGCCCATCACTTCGTGCTCCTGTTCGGCGCCGACAGTCGGTTCTTTCCCGGGAGGTTGGAGCCCGAGACCGAGAAGCTCCTGAAAGTGTTCTGCTTTCGGGTCCTCGATGAAATGAAGACATTCGAGATGGGTTTCCTGACCAGTCCGGGAAAGTCGGCCCGCTATTCCATCAAAACGGTGGAGTACTTCCAGCATGAGCTGGCCAAGGAGAACTCTGCCCGCATTCTCGAGATGTCGAATGGCCCGATGCGGTACGAGGCCAACCAGCACCTGATTTTACAGATTCTAGCCGGTGACCCTGAGTTCTCCGGAAGGAAATTTCAAAACGGGGATACCGTGGCCGACCGGTATCGCTTGTCCTCTGAAGTGATGGCCAGGGGAATGAAAGGGCTCGCCTTGCACGGAATGTGGACGGAGCTCGGAAGCACCAACTACGAGCACAAGACGTATCGGGGTTTGCTGGCCCTGGCAGAGTTCGCTTCCGATCCCGTTGTGGCGACGAGGGCAAAAATGTTCATGGACCTCGCCCTGGTGGAGGCGGAGCAGATCTCGATCAGCGGTTTACGTGGCGGCAGCAAGTCCCGATGCAAGGACAATGGCCTGACCGGGCGCTTCAATCGATACCTGGCCATGTTCCATGGGGAGTATCACGGAAACCTGCTGGAGTTGCCTGGCTTTGAAGGCTATGAGCCACCGGTTTCGGCCATTCTGCTCCGCAAACTGGGCCCGACGGAACCGGTCTACGAGATTGCCAACCGTCACGTAGGGGAGAAGGGAACCTTGCTGTCTCGCCAGCTCAACTACGCCTATTGCACGCCGGACTATGTGATGGGTTGCGCCATGTTCGATGTCCGGCATTGGCCCATGGTCGACAAGTATCGGCACAACCGTAATGGAGAGATCGAAACCTACCAGGGTCGCGAACTCGGATACGGCACCATGGGGCGGTGGAGCGGCGTGGTCTTTCGCAACAGCGCCGCGATTGAACTGCAGGCCTATACCGGGGAAAAATACAACGTTCAGAGCAAGGACGTGATGATCGCCCAGATCTTTAAGGGCGCCAGCTACACAGGGAATCCCCAGGTCGACTTTGTATCGATCACCAGGATGGAGGAATCTGGCGACTGGGTCTTTGTGGAGAATCTCGAAGCCTACGCTGCCGTCCGCCCGGCCGAGGGTGGTTACTACTGGGCGCAACCGGCGCGTCGAACGATGCATCTGAACGCCCCCTATTCTCCAATCATCATTCAGACGGGACGCAAGGCCGATTACGGGAGTTTCGAAGCGTTTCAGAAAGCCATTCTCAAAGCTCCGCTCAAGGTAACCGAGGATGTGGTCGACTACACCGGTCCAAACTCCTCCCGCATCGAGTTTTTTCGCTGCAAGGATTCAGACGAATTCGATGAAGCTTATCCCAAAAGTCTGCCGAGGATCGATGGGCAAGAGTTGGACCTGAATCTGACGCGAAACTACTCCAGTCCCTATCTGAACAACAAGGTTGGCAGTGACGTCGTCACCGTGACCTACGGTGACCGGGAGTGGGAGTACGACTTTGGAAACAACACCATTGTAGAAAAGTGATCATGGCATTTCTAACGATCTTCAGAGCATTGGCTTTCAGTCTTCTCATTGCAGCGATTCCCGTGACGGGGTTCGCCGAAGGAGAGGATAGTGAGCAGGCGGAGAAACCGAACAAGAAGCACATCAAGCGCAAGAACAAGAACGCCGACCGGGACGTGATCACCTTGTTGCGAGAAGGTGAATTGTCTCCGTCCGAACTGGCGGAAGCTTTGAATCTCGACGCCAGTCGCATTGGCGCGACAATCGATCGGCCGACCAGTTCCGGGCTGGCGATCATCAAAGAATTGCAGGGAATGCCGGCGGAGAAGTTGAAGGGTGAAATGATCCCGGCTCTTGAGGTAGAACTGATCCGTTCGCTGGAGGCGGAGTTTGAAGGATCAACCGCGGTGTCGGGTCGTTTGCTCAATTTGATCAGTGCCATGGGTGCGCTGGGGCCGGACGCCTATCCGTCCCTGCTCAAAGCTTATGGCTACGACCCGATGATCGACTTGTTCATCACCAGAAAGTTGGGTCCAGAGGCAGGCCCGCAGGTGGCTGAGCTTCTCAAGAATCCGGTGCAGGACGAGTACTGGTTGACCTACTACGTAGCTTCCCTGACTAAACCCGGTGAGGAGATCGTGCCGCTGGTCCTGGAGTCCATGAAGAAGGACGAAAAGACCGCGGGGAAGTACATGAGCATGCTCCTCGATCGCATGGGACCTGAGCCTGTAGCTGAAGTGGTCGCCTTGCTCGAAGACGAGGACTGGTTTGCCCGCTGGTCTGCGGCGAAGACCTTTGAGCTGATGGGGCCGAAGGCGAAGACGGCGCAGCCCGGGCTCGAAGAACGGTTGCAAGACTCCGATGAAGATCTCGACGTTCGGGTGGCCGCAGCGCGGGCGATCGCTCGCATTCAGGAGAAGGCCCCTGAGACTCTCCTCAACACCATCCCCAACCTGGAGCGCGAACTCGTCAAAGCGACCCGTGAGAAGAGCCTGGCGTGGCGGAAGGAATACATGACCCGTGAAGGCGGACGGGATCCTTCACCCTCGTCGGAGGTGGAGACTCATATTTCAGGTTGGGGGCTGAGTGCCTGGACGGTTTCTGCGATGATGACGGGCCAGAACCTTTCCGAAGCCAATGCGGTTCTTAAGGAACAGGCCGAGACCAACGGATTCGGATCCTCCACCGGCAACATGCTGTGGATCTTCATGACCTGTTACAGCGGAGCAGAGAAGTTTCCGGGGCGACTCGAGCCTGAAACGGAAGCTGCCTTGAAAGCCTACTTTTTCAAAGAGTTAAACAGCACACGCAAGAAGCGGCCGTTGAACACGGCTTTGATGAATGAATACCTGGAGAACGGGGATTATCTCATGGGATTCAATGATGATCATCCGCTCTGCGTGCGATTGCAGGACTTCTTCGCGACTTCAGTGCTCAAGGATGATCCAAAGTATCAAAATGAAACTCTCGTGGCCGGAGACACTATCGCGGAGCGATACGAAGCCTATGTCAGGTTTTATCGCGAGGCTGTAAAGCAGTGGGCACTGTACGGAATTCAGTATCAGTTAGGATCGTCCGCCTACACTTACAAGACCTATCCGCATTACTTCAACCTGATCGAGCTGGCGCCTGATCCCGTCATTCGGCAGCGGGCAAAAATGTACATGGACCTGGCCATGGTGGAGTCGGCTCAAATTACGATTTCGGGATTACGCGGAGGCACCAAAGGGCGGGCTAAACGTGGGGGACTTGGTGACCGTTGGGATCCGATCCAGGCGATGCTTTACGGTGAGCGGGGAAACTCTTATTTCCTGACGATGCCGGCTGCGAGCAGTTACGAGGTACCAGAACCGGCGATCCTGTTGCGCAAGCTGGGGCCGATGTCCGAACCCTATGAGATCATCAACGATCGCGAGACCTATGGTGGCAAAGAATGCAACGCGATTCACTACGCCTGGTGCACTCCAGAGTATGTCACCGGGTGTGGAATGTATGACCCGAACCGGGGAGCAAAGAATGGATCGATGGGACGATGGAGCGGAGTGATCTTCAGGAATCTCGGGGCCATATCTCTGGACGCCTACACCGGGGAGAAATGGAATGTCCAGCATCGGGACGTCAGGATTACCCAATTGTGTTCAGACGGACCCTACGTGGACAACCGGGACACCCGGCTCGTTTTCGATGCTTTGCTGGGAAGGGTTTCCGAGAAAGATGGTTGGGTGTTTGTCGACAATGAGGATGCCTATGCCGCCGTGAAAGCTGTCTCGGGTGGTCACTTCTGGACCGACTCCATCTATCGCCAGATGTATCTGAATGATCCCTATTCACCCATCATTATCCAGACGGGACGGGAGGCCGACTACGGGAACTTTGAAGAGTTCCGGAAGCAGATCCTGTCGGCGCCGCTGACATTTGAAGACGATCGAGTGGATTATGAGGGTCCCAACTCTTCAAAACTCGAGTTCTTTGCGATGACTCCGGCGATGCGAAAGGAACAGGGTGAGGATTACAATTTGCCAAAGATCAACGGCGAAACGATCAATTTGAATCCCGAACTCGCCTACAGCAGTCCATTCATGAAGAACAGAGCCGGAAGCGAAGTGGTCGAGGTCAGCTACGGTGACCAGGTTTGGAAATACGACTTCGAGAAGACCTCGATTTCCGAGGACCCCCGGTAGACAATCCTTAGAATTGATAGGAAAGACAGGGGAAACCCTCCCATAACCTCAGAATCCATTTCGATATTCAGGAACAACGCTCTTCCGGCATTAAATAAACCTCAAAGTTGCACTGTAAATTTTTCACAGTAAAAAATTTATGGAGGCGAGGGGAGTCGAACCCCTGTCCTCGTGACCGTCTATCCAAGTTTCTACATGCTTAGTCGGCCTTGGATTGTCGGGAGGGGAGACCGGGCCGGCGCGAGGCCCCTCCGTACTGTCCTGTTTAATTTCGCCGGACAGCGCGGACACCCCGCTGAAGGACTAGCCTGTTGGTGTTCGCCCCGGACTCTAACAGGCGTCAAGCCTGGGACGTGTCGCTAATTAAGCGGCAAGTGCGAGATCAGTGTCTGCAATTATGTTTTTGATCGGCTTTTTACGAGGCCAACCGATCAACCTCGGCATGCCACCTGAACTTCAAGTTCACAAGTCGAAACCGGAACGCCCCCGTCTCGAGTGGATTGAAAAGTGGACCTGTAGAGTAGCGGGGAATCAGCGTTGTCGCAAGTGGTGTCGGAGCGATTACGACCGGTTTCCGTCGGAATCGAAGCCAGCGTCGCAGTCGGCCTGCTTTGAGGAAATATCGCCGAGTTTTCGCCGCGTTTCCTGCGGGTCTATCCAGACGAGAATTCCGATGAAGGCAATCTGAGCGATGCCGGCGACGAGATAGACGAGTGGGAATGAGAGGGAGTCACCGAGCGTGGATGCGATCTTCGTACCGCTGGTGAGCGACACGTTGAGCAGCGCCATGTAGGCGGTGAATTGTGTTCCGGCGATAGCGGGCCAGCTGAGGCCCATGAAGATCGCGAAAAGGGAAACGGTCATGACTCCGATGGAAAATTGTTCGAAGAAGACGAAGCCGACGATGAATTCGCGATTCGGCCAAAAGTCGTGAGATTGGGAAAAGGCGATCCACACGGTCCCTAGCACGACCGCCGCGATGCCCGCGACCTTCTTCGCCGAGAAGCGGTCGGCAAGGAATCCCCCGGTGATCGATCCGGCGAGGGCAAATAGGTATTCCGATCCCAGGACCCATTTTGAGTATTCCTCCAACGTCCAACCAAGGTCTTGAAGAACGAGGACTTTCCGGACCGATGAAAGACAGGTTGTGGCCCCGAGGATAACCACCGCGAGGACGGCTCCGAGGATCGTGGAGCGCAGGGAGAAGGCCCGGCGAAGGTTTTTGAAAAGCTGGATCGTTGAGTTGTCCGGCGGAGGTGGGACCTCTTCGGGGGTTGTGTTAGTCCGACCCAGGCGGGGCAGAAGTCGATCGTGTTTGCGCTCACGCAGGAGAAGAGGCGCAAACATGATTCCGATCATGATCACGACCTGAAGCAGCAATGCCGCATCGAGGCCATGGCGATGGGTAATGATCCCCATGACGGTTCCGCCAATGAATGTGCCGAAGTAATTTGCCGCCCGCATGAATCCGTTTGCCTTGCCCCTTTCATTCTCGGGAAGAAGGTCGACGGCCATGGCGTCGACGGAAACGTCTTGGAGTGAAGCGAAGACGTTGTGCAGGGCGACGAGCCAAATGAGGGTCGTCATCCCGGTCGAGAGGTCCGGCAAAAAGAGCATGAAAAACAGCGTGGTGACCATCATCGACTGCGCGAAAAGGATCCAAAGCCGACGGCGGCCCATGCGAAGCTGCGGGAAGCTGAAGCGGTCGATGATGGGGCCCCAGATGAATTTAAAGGTCCACGGGAATTGCGCGACGAAGGTGATTTCGGCGACTTCTTTCAATCCGTATCCCTTGTCCGCGAGATAGCCGGCGAGTGTGCCGGTGACAAAACCGAAGGGAAGACCTTGGGCGAGGTAAAGGAGACAAAGGACCAGCAGTCTGAAGCGTGGCGAACTTTCCAGGGGTGGAGTCATGAGGTGTGATCGGCGACTGATGCGGGAGGTTGGGAAAACGATATTGTTCTCGAGCCTGGTTGTCGCGAGCAAGGAAAGAGTGAGATTGGAACGCGCAGAAATGAGTTTTTTAAAGGAACCGGCGGCCTCTGCGAGGACTTTTGAAAAAGCGGCGTCGGATCTCGGCGGCTACGCGGACAGTGTTCCGGGCGACGCCGATGACAGCGAATTGGAATAGGAGTGTGGAAGGAAGCTACGCCAACAAGAATCAGGGAGCATTTGCGGAGTGAAAGGGAGCAACCAAAGCGGATTTTGGTTCTGCAAATCGTCCCTCGACCGCGACGCCACCACCCGTTTGATTGCGAGCGAGAAGTCTCTGGCGAAGCCCTGTAACTCCAAGTCACAGGAAACTCGGTGCACGTGCACGACTTGCACGCGACGATGTTGCATTTGTTAGG
>JBCCWV010000016.1:0-41775 GCA_039192745.1 Verrucomicrobiota bacterium | reverse complement strand
GGTTAACTCATCGCAGGCTCCGAATGCCACTCGTGTGGAATATCACGCATGAGCAACGCGTGATCAAAGTGAATACTTTCCTCGGGAAAGACAGACGGATCGTCATAGAAAGACGACTCGATGCGGTTCATGACAAGCGGCGCAACTTTCCAGTCGGTGACTTTCAGCAAGAGTCCGTCCAGCTTACAGGAATCGGGACGAGAGGAATAACCCACACAACCCGCTTCGAAAAAGGAAGAGGAATCCTCCAATGATTCGAAGACGGAGGTTTCGGGAAACTTTGTCGTCTCTTGCGCTTCCAAAGCGACAAGTGGCTTCTGCCTCCCTCCGACATCAATACGCATCGAGATTCGGCCGCCTTCGTCTTCGACGAGAAAAGAAGAGTGATGATGCACTCCGGGAAACAAACGCCCGCCCGCGAGTGCGTTGAGCCACGAATCCGTATCGCGACGAGGCACAAAGACTCCCTCCCGCGTCTGCCCGTTATCGTCCTGCCATTCCACGGCGATTCGATGAGCCGAATTCTCGCTGGAGATCCCTACCGCCGAGGGTGTCCCCTTCGGGCGAATCTTCTCCAACCGAATAAGACAAATTCCCGCTATCGCATGGCCATCAACCAGTTTAGGACGAAAACGCTCCGGTATTATTGCCTGCACCACGGAAGGCGAAACGCGGTAGTTGATCAAAAGTCGGCGCCGAATGATGCCGGTAAGCGCTGGAATCTTCATGGCCTCAAAGAATGTCCCGCCACCGTGACGAATGGCAAACGCCTTCGCTACATGCATCAATCGAGTCTTGCCGCTCAATCATTGGAGGAGTAAACAGGATCACCAGCATCAACACGGGGAAGGCTGCGACCACACCGCCATCCAGCACGACGACCACGGCCCGGTGGAAGTCGTCAAAACGGCCGCGGCTTAACCTCCCTACTTCCGCCGATTTAAAACGGCCGCGTGCGCTGATTGGTCAGGGACGGTCGGGGTTTACTCATCGTGAACCTGCACATCGTTGACGAAAACATCGACCTTTCCGCCTCCCTGTTCGACGCGAATAACTGACTCTTTCTTTTCAATGGGAATGGACTTCCCGTCGATCGTGAGGGTCCAGTTCTCAAACTCCACTTTGCGGCCATTCATTTCCTCGCTAAACCGGTCCAACTCACTCTTGACCGTATGAGTGCTGGTCGTTTTGATGCTGCAACTGGTTAGCAGCAAACATGTCGCCAAGAGAGTAAGGACAGAGAAGAGAGATATCATTTTCATAACTCCGACGTTACGCAAACCCGTTTCAGCCGCCATTATAGTACGCGAAAGAGTTTGTATCCTAAGTTGAAACTAACGAAGATCGGCGCCCTGCGAGGTATCGCTTTCGTCATCGGTGGGAGGATGAAGGCTCTCCAGATTCAGAGAAAAATCCGGCCTACCCTGACTTAACCCCTTCAGGGAATAACGCTGAATGGACCCCTCACGCGCCACGAGTAATTCTCCCTTGGCGTCCCATGTCGCCCAATCGACATCCGCATCCAAGAGATCTGAACCGTCGAGTCGAAACTCAAAAGTATACCCGCGCACCAAATAACCTCGGTAAAACATCCTAAGCACAGGGTGCTCAGAGGTGGGTTGCCACGACCATCCCGGATCATCGAGGCAGAGTGCCGAATACCCGCTGTGCTTAAGTGAAATCTTCTTTTCCTTCCCGAACTCGCCTTCCCGCTTCCAACCGTCACGCTCCAATCGATGGGAGAGAATTGGAAAAACCTCGCCGCCCGATTCCATCCGCTCAATAGAGAATGGAAACTGCTTCGATTTCGAGAATTCACTCAGTGATCGGTCACTGTGCCAAACATCGTTGGATTGAAGCATCCGTTTACCAGAGAAATAGCCGCCACCGGCCCACGTTCCCACATTTGGAACGTCGGCAATCGTACGTAGCCACGGTGGTTTGCAGATCCCATTCCACGTCTCGCCGTTCGAACCCATTGCGAGATAAACCATCCACTGTCCATCCCAGGAAAGGTCGCATCGTTCGGCGTAAATCTTGCCATTGAACCAGGACCCATGCTCAATGGCATCTGCAGCGGTATCCCACGATATCAGGTGTACGCGCTTGCTGGGTTTTCGCCGGATCACCACTGCTTTCGATGCCGAGTGAGCGCAAAGAAGATGCAGTCGTGCCACTTCTTTAGGCTTGGTCCACGCGCTTGGCAGGCCGGATTCCTTTACTCGGGTGCTCATCAACAACTCAACTGATCAATTGCTTCTTTGAATTCATCCAGTGGAAAGTAAACGTAAGAGATGGCGCAACCTTTGTCTGCCAGTAACCACGACCAGTTGAAAGCTGGAGCTTCTTCCCTTGAGGATTTCCTAATGGCTCAAGCTTCTTTTGCTGTTCGGTTCGTTGTCGGGATCCTTTGCTCTTGGACCCTCTCGCACCACGCGATAAGCGCAGAGTCATCCAAACCGAACGTCCTTTTCATCGCCGCCGATGACCTGCGCATGAATATCGGATGCTACGGCGATAAACTCGCCGTCACACCAAATCTCGACAAGCTCGCGGCCAAGAGCATGCGTTTTGATCGCGCCTACTGCCAGTTCGCCAGTTGCAATGCATCTCGCGCATCCGTTCTCACCGGTCAGCGACCTGACAGTATTTCCGTCTATCGCCTGAGCACCAATTACCGCGAGACCGCTCCCGATGCCATCACCCTCCCGCAGCATTTCCGAGAGAATGGTTATCGCACCGAATCCATCGGGAAAATCCTCCACAACTACGGCGCCTCCAATGACAATGACCGCGCTTGGTCGGTTCCGGCACGCTTCGACAAAGTGAGTCACTTCCGCGACTATGCGCTTCCAGAAAACAACGCGCAGAAAGCCACAGTCGCCGAGGCCGCTCCGCTGAAAGGCGAAGACGACCCCTATATCGATGCCGCAATCACCGCCGACGCCGTCAAAACGATCGAAAAGTTAGCCGCGAGCAATCAGCCCTTCTTCCTCGCGGTCGGTTTCATGAAGCCGCACTCCCCTTTCAATGCGCCCCAACGCTACTGGGACCTGTATCAACGCGAGGACGTTCTTCCCCTTTCTTCCAAGGAACGTGTCGATGGTATTAGCGACTTGAATTGGCCCAACGCCGGCGAAATCCGCGGCTTCGCCGACGTCCCCAGCAAGGGCCCCATTCCCGCTGATACAGAAGCAAGAATGCGTCACGGCTACTATGCGGCGACGAGCTATCTCGACGCTAATATCGGGAAAGTCCTCGCCGCTCTCATCGAAAGCGGTCTCGCCGAGAACACGATCATTCTTTTTTGGTCCGACCATGGCTATCATCTCGGGGAAAACGACCACTGGGCAAAAGTCACCGTGCGCGAACTTGACGCTCACGTTCCACTCCTCGTGCACGCTCCCGGCCAAACCCCCGGCACGAGTGATGCGCTCGTCGAATACATCGACATCTTTCCCACCTTGAGTGAACTAAGCGGCTTGCCCGCTCCACAGGGAATCGATGGCAGGAGTTTTGTCCCGGTCATGAAAGGCGCGAGCGATAAACACCGACCGGCCGCCCTCACCCAAACCTGCCGCCCCTGGAATCGAAAGGGACCGATTCAGCAAATGGGTTATTCCATCCGCACCGCCAATCACCGATACACCCAATGGTTCGAACTCAAAAGCCAGACGATCATCGCCGAAGAAATTTACGATCTTCGAAGTGACCTCTACCAACGAACCAACGAAATCGAGAACCCGACCTTCGCCGAGGTCGTAGTCACGCATCGCCAACTCCTCGAAAAAGAGCGCGATTCAAAAAACTAGTTACCCGTTTATAATAAATGGCTTGCTCTCAAACGACGAGCAGCTGCCACTACATCAGGTCACGCATGATGGGCAGACCGAGGAAGAATTTGATAGTCACCGCATTGAGAATGTCGATAAAGAACGCCCCAACGAGCGGCACGACAAGGAAGGCTTTGAATGAAGGTCCGTGTTTGCTTGTTAGGGCATTCATGTTGGCGATAGCCACGGGTGTTGCACCTAAACCAAGCCCCGTGAAACCCGCTGCGATGACGGCAGCATCGTAAGTTTTACCCATGAGGTGGAAAACGATGAACGAACTGAAGAACGTGATCACCAGCACCTGCACGAGAAGAACACACACTATGACGCCAAACGCCCCAGCAAGAGCCGCGAGATCGAGGCTCATCAAGCTCATGGCGAGAAAAAGTTGAAGGGCAACTTCGCCGACTTTATCGAAGTCACGTTGCCGGATACGGCGTTTGAAGAGATCGGCGCCGTTGGTAATAGCAATGCCGACAAGCATGGAAGTGAGGAAGCCAGGCAGCTTGACACCAGCATCGAAGAAGAAGCGATTGACGACCTCTCCCAGCGAGACACAGACGGCGAGAATGAAGATCGTATCGAGAATACGCTCCATGGTAACGGGTTCAGCGTCAGGTGTCGGCGCATCTTGCTTCGCCATCATCGGTTGGTCTCCTTCGTCTCCCGTCGAGAGACGGTATTTGCGAATCAGTCGCTCGCCAATCGGGCCACCGATGATGCCGCCGGCCACCAGCCCAAAGGTCGCAAACGCCGTACCGATGAGGCTCGCACCGTCCAACCCGGCGGCCTCGGCTTCGTTCCCCCAGGCAATCGCCGTCCCATGACCACCCGCAAAGGAAACACTGCCCGCAAAGAGACCATACGCCGGATGTGGGGCGTCAAGACCAAGGGCAAGAAGCACACCGGTGACGTCTTGAATAATGAGAAAGACAGCCGCACACGCGACCATGATAAGCAGCGGACGACCTCCCGCCTGCAAGCGGGAAAACTTTGCCGACAGCCCGATCGTGCTGAAAAAAACCAATAAGAGCAGATCCCGCAGCACAAGATCATAGGTGATTTTCGGCCCGCCCGATACGGCAATCAAGAGCACGATCAAGCTAGCCACCAGACCACCACTCACCGCCTGCGGAATGCTATACCGCTCAAGAAATCCAATCCTCCGCGTCATCTGGCTCCCTACGAAGAGAACCACCAGAGAAACGATCAGCGTGTCGGTGAAATTGACCTGGAGTTCATTCATGGTGGTGCGACTCGATAGTGGATTTCACTTGGATCATCAAGAGTGTTCATCGCCATCGATTGGTCGAAAAGTTCCCAATGTGCAGCCCATTTTCGTGACAGGCACTACACATTGAAATTCGATGATTTAGAGCGCATCACCGTGGTATCTGCTGGGTGTAGCAGTGGATTCCGCCCCCGGCTTTGGCGATGTCGTTCGACTCGATGGGGACAACCCGCTTGAAGAAACTGCCAATGATATCCAAGGCCGGTTCGTCCTGTTCGGGATCGCCGCAGATTGGGACATAAGCCACGTCGCCGCCGCTGCCGATGTAGAAATTCATGTGGACCATGTCGTCCATCAAGGGGAGTTCGATGACCTTCATCCCATTCGCCAGAAGGACCCGCTTCGCGTCCCTGCAGATTTGGTAATTTGGATCGTTTCGGTCGTCGGTGGTGTGGAGCAGCACGGTATCCTTCGCGACAAACTTCAACAAGCCATCGACGTGACCATCGGTGATCGGATCCGGCATCAGTCCACTCTCAATCCAGATGATCTTGTCCAGCCCGAGCATCCTTTTCAGCTCTTCTTCCACACGCGCTTTCGGCCAATCCGTGCGGTTTGGATTCAACACGCACGACTCCGTAACAATCCCAACTCCTCCGCCGATCTCAATCGCGCCACCTTCCAACACCAGCGCCGACGGAAAAATCTTCCACCCCATTGCACGTGAAATATTGTCGCGAGTATCGACATCGTCCTGCCAACCTCGATACTTTTTGCCCCATCCATTGAAACGAAAACCCGCAGACGCCAGCTCGCCTTTCGCGTTCTTCAACACCATCGGCGCATTATCCCGCGCCCAATCTATCCGGTAATCACCGCCATGGATCGTGATGTTGGGCGTGTCGCGAAACAGCTTTTGGCAATCCTCCAGTTCCGGAGAAAAACAGAAAACATGCACTGGCTCGTTAGCGGCGATCGCCTTTGCGACGCTCGCAAACTCCTTGCGTAACCCCCTCGTCTTCAATCCATAGCTGTGCTTCGCAGGAAAGATCATCATCGTTCCCGCGTGCTCCTCCCACTCGTCAGGAAACGAGTAGCCCAGCGCTCCAGGCGGAGTGTCTTCGGCCATGGTCATCGACGAGAAAAGGAAGGAGAAAATGGCGAAAGCTAATGGAAATTTCACTTTGGTTTTTCGACCTGCGTATAGCGTTTGTTCACCACTTTCTTCGATTCGCATTCCAGTCACGTGATAAAAAGGAGGATTAAGCAGATGGGAAGCGAAAGCGCGGCAATTCGCTCTGCCATGGGTGTCCGTGACGTTCCATGCCGTATCCATCGTGTCACTGAAAAAGCGCACGCACCGAGCCAAACGATGACCCCGAAAGTGTAGAGCGGCATGAAGCGGATCACCATCCAACGCGCCTCAAACTCGCCGGTCGCCGCGATGTAAATCTTCAGACCGAGAAGCGATCCGCAAATCACGACGGCGCATCCATAGTTCACCCACATCGCAGCCGTGTTCCCGGAGGAGCGGAGTTTTCGTTCAACGTTCATTGGTCCGGCAGCTCAGTCACCGCTCCACGGAAGCCCCAGCATAGTGCTTACCGACGTCGGCGAATCAAGCCCGTTGCCGCGACCAACAGCAGCAGCGCGGAAGAGGATTCGGGGATCACACTCACGATTTGCGAATCAAGATCAAAAAATCCATTCGCCTGCGTGGTGATACCTACCGTTACGCTACTGCCTAGATTATCCGGGACACGCACATTTGCATTGGCGTTACCAATCGAGATGACGCCGGGTCCGAGCGTCAGCGTATCACCATTGGCCACGGCGCCAGAAGCGATCCAATGAAAATTGATATCACGAACTGTGATATCGCCGATGTCAAAGTTCAGCACGTCTGCGCTGAAGGGGTTGAAAGTGGCACCTCCACCATCTGGAGTGACTATGGCCGTCGAAGAAAAGCTCTCCTGCTCCAAGGTCGGATTCGCAGTGGAGTAAATCTCGTGGAAAACGATATACACCAATTCCGTATCCGAAATTCCCTCGCCACTTGGCAAGGTGAAAACAATAGGTGACGTCACTTCGACCTGCAGAGGGTCCGAGCCGCCACCGCTAAAAACCAATGCCCCAGCGGCGACCGGCTGAGTCAAAAGCAACAGAGCAAAAGCGGGCAAGCGAACCAAGAGAGCTTTGAGAGATCGTGCAATCATTCGTCGGTGATAGTTCTTGGATCAGAATAGGTTTCTATTCACATGGGCCCAACTAAAAACTTAAAAACTGATTTTCTAAAATAGAACATCCTTCGGTGACCGATCTTCAAGAGCGATTAGATTAAAACTGTAACCGTATCCGTCCGTCGCGAAGCGACGGTTTAACTTTAGCCGGACGTTTCAACGTCCGGTAGCTCGCAAAACCTCTCGCGTCGCGAAGCGACCGCTTAATGGCCTGCGTGACCAATACTGGTTTAACGGTCGCATCGCGACGTAACTCTTTGGGGGCGCTATACCGGGGACTAAAGCGCCCCGGCTACAAGTTATGAGGTCGCTTCGCGACTCCGCCCAATACCATCTACCTCCGGCTACAGTTTAATTTTATCCGCTCTAATTCGACGACTTCAGTTTGCGGGAGAAGCGGGCTGAAAGCCCAGCCCTATCCTAGCCTGGGGCAAAGCGCAGCGGCGCCCCAGGATCATGTTTCATGCGGAGCGTGCGCTGAAGGCGGACTTTACCCGTGGTGCGGCCGGGTGAGGCACGCCTTCAGCGTGCGGCTTGCATGATGTCGAAAACCTGGGGCGGCGCTTTGCTCTGCCCCAGGCTAGGGTGAAGCTGGCCTTCAGCCAGCGAGAGGAATGGAGACTGGGTATGAAGCGAATGCCACAGAATCAAGCAAGTGCCACGAGATAAAGCGAGTGGTTAGTCCATGCTGGTACTTACTGCACCGTTGTTGTCTGGAGATTCAGGCTTTTCAAAAGCGAGTATGTGTGAACAGCTTCTCAAGGGCACATCCCAAAGCCTTGAGACTGTTCCCTTAACCGTGCGCCCGGAGGTCAGTCGTTCGCATTGGTTACCGTCGCCCTCTTGCTGGACCAGTATTCCATGAATTCTGCAACCGAAGGAGAAGGTTCAGCCCCGGCGCGATGCTCTTCCGCGGTGTATCCGAAGTAATGGCTGATCCAACCATCGACTCTGTCTCGCCCACCCTCGACAAAGGCGTCGAGTTCTTCCAGCGAGCAGTTCATCGGAAATATTTCCTCGATGACCAACGGCTTGCCGATGTCATAGACGGCGAGTGCCGGCAGTTCCTTTTCCAGCGTGCCCGGTTTTGGATAGACGTGAATGCTGACGAAATCCAGATGACGAGAAACGCGGGGAGAGAAGAACACAGGTTTCACGTTCGGCCAAACAAACGCCCAGGGAATGGCGCCGACCGTGACCAGCGTGGTTTCGTCGCGACTGCGTATGGCCTTCACCAGTTTTTCCACCCATTGTTCCGCGATCTCTTCCTGTTTTCGTCCGGCGGGATCATTGGAAATTCGCTGAACGAAGTAAAAGCCGCCTAGTTCACCAGCGACCCACGGATCTTCCCCTTCCGCAGCTTTGGCGATCACCGGCTCGTTCATCAGGTTGTAACAGAATACTATGGGATCGCCGGCGCAGGTCTTCGCAATCGCCTCCCAGAAAACCGCCTGCGCCTGCCAACGCTCCTTCTCATCAAGCGCGGCATACCATTCCGGGATGCGATCCTTTCGAAAGCAGTTTAAGCCGGTCAGGTCGAGGTAGAGACCGGTCTCGCGGGCGAGCTTCAACAACTCCTTGAGGCGATCGAGGCTCTCTTGACGAGGTGACTTCGGCCCCTTCATAAAGGTTTTAAACTGAAGGTGCCACCGGACGACATTCGCTCCGAGATCACGCATTTCACCAAAGTCCCGTTCAATGCGGCTCCAGCCTTCAGGCGTGTCCCAATCATCTTCCGCAAGCCGGCCGAATTGCCCCAGGTAGTTGAAGCCCCACGGCACAAACTTCTCAGGGCTGCCTTTCTGAAGAAAATACCCGCCATCCTTCGAAACTTGCACTTTGAGCACAGCCTCGTCGGCAGCACGGGCCTGTTCTTTATCCATTACTAGGACAGCGATCATCACCGCTGCAAATGCCGCCGACTTGTTTCGAGGGTTTGGTGTAATCATTTTCATCTTAGCTAGCGACTCCCACGGAAGGGATCAACATAAGACAAGTGCCTCCGCGAGAAGGCAGCTAGGAATAAGAGCGAATATTCAACGTGGCGAAAGGATTGAAAGTCTTCGCCTTCGACGGCCTGAAGTAGTCCGGTGTCAATCCCCGTCAGTCTCGCTATCTTCCTCATTCTCTGACAACAGCACCCTGAAGAACTCCAATTCTTCATCCGGCGTGAACGTCCACGGACTGATCGGCTGAGGAGACAGGGTTTCCCAAGACTCGGAATCCTCGAGATCCGTCGTTCTCTGGAGTGTTCCCGAAAAAGTAATCGTTATCTGCCCCCCGGAAGAATCGATCTCGATAGGATCCGGCAAGGGAGAAGCAACGAGCTGCACGTTGTCGAAATTGACTTCAATGCCGGGCTCCGTCGGCGTGCCGACGAGGTTCAGATTCACCAGACGGATGCTCAAACTCTGACCAGCCAATGGCTCCGACGGGCCGATGTCGACGATGATCGAACGTGTCGACCACTGCCCGTCTCCGATAATTGCTCCCGTGTCTGAACCAATCACAACTCCACCCGCAAGAAGCTCAATGCGGTAACCGGGAAACCCCGCCAAATTGTAGAAGACAGTACCCCCATCCGACGAAAAGGAAGACCCCATGCCTGAGGCAATGTTCCCGACATCCACATGCAGTGTGTATCGGGTTTCCGGTTGCAAAGTGCTCGTCAATGTCTGCTCAAGGCCAGCTTCTCCCGTCCCGGAAGAGGTCAGAAAAACAATGGCCGCCTGATTCCCCTCTGGAGCACCACCGGGGTAAAAGTCCGAGTTCGTCGGATTGATGATGCCCACGGAATTGGAACCGCCATTGATGATAGCGTTAGGGTCATAGATATCCCAGTCCGTTGGAGTCGACGGATCGACGCGGAAAGTATTGTCCGGGATCGGCTGACCACTCGGCAGCGTGTCGACCTCGAACCCCGCATTGAGGATCGGGATGGATTGCGCCTTCAATCCCGCCACAAACAGACCAAGCAGGACGGGAACAACGGTGAGCCGGTGATTGGTGCGATTTAGTTTCATCCCGGTTTTGGTTTTGCTTCCAAGCCCAGCGATCGAGACCTGAGGTCACAATCTCATCTGGAAAGTAAAGATTTGTTTCAGGGAAGTCAATCACCCTCGCAGCGTGATCCACCTTGCCAGAAGCGTCCGCCTCCAATGGAACCCAAAACGATTGAACGCGAGGTGTCCTTTTGATGCATCGATGGCCTACTGTAAACCATCGAAGAACGAACGAATTTCTTCGATAAGTAGCTCTGGTTCCTCCATCGCGGCGAAGTGCCCTCCTTCCGGCATGATATTATATTGCTTCACGTTATCGCCGTACTTTCGTTCGAACCATCGGCGGGGTGGTTGACTAATCTCTTTGGGGAAAAGGGCTGCGCCGATGGGAACGCTGAAGTTCTCCGTGTCGAGAGTGCGGTTGTCTTTCTCAAAGTAAACTCGCACCGAACTCGGCAGACTTTCGGTGAGCCAGTAGATCATGATATTGTCGATCAGCCTTTCCCGGTTGAAGGCGCTATCGAGATCGCCTCCGTGATCGCTCCAGGCGTAGAATTTGTCGAGTATCCAGGCCGCCAAACCCGCGGGTGAATCGTTCAGGGCATAAGAGATCGTTTGCGGACGAGAGCCTTGAATCCTCCCGTATCCCCAGTGTTCCGTCAGCCCACTTTTCCTATTGGCGTGTCGTTCTCGTTCGTTCGCGGAGACCCCCTTCCATGGATTTTCATCAGGTATGATACCACCCATGAAACCCGGGTGGTTCAGGTGTACTCCCAAAACGTGATCACTATCGTTGATGCCTAACGCAATAGAGACACCTGCCCCCCAGTCTCCGCCTTGGGCGCCGTATCGCTCGTATCCAAGTCGAGCCATCAATTGAGACATGACGGGAGCCATTCTGCCGAAGGACCAACCCGGTTCGTTGGGAGCTTCAGAAAAACCAAATCCGGGCAAGGATGGGATGACGAGATGAAAGGCGTCTTCCGGTGAACCACCGTGAGCTTCAGGGTCGGTGAGCGGTTCGATCAGCTCCATGAACTCGACGAATGAACCAGGCCAGCCATGGAGGAGGAGAAGTGGTTTCGCATCTTCATGCTTGGACTTGATGTGCATGAAGTGGATGTCCAATCCATCGATTTCGGTGAGGAAGTGGTCGTAGCGGTTGAGCGTCGACTCCGTTTTCCGCCAGTCGTAGGAATGGAGCCAATCGTCAACGAAGCTCTTCATATATTCCACCTGCACTCCATACTGCCAATCCTCTTTGGGTGCCTCGGAGGGGAAGCGGGTTTTACGGAGTCTTTCTTTGAGTTCGTCCAGAGTTTCGTCCGAAATCGATATTTCAAAAGGACGCACCTCGGGAGCGTCTTCGGAAGCTCGGGTCCAGGTCGCCGCAGAAAGGACGAGCATCAGGATAATCACTTTTTCAATGGGGTTTTGTCGCTTCTTCATTTTCCGGAGCATTTGTTTAACTCGATAAACCGCGGCAAGCCAGTGCTGCTCACTTTTCAACTTAGGTCATCATAAGAGTCTATCCCATGGCGCTCTATGCCTTTTCATTTCATCTTGTTAGCCCCTATTTCGCCGAGGACGCATTGTAGGAGCCTGGCGGCTGAACTTCCGCTCTCCTGGTTTGCCCTCATAACGGATCTCTATTCGATCACCTTGCAAAACCTGCTTCCTGCCAGTGGCGGTGTTGCGGCCGTCCTCGAGGCAGAAGAAGATGGCCAGTATTCCCCTTGGACTATCAAACGGTTCGTCAACGGTCACAGAGAACTCGCCTCTCTCATCCACTTTCGCACAGTAGGAACGCGTCCAGTAGTCGCCGAAGGCTCGTTGGGAATCCAGAACAACAACGGTATGAGGTTTTACGTCGCTCATCACTCTTCCCTTGACCTTGAACTCGGTCTCTGAGGTTTGATCGAAAGTGAGGTTGGATACATTAATCTCGAAAGGCTTCACTTCTACCGCTCGACCGCTGGCCGCAAACAATGGGTGCTTTGCCAACATTGCAGCACTGGCCTCACTTAAGTAGACTCGAGGCTCATTCTCCACTCCGGGCGCCTTCGCTGCGAATGCCTTGTTAATGGGCCCCATCAGGGAGTTGCCCTTCTTCAACGATAGCTTCGGGCCAATGTGAGGGAGGCCCAGCGCGTGGCCGAATTCGTGTATGCAACCTTTCATGTTCAAAGCCCACATCTCTTTGGACGCGAGATCAATATCAGAAGTCACATCCCCTTCAGCGATGGGATAGGCGTTGATCGCCCGTCCACCGTCCCGTCCCCCCGCGCCCTGAAAACCGGTAACTTCATGGTCCGGACAGTGATAGAAGACCCACCAGAAGCTTCCGCTGGATGAGTTGCCGCCCAGGTTTCTGCTCGTCTCGGTAATCGCCTGCTTCATAATGGAAGGAAGCCCATCGCGACCACTGCTCGTTTCCGGGAGTGTCCCGCGCACCACGTTAATTTCGATCTCGCCCTCCGGATTCCTTGAGAATATCTCACGACGTCCGACCTCCCATCCCCACTCCTCCAGGCTGTCGGCGAAAAAGTGTTCGGTGCGCAAAGCAATACTGCGCAGTTTTTCCGCCCACGCCGGAGGCATCTCCGACTCATCAGGCACAAACAGTATGATTCGCGCTGAGGGAGAATCTGTCTCACGGGTGTCCTCTGCAGAAAGCAGGGTCGCGAGAAGAGCAGCTGCCAACACGCATGGAGGAACTATCGTTGATTTCATAGATTGTCTCATCACTGGCACCCCATTTTCAGGTTCGATTAGATTCTACGCCTGATGCGAAGGAGCGCACAGCAGTCCTCCTAGCATCCACTCTGCGGTCATTAACTAAAGCAACACCTCTCAACATCATGAAAGGACATCCGAGCTATGCACACTTGACAAATCATCAGCCAGATCGTCCAGGCTCACACACCCCTGACCGGAGGGCGAGCGTGGGTTTCGGGTTGATTGTTGAATTGTCGGGACGCTTTCAGCTCTACGGCGGGTCAGAGGTTGTCGTGCAGCCGCTTGTTCTGCATTGGAGAGTCGCGGGCTACCTCAGCCAATATCGCTTCCAATCGAATGATCCCTCGTGAAGCGCGAAGAATCCAGTCGGCAGATCGAGCCCGAGGTGAGCTAAGAGCATCTGCAAGACGCCCCGATCCTTTTCGGTGCGTTGTCCATCGGCTGAGTGAACGAGAGCGGATTCGTTGTCTACGAACTGGTAGACGTGATCGGAGGAGTCGAACGCCCAACCGATCTCCTCTTCGACGTCGCCGCCCCACATCGATGACCAGTAGTACGTCACTGGAGTGCCGGTCTTGAGAGCTACCGATTTCAAGAATCGCTGCAACGACAGTGGATAGTAGGACTCGTCGAAATCGGGAGGGAGCAACACATCCGGGCTATCGGCCGGCGAAATCGAAGACCACTTCTCACTTGGAGGGTGCCCGTGTGATGGACGACCCTCGAAGAACAATTCGCAGAACTCCTTTGGCGGAGGATCCTTCACCGAATAGCCATTCGAGTAAAGGTGCGGGCTTACCGCTAGGAGGCCACCCTCGGGCACACCATGACGGATCTCGGTCGGAGGATCATCGGTGAAGAAGCGATCGCGCACCCATTGAAAGCGGATTCCCTCAAGATCGTTGATGTGAAACATCTGGTTCGCGAGGAAGGGTTCGCGAGCCAGTGATTCCATCACCATTGCCTGTGGCTGCGCGTAGATCTGATTGGCGACCCAGGACATGAGTTTTTTGCAGAACGTCAAGCATGAGGCGCGGCTGACCGGGAGCGCGCGCTCGAAGCAGGAAAATGGTTGGAATTGGGGTGGGTGATTCGAATTCGGGGCGGGTCAGCCATTGCTCTCCATGCGCTTGTTCTGCCTTCGCTATGTGCGGTGACGTCAGTAGAGGCTGGTCGGAGCTTCGTCCCAAAGAGGGCGTAGAAAAACCAAGCAACGCCAATCAAGGAGACAACCTGGGAAATCGTAAACATCCGCCGATAAGAATCCGGCAAATCCAGCGTCTTCATCTTCTTGTGATTCATGACGGATCGAATCACCACAAACCCGATGAGAAGAACAAAATACCCAATCGAAAGCATGCCCCTATTCAGATCGGACTTTGTCATCAAAAAGTAGTATCCGCCTATCAAGATGAGCAACGGGATTAGCGAATATGCTCTGGCCTTCGAAAACCCATCCATAAGGCGCACCTTCTCTTCATCGGAGAGAACCCGGTAGCCACGCTCATTGATTATGCGGCTGACTATGATTGCTGCAAAGAGGGCGATATATCCTGAGAATTCCATGCGTGATTTTTCTTTGGCAGAACGTCAGAGTGCTGCCACAGGCTGCCTGGGAGCGCGCTCCGATTTCAAGGTTGATGGTTGAATTGTCACGACGCTTTCGACTCACGGCGGGCAGCCTGTTGGAAGCCACGCCTTGTTCTGCTTCTGGTTGATCTCACTAGTCGAGTTCGATTCTTGCAGAGCCGTCCGGTACATCTCCGCGACGAAGGATCTCCAGATTCGTTTCGATGTCCTGATTCAGCCCTATGATTGTGGTCATGCGCTCACGACCACGATAGTATGCACAGGCGGGAACATTCTTCACTTCGACTGCGAGGGCGTGCTCTTGATGGGCGTCTACGTCGATAAATCCAAACCCTACCGTATCTGAGTAATTCGGCAGGATCTTTTGGATTCGTTTTTGCAGTTGGAATCCCCATGCATCCCACTTCGCATCTAGATGAATCAAAGAATGGGGTTGCTCATCGAGAAACTCGTCTAGCGTGTCCGGATTCAGGCTGGGCGGGTATTCGGGCAATTTCTTAGCAGAACAGTCTAATTAGATGACTTGGAAATCACAGGTCTTTTTCAGTGAACGTTTAATTGATCAAAAAAGCCCCTGAAGATCAGACTGTTAAGAAGGCGCAACTTCTTCCGTATTTCGTGATATTCCTTCAATTCAAGTAGCTCGGAATTGTGTTCCAACGTGATATTTCAACCCGGATATACTGACTTGGCGGATTTAGCTGATGTGATAGTACGACCCGGATATACTGACGGACTGGGTTTGGAAAAAGTTCCAGGTCGAGGAACGGATGGTATTTACGGAAATTCCGCACAGAACTGTTCCGAGCAGGCAGGTTCAGGGATTTCCCACAAATCGGGTCTTGCTCCGTCCCAAGGTTTTCACCTGTCCGTCGGTGGAAAGGATCATCTGGGTGGACGATGAAGCGGCGACTTGTTCCTTGCCGCCGTAGCGGATGCGGGGCCAGCCGCTGAGCATGATATTGTCCTAGTCGGGACGGTAAATGTCGTGGCGTGCGTATCCGGTGTGGCCGGTAGCCTTGCCGTCTTTGACCGTGGTGATGACGACATTGCCTTTGGCCTCGCCGTACACCTCAACTTTCATGTCCTTGCGCATGAAGGCGATGAATTGTCGCAGTTCATCCAGAGGAGGCCCTGCGATTCTCCGAAGCGACGGGCGGGGTCATAGGCCATGACAGCAGTTCACCGAAGAACGCCGCCATTTTGACGTCTGATTTTTCTTTCCTAACCCGGCTGCTGACCTCCTAACCGATCTTCTCAAAACGCGCCGCGAGGTCGGCTTTGGAGGCGAGGCCGGTGTGTTGATCGACGACTTCGCCGCCTTTGAAGAAGACGAGGTGCGGGATGGAGCGAATGCCGTATTCGGCGGCGAGCTGTTGTTGGGAGTCGACGTCGACTTTGCCGATCTTGACGGCGTCGCCTTTTTCTTCGGCGAGTTCGTCGAGGATGGGTCCGAGCATTTTGCAGGGACCGCACCATTCCGCCCAGAAGTCGACGAGGACGGGGACGTCGGAGGATTTTACTTCGGATTCGAAGTTATCGCTGGTGAGTTCGAGAATGGATTCGTGAGCCATGGCAGGTTGGTAAAAAGAAACTGGCCGCGAACTTCGGGTTGGCGGCCAGCGGTTGAATTATTGGATTTGCAGACCTCTTTGATTCCCCGGGCGGGCGGATCAGCCGCCGAGGAGGGTCCAGATTTCGATGGCGAGGAGCGCGAGTGAGGCGGCGAATAGAATAATGACGAAGGGCATGGGATCTAAGTTCGTTCGAGGCAGTTATTCACCGATTGTTTCGGTTTTTGGCAGTGTGAAGGAGCGTTTCCACTCTCCGTCGATTTTACGGTGGTAGGGATTGTTTTCTTCCGGGAGTGCGCCGGCCATGTATTTCTGGGAACTGATCAACTCGACACCGAGGACGGCGAGGCCAAGGACGAGTGCCGCGATGGCGAAGGGCATGAGACCCGCGCTATCTTCTTCATCTTCGTCGTCGATGAGTTGGGAGACGGCGGGTGCGCCTGCGCTGGCTGCGCCAACGGATGCGGTCGGTCGAGTTGCCATAGGCTGCGTGGGTTGCAGCTGCATGGTTGCTTTGGGAAGTGGCTTTGTTCCCGGGCCACCACCGGCGGCGGGAGGAGTAGCGAGCTTCGCGGTTGGTTGTGCTTTGGGAGCACCACCGGGAGCGGTCGGTTGTGTGGCCGGACGAAGAGGAACGGTTTTACTACCGGGTGCGACGGGCGCGGAAGGTGGACCTCCGGGTGCTTTCGGCGCAGCGGGTGCAGGTGGTGCGGCACCGGGTGCCTTCGGTGCGCCAGGAGCAGGTGGTGCACCGCCGCCGGGTGCAGGTGGTGCGGCGGGTGCTGCAGGCGGAGGAGGTGTGGTAGCTCCGGGAGCGGTCGGTTGTGCGCCGGTGCCCGTGCCGGGCTTGGCGCGGAGCGTGATGCGGACGGTTTCCTTTTTCAAGGGAACCGTAGAAGTCTTGGCAGTGGGTTTGGGCGGTGTTGGTTTTTCTTCGTCGCTCATAGGGTTGAGGCGCAATTTTACAAAATTCGGGGTATTGTCCCATTTAACCTTTCTAGAGGGCACTGTGTCAACCGCTTTTGTCTGCGATTTGGGACGCCGGTTAGGGTCGGCATGGGGCTCAAAAGATTTCAAAAATATGCACCGCGGGACTCTGGAAATGCTGATTTTTCTTGCTGGAAGGACCCATTGGCCGGATACTTAACGGCTCCATGCGCAACGTCCTCGTCACCGGCGGAGCCGGATTCATCGGTTCCCACACAGTGGAACGGCTCCTCGAGGAAGGTGTCGAATCCGTCGTCATTCTCGACGATTTCAACGATTTCTACGACGTCCGCATCAAGGAAGGCAATCTGCCGAAGGGCGATTCCCGGGTAAAACTCGTCCGCGGAGACATGCGCAAGCAGGCCGATGTCGACGCAGCCTTCGCCGCGGCGAAGATCGACACCGTCATCCATCTCGGCGCCCGCGCCGGTGTCCGGCCCTCCCGCCTCGATCCCGAGCTTTATATCGACACGAATATCAAAGGCACCTTTTACCTTCTCGAGGCCGCGAGGAAGGCTGAGGTCGAGCGGTTTGTGTTTGCGTCGAGTTCGTCCGTTTACGGACTCAACAAGAAGCTCCCTTTTTCCGAGGAGGATCGCATCGATCAAACGATCAGTCCTTATGCCGCGACAAAACTCGCCGGCGAGCAGCTCTGTTCGAACTACGCGAACCTCTACGGTATGCGCATTGTCTGTCTGCGCTTCTTCACCGTTTACGGTCCGCGTCAACGCCCCGACCTCGCGATCTCCAAATTCACACGCCTCATTCTTAACGACGAACCGATTGAACGTTACGGCGATGGATCGACTTCGCGCGACTACACTTACGTGGAGGACATCGTAGACGGCATCTTCGGATCACTCGGTTACGACGGACCGCTCTTCGACATCTTCAACCTCGGCGGCTCGCAGACGGTGACGTTGAATGAATTGATCGAGTTGGTCGAAAAGGCCGTGGGCAAGAAGGCCCAGATCATCGACAAGGGCGAACAACCCGGCGACCTGCCGCGCACCTACGCCGACATTTCCAAGTCGAAGCGGCTTCTTGGCTTCGATCCGCAGACACCCATTTTCGACGGAGTGCCGAAATATGTCGCGTGGTATCGCGAAAACGTGCTGGGGGAAAAGCCCGCTCTAACATAAACACTACTTTCTTGTTCCGATGAGTCAGGTTGGCGTGGTCGAATTGCTCAAAGAGTTGATCGCCATTCCATCGGTCAATCCCGAGTGCGATCCCAAGCAGCCCGACGCGGGCGAGCAGGTGATTGCGGAACATGTCGGCAAGTTTCTCCGCGATTTGGGCGCCGAAGTCGCTCTGGAGGAAGTGCAGCCCGGTCGGCCGAATGTGGTCGCGAAATTTCCTTCGAAAGAAGGCGCCGACTCCCGCAGCACGAAGGCGCGCCTCCTCTTCGGGCCGCACCTCGACACCGTCGGTGTGCGCGGCATGACCGTTGATCCCTTCAAGGCCGAGGAGCGGGATGGCAAGATCTTTGGCCGCGGCGCCTGTGACACGAAAGGGACGATGGCAGCCATGCTGGCCGCCTTCGCGGAGGTGGGAGCGGAAGGGATCGCCGAGGCGGATGTCGAGGTTTCGTTCGCGGGATTTTGTGGCGAGGAATTCGCGCAACCAGGGTCGCGGGCTTTCGTCGAAAAGCACAAAGGGGAATTCGACTTTGCCATCGTCGGTGAACCGACGGGCAATGACCTCGTCTTCCGGCACAAGGGTTGCCTTTGGGCGCGCATCGTGACGGAGGGGGTATCTGCTCATGGATCGACACCCGAACTGGGCGCGAACGCCGTTCATAAAATGAGCCGACTCGTCGAACAGCTCAATGGCAGCTTCCGGAAACTCCTCGAACACGCTGCACCCGGCGACAAGTACCTCTCGCCATCGACGATCAATATTGGAAAAATCACCGGCGGCGCACAGCCTAACATTGTCCCCAATCACTGCGAACTCGAGATCGATATCCGTTTTCTCCCCATTCTTTCCGAAGAGATTGAAGCGATCCTCACGGAATTTGTAGAGGCGCAAGAACCTGGAGCCAAGGTTGAGCGGATGTTCTTCAGTGACGCGCTCGACAACAACACGGCTGATCCCATGATCGTGCGTTTACTCACGTTGCCGCAAGAGCCGGAACTCGTTGGTGCTTCGTGGTTTTGCGATGGTGCGGTCCTCGCTTCGGCGGGGATCCCGGCAGTCGCGGCGGGGCCTGGTGACATTGCTCAGGCGCACACGGCCGACGAATGGATCAGCATCGAGGAACTCGAGAAGGGCGTCGCGTTTTACAAGTCGGTGATCACTGGTGAGTAATTTCCTGAGGCTCGAATGACAGTGGCTGCAGCTTCCAGCTGCAAGGTCGGTCGAAGCTTCGAGGGAAATACTGAGATCGATCAATCCAAGACGCGACGACTCGGTGCAGCTGGAAGCTGCAACCACTAACCGATTCGCACCTCGTCCCCCACCTCGAGCATCGCGAACAATTCCTCCACATCCGCGTTCTTCATCCGCACGCAACCGATGCTCGCCGGCGTGCCGATGAGTTCCTCTTGATTCGTCCCGTGGATATAGATGTAGCGGTCCTTTGCGTTCGCGTTGTGGGGTTCCTGGCCGTCGAGCCAGAGAATGCGCGTAAGGACCATGTCCTCCTCGCAAGGCGTGCCGTCCCAGGTTCCCTCGGGCTTTCGGCTTTTGAAAACCGTCCCCCGCTCCGCGCCGTCTCCGACTTTTTCCGCGACAGCGAACTCGCCCATCGGCGTGCGGAGGCTTCCCTCCTCGGAGCCGAGTCCAAACTTGGAGGTCGATACCGGAAAGCGAGCGAGTTCCGCGTCGTCCCCCTCGAAGACGGTGATCGTCTGGCTTTGCACATCGACGACGGCGCGTCTGGAGGATGGGGCGTCGGTTTGCATCTCGCTCGCGGGGCGGTAGTATCGCCCACACTACACGATTATGAGCAAGGATTCTTTTCATGTGGCTGTTGTCGGGGCGACCGGCGCGGTCGGGGTGGAAATGCTGCAGTGCCTCGCGCAGCGCGGCTTTCCCGTGGGCAAATTGACCGCTCTCGCTTCCGCGCGTTCGGCGGGTAAATCGCTCGATTTCGGCGACGAAAAAGTCACGGTGGAAGAACTCACGACCGACTCGTTCGCGGGCGTCGATATTGCGCTTTTCAGCGCCGGGTCCAGCTTGTCGCGGGAATTTGGTCCCCACGCCGTCGAAGCGGGCGCGACCATCATCGACAATTCGTCCGCTTTCCGCATGGACGACTCCGTCCCGCTCGTCATTCCCGAAGTGAATCCGCAGGCCGCAAAAGATCACAAAGGCATTATCGCCAATCCGAATTGCACGACCATCGTCACGCTCATGGGGCTCTATCCTCTGCACAAGGAATTCGGCGTGAAGCGCATCGTCGCTTCAAGCTACCAAGCTGTGTCCGGCAGCGGCGCGCAGGGAATCGCCGAACTCAAGGAGCAAGTGGACCTTCTTGCGAAAGGCGAACACCAGGTTCATCCTAACATTTATCCCAGGCAGATTGCCTTCAATGTCATTCCCATCGTCGAAACCATCACCGAGAATGGTTACACGAAGGAAGAGATGAAGATGCAGGACGAGGGCCGGAAGATCATGGACCACGCGGACTTTCAAGCATCGACGACCTGCGTGCGCGTTCCGGTTTACCGTTCCCATGCCGTCGCCGTAGCAGGTGAATTCGAGAAGACGATCACCGTCGACTACGCCCGTGAAGTGTTGGAAGCGGCGCCCGGGGTCGATGTCATGGACGACCGCGAACATGCCCTCTTTCCTACCCCGTTGGATTCAACGAACAAGGACGATTGCCTCGTCGGTCGTCTGCGGAGTGATCTTGTTTTTGAGAACGGACTGAGCTTCTTCATTGTCGGCGACCAAGTCCGCAAAGGCGCAGCGCTCAACGCGGTGCAAATCGCCGAGCTGCTCGTGTCGTGAGCGACCTCAAGGCATACATCGCGGCCCGGCGCGACGAGGTCGACAAGGCGCTCAATGAGGCCCTTCCAAGCGAGAAAACCTCGCCGGAGACCCTGCATAAAGCCATGAGGCACAGCATGTTCGCCGGGGGCAAGCGGCTCCGGCCCATCCTCGCTCTCGCCGCCGCTGAGTCCTGCGGCGGCGACCTCTCCCCCGCCCTGCCCGCCGCGTGCGCCGTCGAATGCCTCCACACCTATTCACTCATCCACGATGACCTTCCGTGCATGGACGATGACGACTTTCGCCGCGGCGTTCCGACGTGTCACAAAGTTTACGGCGAAGACGTGGCCGTCCTCGCGGGAGACGCCCTGCAGGCCTTTGCTTTCGAGTTGCTCGCCAACATGGACACCCCGCAACGCTACCCTGCCGCGCAATTCGTCAGCGAACTCGCGGGAGCCGCGGGTAGCCTGCGCCTCGTCAAAGGCCAAGTATTGGACATGGAAGGCGAAGGTGAGGAGAAACAACTCACCGTCGACGAACTCCGCGAGATCCACGAGAACAAAACCGGCGCCCTCCTCACCGCTTCCCTCCGTCTCGGCGACATGGCCGCCAACGGCTCGGCACAACAACTCGACGCTCTCACGATTTTTGGACACTCGTTAGGCTTGGCCTTCCAAGTCATCGACGACATCCTCGACGTCACTCAATCCAGCGAACAACTCGGCAAAAGCGCCGGCAAAGACGAAGCCTCCGGCAAATCCACCTACCCCGCTTTGCTGGGGCTCGATGCTTCAAAAGCTGAGGCTGATCGTTTGACCAAAGAAGCTGTGGATGCGCTGGATGTTTTTGGGGAGAACGCGGCAAGATTAAGGGAGATAGCCGCTTATATGCTTGAGCGGACGCATTGATTCCTGATCAAGAATCTGACGATTGTGAAACATATTCCGCAAGTAATGAGGGTGTCCATTTTCGCTGTGACTTTTTGCATTTCTTCGGTATCAACCATTCGGGTGGTGAAAGATCTGTACTAAGCTGATGATCAGCTAGCGATCTTCAATGGGAATTCCCGCGCGATCAGTTCAAAATCGCTATCGTTGTGGAGCAGGTGTGCGTCTTGCTCAAGAGCGACGGCAGCGATGAAGGTATCCACCGTATTTTTCAACGTAAGGCCGTTGCGTTTCAATTGCCGATAGATGTCCGCCGCCAGTTTAAAAGTCTGCTCGTCCATCGGGAGGAATTCGAGAGCGGCGAAATGCTTCTCGATTTTCGCATACTGCTCGTCATGGCGAGTTCCGCGCAATACTTCAGCGAGGACGTGGCCGCAGATGCAAACGTCTTCTCCGCTCCCAAGAAGTGACTTCAGGATGCGGGTTTGTGCGGTGTCGTTAGCGCGGAAGAATTCGATCCAGACAGTGGAATCGACTAACACTCGCATAATTCACGGCCCTTGCGCATCTCGTTGAGATCTCCCTCCCAATCAATCTGACCCTCAAGTTCACGGATCTGAGAAATTCGCAATCGACGAACAAGCTCGCGCAGCGCGTGATCGACCAACTCCCTCTGAGTTTGAATACCCGAAAGCTGTTGCGCCTGCTTAACGACTTTCTCGTCCAAGACAATGTTCGTCCTTTTCACTATGTGTATGATAACGCTGAAATATGTGTATCACAATTTAAATGTGTTCACACGACAAAAATAATTCGCCATCAATTAGTTATACAAACTAACTTGCCCAAGAATCCATGATTCCAGCGTATTTTGGCCGGTCAGATTTGTGAGCGAAGAACGTTGGCTTGTGAAAGATTCCAGAGTCTGAAATGCCCAAACTATCACCCGAAGAACGCATTGCTCGCGGTCGCACGGATTTGATCGTCGAGTTGCTTGATGATTCGGCTTGGCGGGAACGCATGACGAATGGTTCCGCATCGATCATCAATTGGCTATGTTTCTATGGTGACGTCACGGCATTGAAGTTGGTCGAGGAACGAGAACCTGATCTCAGATCACTGGGTTTGAAGCTGAACGACGAGCTGTGGGGATGCTCTTTCTTCGGACATTGGCGGACGGTCGATTTTCTTTTGGCGCGTGGTGCTGAGGTGAACTCGAAGATCCCGGGCTGTGAGGAAACCGCGTTGCATTGCGCGCTTTGCAAGCCGGGCAGCGATTACTATCTGCACACGGTTCGGCTATTGCTCGATCATGGGGCGGATCCCAATGCCTGCACGGTGCCGGGCCAATCGACGGCTTCGTTTATGCGGGACGTCAGGGTTTACGGGGAAACGCCGCTGCATCGAGCGGCGGCTTTCGGCACAGCGGAGATGATTCAGCTTCTTCTCGACAAGGGTGCCGACCGCGAAGCGAAGGATTGCCGTGGTGACTCGCCGCTCAGTTGGGCCAGTTGGCATTGCCGGCCGGGCGAGATTCTGGAGATGCTTCAGTTCGGTGAGCATAAGATCGGGCCCGCTGCGCAAAAAGTGATCCGCAGCGATCACGGGGCTGGCTGGGGCAACGGGATGGAGAACGAATTCATCGGGGAGTATCTGCCGGAGAGCGTTTCCTGATCCCTTCAGAAGTTGTTTGAACGGCTCTTTGCAGCGGACCGTAGACGTCCACGTCCGCTCATTTTCACCGACGCATCGCGTCGCATTGGCACCCTGTGAATGCTCCCTTCGGTCGGCGGGTTGATGCGGACGTGGACGTCCGCGGTCCGTCGGGCACATCGGTTTTAACTTTGCTGCAATGCCACCGCGTAGGCATGGGCCAGCCAGCGGCGATGGTGTTCCCAGGTGAGTTGCTCAATAGTGCGTTTCCTCGCAGCATCTCTCATCGCGCCTAGCCTTTCCGGATGGTCATAAAAGTCGCGAATAGCGTCGGCGAGAGCATCGGAGTCATTGGCCGGGATAACCACTCCGTTCAGGCCGTCGATGACGACGTCGCCGGATTCGCGAGTTGTTATCTGGGGGAGTCCGCAGGAGGCGGCTTCATAGGTGGCCTTCGCGCTGCCTTCGCATTCGGAGGTGAAGACAAAGGCGGTCGCTGATTGCAGATGGGGGCGAACATCTCCGACAAATCCTAACATTTTCACCGTATCAGTCTTGAAATTGTCGAGGTAGGATTTCATCTCGTCGTGGGCGTTGCCCGCGAGCACGAGTTCGGCGTCTTTCAATTTGAGTCCGTGCCATGCCTTGAGCAGGTGATGGACGCCCTTTCGCTTTTTCAAAGAGCCGACGAAGATGAGACGGAACTTGTCGGGAGTGGTCCCAGGATGGAATTGATCGGGATCGACGCCGCGACCGACGTTGACGATTTTCTCGGGAGGAAACCCTTCGGCGATGAACGACTCCGCGGACATCTGCGATTGCACGAGCAGGCAGGTCGCGAGCTCATACTCGCTGATCATCTGCTGGCGTGTGATCTCGAGTTTGTCCCGCCAGCCATGGCCACGTCCTCGTTCGCTCTTGGTGTAGAAGTCTTTAGATTTGAACTTGTTGCGGTGCCAGGTGGGAACTTCGAGGAGGGAAGGGATACCACGCTGTCGGGCGGCGATAAGAGTGCGGAGGGCTTCACCGGACCATCCGTGAAAACAATCGACATCGGGTGTCTTGCGCATGGCCCGGGACGTGTACCAGTCGAGGTAATGTTTGCGGGCGCCGTAGTAGAGATCGCGGCGAAGATTGGCCAGGAGACGGACCGGGTGCGCGGCGAGAGACTTGATCTTGGTCCGGGGGATGTCGCTTTGATGCGACCCGTAAGCGATGGCCTGTTTGAGAAAACCATTCCGGTCGGAAAGAATCAACCCTTCGTGCGCAGTCTTCGGAAGCCCGATCCCGCCGATGTCGGCGGCGATGGAATAGAGCAAGGCTTTTGGTAATTTGTTAGCGTCGGGCAGGGGAGCGCCGTCGCTGACATCAGGGTTATGGATTTGTCCGGACACCGTTTCGTCTCCGGATAAATTCGCCTCGGGCGGGTCGCCGATCAAACAATCATGCCCGCGCCCATGGTCTCATTCGTTTGTTCGTCGATGAGAATGAAGCTTCCGGTCTGGCGATTACGTCGGTAGCTGTCGTAAAAGAGGGGAGCCGACGTGCGGATCTTGACGCGCCCGATCTCGTTCAAGGTGAACGACTTGTCATCCTCGATCTTGTGTAGGTTGTTGATGTTCACCTTGTAGCGCAGGTCTTCGACCATGGCCTTCACCTCGTTGGTGGTGTGACGGAGAATGTATTTTCCGCGGAGCTGCATGGGGCGCTCGGAGAACCAGCAGATCATGGCTTCGATCTCCTGGCCTTTTTCCGGCGGGTTGTTCGGCTTGCAAAGGAGATCGCCGCGGCTGATGTCGATTTCGTCTTCGAGAAGGATCGAGCAGGATAGGGGAGCAAAGGCTTCATCGATCTCGCCCTCGGCGGTGTGAATGGCTTTGATCTTTGAAGTGAACCCGGAGGAGCGGACCATGACTTCGTCGCCAGCTTTGAATACTCCGCCAGCGACACGACCAGCGTAACCGCGAAAGTCATGGAATTCGTCCGAATGCGGGCGGATTACCCACTGGACAGGGAATCGTGCATCGACATGGTTTTGGTCGGCGCCGATGTAGACGTTTTCGAGATGGTAGAGAAGCGTGGGGCCATCGTACCAATCCATGTTCGTGGATTTGTCGACGACGTTGTCACCTAACAAAGCACTCATCGGGATGAAGGTGACCTCGACGATTTGCCCGAGACGGGAAGCAAAGTCAGTGAACGCCTGTTTGATCTCGTTGAACTTCTCTTCGCTCCAGTCGACGAGATCCATTTTATTGACGGCGACAACGACATGCTGGATCCGCAAGAGGTTGGCGATAAAGGCGTGGCGGCAGGTTTGCTCGATGACTCCCTTGCGCGCGTCGATGAGGACGATGGCGAGGTTCGCGGTCTACGCGCCGGTCACCATGTTCCGCGTGTACTGAATGTGGCCGGGGGTGTCGGCGATAATGAATTTTCGTTTCGGCGTCGCGAAGTAGCGATAAGCAACGTCAATGGTGATCCCTTGTTCCCGTTCGGCTCGCAGACCGTCCGTGACGAGAGCGAGGTTCACGTGTTCGTCTCCACGCTTCTTGGATGAAAGTTCGACAGCCGCGAGTTGGTCTTCGAAGATGTTCTTCGAGTCGTATAGAAGGCGACCGATGAGCGTACTTTTGCCATCATCGACGGAGCCTGCGGTCGTGAACCGCAGCAGGTCCATGTCTTCGAGATTCGATTCTGCTTCGGTCGACATCTTAAAAATATCCTTGTTTCTTACGGTCCTCCATCGCGGTTTCGGAGCGCTTGTCGTCGGCGCGGGTGCCGCGTTCGGTTTCCTTGGCGGCGGCGACCTCGGCGATGATCTGGTCGAGGTTCGCGGCGTCGGATTCGACGGCGCCGGTGCAGGTGGCATCGCCAATGGTGCGGAAACGAATGCGCTTTTTCTCAGGGGTTTCGCCATCCTGCAGGGTGATGAAGTCGGTCAACGCGAGGTAAGTACCGCCCCGGGAAATGACTTCGCGGTCGTGGGCGAAATAGAGCTTGGGAAGCTCGATTTCCTCGGACTTGATGTATTGCCAGATGTCCATTTCCGTCCAGTTGCTGAGCGGAAAGACGCGGAAATGTTCGCCGTGTTGCTTGCGGCCGTTGAAGAG
Organism: Verrucomicrobiota bacterium; assembly: GCA_039192745.1. GTDB lineage: Bacteria > Verrucomicrobiota > Verrucomicrobiia > Verrucomicrobiales > DEV007 > JBCCWV01. The sequence continues at coordinate 14,987 of JBCCWV010000016.1, read as the reverse complement.
ATTCCAGAGTTCGGGGCGCTGGTTTTTCGGGTCCCACTCACCGAAGGAATTGCGGTGGGAGAAGAATCGTTCCTTGGCTCGAGCTTTTTCTTCATCGCGTCGACCTCCGCCGAGAGCGGCATCGTAGCCACCTTTTTCGAGCGAGTCTAACAGTGTTACTGTTTGCAAAGCGTTGCGGCTGGCGTTGGGTCCGGTTTCCTCAACGACACGGCCTTGGTCGATGGAGTCCTGAACGAGTCCGACATGGAGGTCAGCCTTGATGCGTTCAACGAACTGGTCGCGATATACAATCGTCTCCGGGAAGTTGTGACCGGTATCGACGTGGAGAAGCGGGAAGGGGAGTTTCGCCGGATGGAACGCCTTGTAAGCGAGCCATGCCATGACGATCGAATCCTTGCCGCCGGAGAAAAGCAGGACCGGTTTTTCGAACTGAGCCGCGGTCTCTCGAAGGACGAAGATGGCCTCCGACTCCAACTGCTTGAGGTGGTTAACTTTGTATCGCATCCCGGGAAGTGAGGGGCGGGAATGGTAGCGGAAAGGGGAGAAATGTCAAAAATACGCGGGGCACGGGCGGATTCTTCAAAAACTCGGGCGGGTTCTCACGTTTTTCGCGGGAAAATGCGACGCGCCAGAGCGGGGTTTCTGGGGAACTCGCACAAAGGCACGGAGGGCACCGAGGTTTGTTTTGTCTTGCCGGGCGAAAGATGGGCGAACGGGCTTCGTTTCCTTTCCCCACCATGAATGCTCTTGCTGTTGATGATGCTGTTGTTGTCCGCCCGATCAATGTTCGTCGGTCGCTCGCCCTGATCTTTACTCTGCCGCTGATTGTGACGGCGGATGTTCTTCTTTTCGATCGCCCGACGGGGTTCGGCTGGACGTTGTGGTTGGTCGGGCTTTGGGGGTTGCTGGCGGTGACGCGTTGGGATCGAGCTTGGCGATGGCGTGCGAAAGACGTCGTGGTCGTGGCCCTGATGTTTGCCTCGCTGGTGCAAAGTGCATGGCGGCCGTCGTTGTCGAATGATCTCGTCCTCGTGTGCCTGACGGTTTATGCGGCGGCGCATTTCGAGCTGAGAAAAGTCGGTCCTTGGTGGGAGCGTTTTCTCGCAGGAGTGCGCGCCGTGGGAGCGGGGCCGATGCGTTGGGTGGAGTCGGTAGGCTCAGTCGCAGGCCTTGCGGATCGCGTTACACGCAAAGCGATGGAGCCGGATACCGTGGGGAATTTGCGAAACCTCTTTATCATTGTGGGTCCGGCTTTTGCCATCGGCGTGGTTTTTCTCGTCCTGTTAGGATCTGGGAATGCCATCCTTGGCGTGGCGATTTCGACCGCTGTGAACGACTTTTTTGCCGCGTTTTGGGCGGTCGATGTTCCGGGGCCAGGTCGCGTCGTTTTCTGGGTGGCCTTGGGAACGGCCGTCATCGGGCTGCTTTGGCCGCTCGGGACGGGAGTCGTCCGACAAAGCATCATCGGACGCGGCATCGATGCCGGAACGTTTCGCGCGCCACGGCTTCTCGATGTGGCGGCATGGAGCACGCTAATGATGCTGCTTTCAGTGAATGTCGTTTTCTTCGCCGCAAACACTATCGACGTCGTGCATCTGTGGCAGGACAGCGAGTTACCGGCGGGGCTGACGGTGAGCGAATTCGTTCACGAAGGGACGTGGAATCTCGTGGCGAGTGTCATTGTTGCCGCGTTGGTGCTCTGTGTGATTTTTCACCAGAACGAAGGGGTGGTGCAACGGCGTGGAATCATGATTCTCGCGCTGGTTTGGATCGGGCAAAACCTGCTGCTCCTAAGCAATGTTGGGCTGCGGCTGAAAATCTATGTCGATAGCTTCGGGCTTTCGATATTGCGAGTGCACCTCGGATTGTTTCTGCTTCTGGTCGCGGTCGGGTTTATCCTGCTCGCAGTTCGCGTCTTTCAACGCCGGACCTTGAAGTGGCTTTTCGGGGCCAATTTGTTGGCGACGTTTTTGCTTTTCTTCGGGGTGCAATTCCGGGATACCCGCGAGTTTGTCGCCGACTACAACACGCGGCCGGACAGGGTGGATGCGTTGGGATTGGACGTTCGCTTTCTTACGCAGTTGGGGCCGTCGGGATGGGAAGCCTTGAAGCGGGTCGCGGAAGCGGAGCCCGGGACGGCGGCTTATTTCTACGGCGGCACGGCGCAAGCCGCTCGGATGGAGATCTCAAGATCCGAGAAATGGCGCGAGTCCGAATACGGCTGGCGAAGCATGGGAGCGGCCAGACTCTTGCGGACGAGGGCACTTCCCGGGTTTTGAGCAGGAAAAGGCTTGAGTTTGAGAGGGTTATTTGAAAGCGTAGGCAGTTATGAACGAGGAAGAACCCGTTGATGGTTTTGGGGCAGTCGAAGCCCAGCGACGGAAGTTTGAAGTCGAGGGAAAGGCGCCTGAGCGAGATGTGCAAGGGCCGATCGCCCAGCTTCTCTACAAGAGGGTCGTCATCTTCCATCGCATTTCTGAGTCGGAAAACCTGTCGAAGTTGATCGTCACTTACCTCGTCGCAGGCCTGGCGCTGACCACATTTTTCGGGGCGTGTCTCGGGATGTTTGCCGGTGGAATGCAGATCCTTGCTTCAGCGGTAAAACTTCCGCTACTGCTCTACGGAACCGGGGCTGTTTGCCTGCCCGCGTTATTCACTTTCAACGTCCTTCTCGGTTCACGCTTGTCCTTTGGGCAGACGCTCGCCGTTCTGGCAACGGCAACTTTTCTCCTCGCTGCCGTCCTCGCGTCACTGGCACCGATCGTTTTCTTTTTTGTCATCAGCACGACGTCGAAAGGATTTGTCATCTTACTCTGTGTCGCATGCCTGACGGTGGCCGGTGTCTTTGGCATTATGCATTTATGGAAGGCCATGGGCTATCTGACGGTGCGGGCGGGGCAGGCTTACGACTCGAAAATCATCAAAACTTGGACATTGATTTACGCGTTTGTCGGGACGCAATTGAGCTGGTTGCTGCGGCCGTTCGTCGGTGATCCCGGCGAATTCGCTTTCATCCGCAACGTGGGCGGGAACTTTTACACAGGCCTTTTGAAGATCGTGATGGAGCTTTTCACGGGCGGTTCCGGCGGCTAAGATCGACGGTATGAATCGTCGATTTTTCGCCCTCCTTCTTTCTGTAATTTACGCGTTTCTGGGTTCCTCTTCCTTTGGTGAAGAAGAGCGGAAACCCAATGTCATCCTCATCTTCACCGATGATCAGGGGACGCTCGACGCCGGGTGCTACGGGGCAGACGATTTGGAAACGCCGGCATTGGACGGGATCGCAGCGCGGGGAGTGCGGTTTACGCAGTTCTATGCGGCATCGGCGATTTGTTCGGCGTCGCGGGCCGGGCTTTTGACGGGTCGGACGCCGGTAACCGCGGGGGTCCCGGGGAATGTCGGGCTCACGGCGGAGGGATTGCCATCGAGCGAAGTGACCATCGCCGAAGCGTTGAAGGAAGCGGGCTACAAAACAGCACACATTGGGAAGTGGCATTTGGGGAACCATGAGGGGACCGTGCCGAATGGCCAGGGGTTCGACTATTCGTTCGGTCACCACGTCGGGTGCATCGACAATTACTCTCACTTCTTCTACTGGAGCGGCCCGAACAAGCACGACCTTTTTCGAAACAATGAGGAGGTGCATTATCCGGGTGAGTTCTTTCCCGACATGATGGTGGCGGAATCGATCGCCTTCATGGAGAAGAACAAGGACGATCCATTCTTCATCTACTTCGCGCTGAACCTTCCACACTACCCCTATCAAGGTGACCAAAAGTGGCTCAACCGTTACAAGGACCTGCCCTACCCACGCAACCTTTACAACGCTTTCATGTCGACGATGGACAACCGCATCGGACAGCTTCTCGATTCACTCGATCAACTCGGCCTGACCGAAGACACCATCGTCATTTTCCAATCCGACCACGGCCATTCGACCGAAGAGCGCGCGCACTTCGGCGGCGGCTATTGCGGGCCATATCGCGGTGCGAAGGCGAGCCTTTATGAGGGAGGAATCCGCGTTCCGGCCCTCATTTCATGGCCGGGGAACCTGCCGGAAGGCGTTGTCCGTGAACAGATGGCCGTTTCCTGCGACTGGTTTCCAACGATCCTCGATCTCTGCGGGGTTACGATGCCCGAACTGGACCGGCCGATTGACGGAAAGAGCCTCCTGCGAGTCATAGAGTCTGAAGAAGCGCCGACTGAGCATGCATTCTTCCATTGGTATTTGAACAAACAATGGGCCGTTCGCGAAGGGAATTGGAAGCTTTGTCGTGATATCAGAGACACAACGGACGGCCGCACCAAAACCATCGTTAAAGGGACGCAGCTTTTCGATCTAGCAAGCGACCCCAGCGAATCCACCGACATCTCCGCCGATCACCCGGAGGTCGTCGAACGGATGGAAGCGATGCGCGCTCAATGGGCAGCAACTTGGGAGCAGTAGTTAGGGGATTCAGAAGCGGCTGAGTCCCGCAGTTGCAAAAGCGAAAAATGCTCTGCTTCAATCGCACGCAGGCTGAGCGCGTTTCTCTCAATCAGCTCAACTAGTGAGCTGAACTACTTACCGCGACTGCGGGAAGTTGCCGTAGCGGGCGTCGTCGAAGCCTTCGAGCTGGCGGTTCCAGGGTTGGCTGCTAACGCCGCCGCCGGGTTGGCCGACGGCTGTGGGCTCGCAGCTCGTCAGGAACAAGGGAGCGAGGAGTGCGGCGATGAGGCCGAGAACGACGGGAAGGCGAAGACGTTTCATGGACACTAAGAAATCGCCAAACGCCTACTTCTGCAAGTCGGCGAAGAAGACGCGGTCGCCGGGGAGGACGACGGTGTCTTTGCTGACGGAATCCTGGTCGATGCTGGCGACGGTGAGGTTCGGCTCGACGGAGACGATGTTGAGTGCGCCGACGACGTTCGGGCCGCGCTTGATGATGAGCTTGGACTCGGAATCGACGCCCTGTTCTTTGCCGGCGCGGAGAACCACGACACCGTAGTCGTTGTTCACAGCGGTGATGGTGGCTTCGAGGCTGTTGCGGGCGACGCGGACGGCGCGGCGCTGGCGACGCTCGTCGTAGCTGGAGAGCCAGGCTTCGTTGCCGTCAAGATTCTTGCGGAGCACGCCCATTTCGGCGGTAAGGGATTGCGCGTCTTCCTCAAGCTGGCGCTTATCGGCTTTCAGGCTGTCGATGATTTGTGGAATCTGATCAGGAGTGAAGTTACTGCCTTCACCAAGTTCGGCGAGGAGTTTGCTCAATTCCCCGAGTGTGTCTTCCGCGTCCTTGAGCTCACTGGAGATGGTTTCCTGATCGGCCTTGACTGTCTTCATGGCCGAGTCGAGACGCGTGATCTCGGCGCGCTGGAATTCGATTTCGCTGTCGGCTTCCGCTTTCTGCGCGCTGACTTTGGTATATTCCTGCTGAGTGTTGGACATGGAGTCCTTAAACTTTTCCAAGTCGTTAAAAATTGTCTGGATTTGCTGATTGAAGCCGTCCTTATCCTTCCGAACGGAGATAAACTCGGAGCGCTTCATGAATCCGATGGCCGCGCTGGCGACCATGCAAACTGCGCTGGCGATGATGAGAATCTTTTCCATGGTGGGTAACGTTTTGGGGAAAGTGGGTCGTAGGTGTTAGGGCTAATCGTCTGGCAGATCGGTTAGAGGCCAAATGGGTTGTCATCCATGGCTCCGCCGCCACCGGCGGCATCTCCACCGCCGCTGTCAATGGCGGGGGGTTCGAGGTCGCCGAAAGGATTGTCATCCATGCTTGGACCGTCCCCGGCAGGGTCATCGGCCATAGGTTCCGCGCCATCGGCAGGGGGTGCAGCTGCGCCACCGCCGCCCGAAGGCGTGGTTGTGGCAACCGGGATGATCGGTTCGGACCCAGGTTTGCTGGCTTCATTCACGTAAAGTCGGTCACCGGCCTGAATCGTTTGGCCGGGGGCGAGGGAAACGACGTCGCAGATGCTGCGGTTGCCCTCGAGGACGACGACTTTCAAGGTGGCGATGGCCTCGGAGCCGCGGACGACATCGAGGAGGGCCTCGCCGACGACGCCTTGGTTGTTCCCGGCACCGATAACGACAAAGCCGTATTCGGGCGAGACCATGGAGACGCGTGCGCTGATGGATTCCATCTTCCCTTGGGTTTGCCACTGTTCAACGAGCTTGCTTTTCTCGATGCGTTCGGCGGTGCTTATGACGGAGTTGGAAACGGTCGACTGCTCTTGCTTCAAGGTCGTGACTTGGGTCTTCAGGCTGGAGACGTCCTCGCGGAGTGTCTTCAAGGTGTCTTTCGCTTCACGCACGGTACCGAGTTCTTTCACTTGGTCGCTGATGGTCGCGAGTTGGTCTTGCTGGGTTTTTAAAGTCGCTTTCTCTCGATCCACTTCGGCGGTCTTGGTTTCGACTTCGCCTTTCAGCTTTTCGAGTTCTTCCGCGAGCTTCGCGTATTCGGTCGTCAGGTTGTCGAAGTTTTCCTCGGCTTCCTTCGCGGATTCTCTGACTTCTATGTCGTGTTTCTCGGCGGTAGCGAGGTTCCCCTTCGCGTCGGCGAGGAGGTCTTTTTCCGTCGCTAACAGATTCTTATTATCAAAAGCTAGGTAGGCGCCAGCGGCAGTAAACAGCGCGGCAACGATCGTCAGGATTTTCCACATGGTTGGTGTGAGGATGGGGTGTGTTGGATCAATCCGGCGGGGAACACCGGTGGGAATTACTTTTTTACCTGCTGGCAGAAGGGCTGACAACCCTAAATTTTTTTGAATTTGCCGAATTCCCAAGCCCTGGCGGGCCGATTTCGAGGGGAAATTGTAAACTTTCCGGCGATTCCCGGTTGTCAGTCCCGGTCGGTGGGCGCACCTTTCCGCGCTGCCAGGGCTATGGAGTGATGGCTTGCGAACCCCGCCAGGTCCTAACGGAAGCAACGGTAGTATGTCCATTATTGCCATAGTTCTCTGGCAGCACCTCCCGACCTCGGCGGAATGAGGAATCTTCTAGTCACCCGGTTCTGAAGGCTCAATTTCCGAGAAAAACCAATCTCCCGCCGCTGCGCTGACCGCAAATGAGCGCTTCGGGGCCGTGCCACAAAGCCGCTTTCTCGCGCATTAAGACTCGTCGGACTCGCCCGAATCAGACTGGATGAGAATCTGAGGCAGAACCACCGGCTCAATTGGCGGCGGATTGAGTAGATCGGGCGCCGCATTTCGGTGTTCAGCCAGCCACGCCGTGGGGTCGAAGCGGTTCAAGGCTCCGTCCTTCGCGTAGCCTTGCGATGGATCCGGGGAATCGCTGTCGCGAATTTCGAAATGGAGATGGGCGAAATAAGCTCCGTCCGCATTGCCGACAGCACCGATCTGGTCGCCACGGCGAACGGTCATCCCCGCGGCAACTTCGGTCTCGTCGAGGTGCGCGTAAACGCTCTGCACCGTTTCTCGCAGACCGGACTCTCGCTCCTCAAGCGGCAGGGCGTGCGCGACGATCACCATCTTCCCCCAACCGGGCCCCGCTTCGCCCGAGAAAACCACACGCCCGTCGCCGACCGCATACACCGGATCACCGAGATCCGTGTCGCGACCACCGATCCCGTTCAAGTCATCGCCAAGATGCTGACCGCGCATTCTTTGGTTCAATGTTAGGAACGGCTGTGCGTCGTAGGTAAACGCGCCTTGCTCGGATCCAAGAGGCACGTCAAAACGCGTCGCCGTCGGCCACTTCGCCATCGCAATCGGCGAAGGCAGGAGGAAAGCCGCATCAAGCGGAACGGGCGAACCGTCATCGAGCAACATCGGCCGCGTCTCCGCGATTTGTGAAAGAGGAATCTCCAACGGCGTCTCCGACTTCCGCGACGCCACCATCAACACAATAATCACCGCCGTCCCCAAGGTGAGCGCTGGGAAAAGGACGTTTTTCAGAGTGCGGCGGTCCATGGGAAAATGACGAGGTAAAAGGTCAGTCGCTATTTGTCACCGTTGTCGTTCTCCGGGGGCTTAGCGGACTTGATACTTTGAAAGCTAGGAAAGTCATTCTGTGTTGTTGTGATAAAGCCGATAATTTCGTCTCCATCTCGAAATACTGGATCCTGTTCAATGGCGAGGATCTCCACAAATTTCCAGTGTACCAACTCGCCTAGTTCATTTAAATATTCGTGGGGAGGTTCGTCGCGGAGCCGGGCTTTGGCATCGTGATCCGAAAGACACTCAAAATAGCGAACCTGGTAGTCTGCTGTTCCGGTTTGTTGTCCGTTCACAAAGCAGTCATACCGCGCAATAAGAAGCATTCTTCAGCTGAACTTTGTGTCTTTGTATCAAACCGCCGCCACGACAGCCTCTTCCTTAGCTTTCTTCACCTTCTTGTGTCGGCAAAAACCCGCACGGCGCAATTCATCACAACTTGCCTCGATACGGATCGACTTGCTCGCGGCGGAGAAGCCGAGACGCTTCGTGATGCAATCGTTGAGCAATTCCATGTGCGCGTCCTCGAATTCAACGACGCGATGACAATCTACACAGATGAGGTGGTTGTGATTCGGGTGTTCAATAAAGTTCGGATCGTAGCACGTCACGCCGCGACCGAGATCCAGTTCATGCAACAACCCTCCCTCGACGAGCATCGACAAGGTCCGGTAAACCGTCGCGCGCGAGGCATTTTCATCGATGGCGCGGACGCGTTCCTGGAGTTCCTCCGCCGTGAAATGCTCGTCGCTCTGAAAGATCGCCTCAATGATGACCTCCCGAGGCCGCGTCATGCGCAAGCCACGGTCCGAGAGAAAACTCTCGATCCGCTGGCGGACTTCATAACTGATGGCCATGTTCAGGAAGCTACCACACCCCGCAAAGGGGCGTCAATGGGGCGGATTTTGCCTACAACGGCCGATTTTACAGCTTCAAAATTCGAAGGCCCTCCTCAGAAATCGCGATTTCTGAATTTTCCTCATCTGTGCTGCAATTGATCAATCCCTCATTAAGAAGAAATGCCAAGTCAGCGTGAAAAGCTTCCATGTCTTGCGAGCCAAAACTCGCAACAATGGTGTTCTGACTTTCGGCTCCAGCTTCCTCAAGTAACCGCAGAATCAGCCCTTGGCGCTCGGTTAGCTTTAATTTTCGCGGCATTGCGGACTAACTCCCGATCTGCCCCGTCACCGCCGCCGCAATTTTTTCCGCTGCTTCTTGAATAAACTTCTCGTCCTTACCTTCCACCTGCACCCGCAGTTTCGGCTCGGTGCCCGAGTAGCGGACGAGGACGCGGCCGCCGGTGCCGAGGGTGGATTCGGTTTCGTCGATCGCTTCTTGTGCGGCGGAGAGTTCTTCTAGCGGCGGTTTTTCGCGCACGGCGACGTTGATCAAAATCTGCGGGAACTTGCTCATGACCGTCCGCAGTTCGCTCAGCGGCTTACCCGATTCGACCATGATGCGTAAGACGCAGAGAGCGGCGAGAATGCCGTCGCCGGTTGTGTTATAGTCGCGACAAATAACGTGGCCGCTCTGCTCGCCACCGAGGTTGAATCCGCCTTTCTGCATTCCCTGCATGACGTAACGGTCGCCTACGCCCGCGCGCACGACCTTGCCACCGCGCGCCTCGATGCACTCGTCGAGACCGCAATTGCTCATGATCGTTCCCACAAGCGTGTTCTGTACGAGACGACCTTTATCAATCATATCGACGCCGATGATCGCCAGCATCTCATCGCCGTCGAGAGGGTCGCCGGTCTCGTCGCAAAGGATCACACGGTCGGCATCGCCGTCGTGAGAAACGCCAACTTGCGCTCCCGATTCCTTCACAAGTCCACCGATGATTTCCGGGTGGGTACAGCCGCAGTCGGCGTTGATGTTGGTTCCGTTAGGGGCGGCGTGGAAGGTCGTGAGATCGGCGCCGAGTTCTGTGAGAACTTGTGTGCTTGTTAGGTACGCCGCGCCGTTCGCGTTGTCGAGGGCGATCTTCATACCTCTGAGTGGTGCCCCGCCGCCCATCGAAGCCACGGCCATGGCGACGTATTTCTCGAGCGCTCCCATGAGCGGGGAAATGCGCCCAACCGTTTCGGAGCCCTCGAATCGGTTCGCCAGCGCCAGCGCCTCAAGGGCCAATTCGGATTCGTCGTCGAGCTTGTAGCCGTCGCCGGCGAAAAACTTGATTCCGTTGTCGTGGAACGGGTTATGCGAGGCCGAGATGACCACGCCGAAGCTGCCGCCCAACTCACGGCAAAGATAGGCCACCGCCGGGGTGGGGATGACTCCAGCCAATTGAACATCAACGCCTTCCGCCGCCACGCCCGCTGCGACTGCCGACTCCAGAAAGTCCCCCGAAGCCCGCGTATCCTTTCCGATGACACACGGCCCCGTCGCGTTTTTCCCAAGAACCCGCGCCGCAGCTCGACCGAGAGAGAGCGCCATTTCGGCGGTGATGGGGTGGACGTTCGCGCGGCCGCGAACGCCGTCGGTGCCGAAGAGTTGGCGTTTCTTGGAATCGCTCATCGGGAACGAATAATGGAGAAGCGGCGCGGCGCAAAGAGCAAGTGTTTGCAGAGACCAAGGAAGAAGGAGTAGCTGTCAGGGTTCAGAGGTCGGAAATCGGATGTCAGAAGTCGGTTGCCGGATATGTTGGTGGCATGAGTTCCGACTTGGATCCCGCTGCATTCGTGGAGTTGCTCGCCCGCGCGGAGGAAGCGAGTGCGCTTTCCTACAGTCCGTATTCCAAGTATCGCGTCGGCGCCGCTGTTGAGACGGACGCGGGCATTTTCGTGGGCGCCAATGTTGAGAACGCGAGCTACAACCTCGGCCTGTGCGCGGAGCGAGCGGCGCTGACCGCGGCTTTGATGAACGGCGCAAAGGTGGTCTATAGAGTTGCGGTGTGTTGCTTCGATGCGCGGAAAGACGAGGCCGGGAAAGTCATCGATCCGTACGAAACGATGCCGTGCGGTGGCTGCCGCCAGTGGTTGGCCGAGCTGGCTCCGAATGCGGTAGTGATGACGAATGGAATCGAAAAGCCACTGACCGTAAACGATTTGCTCCCGAACGCCTTCAAGCTGGGATCGTAGTTGCAGCTTCCCGCTGCAACTACGCCCCTAAAAACCTCCTCACCCAGACTCCCGTTTCCAGAACCGCATCTTCGTCGAGGCGCGAGGGAAGGTCGGAGGCATACCATTCTTCGGGTGTTTCGTTCACTCGCGCGATCTTGTTGTTCTTCCACACCCAAGCCGTTTTCCGGTAAGGGCCAACTTCAAGTGGATCACTCCAGGTGTGAAGGGAAAGAAGTGAATCTGTTAGGGCAGCAGCAAGGTGCATAGGTCCGCTATCGACGCTTACGGTGAATTGTGCTTCGCGAATCAGAGCGACGAGTTCGGGGAGTGACGTTTCGTTGACCAAGTCGGTGGCGTTGTCAGGAAGTTCGGGCATCGGGGATTCGAGTCGTCCGACGACAACAACCGGCAATGGCTCGACGGCTCGGCAAAAAATCGGCACCATGGAAGGAGCGATGGACTTTCCTTTTCCGCGGGAGAAGGGGTGGAAAAGAACGAACGGCGAGGGTGGTAGCTTGGCCCGTGTTTCGTCCCGCATCGTGGCCTCCGGGAGGACGAACTCCGGTTCGTCCGGAATGGGCAAACCAAGTGCCCCTGTCACGGACAGGCAGCGATCGACGGCGTGCTTTTTGCCACCGACATCTACGCTCCGCGTGTGAAAAAACCGGGCACCCTCGCGGGCGTCGGAGAGACCAAATCGCTGACTTGCCCGGCTCCTTTTGGCCATGAGGCCACTCCGCAAAAGTCCCTGAAGATCAACGGCTAGTTCCGGAGGCATCGGCTCGCGCAAGACCCGTGACCATTCAAGAAATTTTCCGGCACCGGCGGCTCCCTGGAACTCCTTTCGCGGGAACGGAACGACCTCGTCGATGTGCGGATGATTGGTCAGCAAGGGCACCCATTCCGTGTTTGCGACCCAACGGATTTTTGCATGGGGAGCGGCTTGGCGAATGACGGCCACGGTTGGCAGTGCGTGCACGATGTCGCCGAGCGAAGACGGCTTGATGATGAGGATCGTGCGGGCTTCGCGAATGGCGTTGGCCCCGGCGAGGAATTCGGCGGCGGCAGAGGAGGTCATTTACCAAGGGCGAGCCGGTCGGCGAGCGAGTCCGGCAAGCCGGCGGCCCGGATCTTCTTTTGCGCGGTCGCGATGTCGTATTCGAGTCGGCGGATTGTCACGCGTTTGTCGTTCAAATCATAGATCGCATACGCCGGCCTCCAGTCGCCGTCGCGCGGTTGACCCACGCTGCCGACGTTGATGAAATACTTTCTACCCGCTTCAATCGACGCCGTGTACTCGCGGTTCGTATCGACGGAGAGGGCCTTTTCGTAAATGCGCGGCACGTGTGTGTGCCCGAAGAAACAAACCGGCGTATATTGGTAGTTGAAGCTCGCCATGGCATCGAACTTGTTCGAGACGTAAGCCCATGCTCCCGGCGAGTCGAGCGTGGCGTGGACAATAGTGAAGTCGCGCACCTGGCGCACGAGTTTCAGGCCATCGAGCCACTGCTTGTCGTCGTCATCGAGCTGGTCGCGGGTCCAGCTCATCGTCGCCTTGGCCAGTGGATTGAGACGTTCCAGATCGACGTCCTTGCGGGAGCAGAATTCGTCGTGATTTCCCTTCACCGTCGGACAGTCGAGTTCGCGAACGATGTCGAGACACTCCTTGGGATTCGCGTTGTAGCCGACGATGTCGCCGATGCAGACGAAAGTCGAACAACCAAGCCCGCGCGCGTCCTCAAGCACAGTCTGCAGCGCTTCGAGGTTCGCGTGAATGTCTCCGAAAATGGCGATTCTCATCGGTGGGGGATGGCACCGCCAAGGACAAGGCGATTGCGCCCGATCCCATCCCGCGGTCGCTCACCGTTAGGCGGAAAAGCGCCGAAAACAATTGGTTTTGCCGCTCCTTCGAATCGCTCCGGACTCCACTTTATGGAATTCCGGCGCGGCTACGGCCGAGGGTGATTAGGAACTTGTGTTAATTCGTGTTTGAAGATTTTGGGAACACGAATGGGGGAGAAAATTCTCACGAATGAACACAAATGAGAGAATGGAGACACAAGGTCGCTACCCCCGGGCAAAACCACCCATCAATTCCAAATCGCCTCCTGCGCGTTCCGCGCTTCTTCCTGAATCAATCGGCTCTCCTCGGGCACGCCGAGCCGGTCCTCCATCATGACAATCGCCGCCCGCACATCGGGATAAATGCCCGGATGTCGCGGCATGTAGAAGCCGAAGAGAATCTCGATGGCCTCCTTTTCGTTGCCGGGCAACTTCGCAAGTTCCAGCCCGAGCTTCTTTCGGTAATGATCTGGCGCGCCGTCGATTTCGGCGATATCGCGGTAAACTTCGGCCGCTTTGGCGGGCTCGCCAGCCATCGACCAATACTTCGCGACCGCGGCAAGATCGAGGTAACCTGGTTCTTCGGAAGCAATTTTTTCTATTTCTGTTAGGGACTTTCCGGCCATTCGTTCTTCCACATCAGCGTCCTCGAATTTTTCGAAATGTGTGCGGACCGTCGGTGTAAGGAAGCCGTCGTAGTAGGCCTCGCGGAAAGCGGCGTAGGCTTCGTCCGCGCGCTCAGGGCAGCGGGCGATGCTCGAAAGATAGTGCGAGCGAAGGACCCGGTGGGCGTCCGGTTTTTGCATGCCCTTGTAAAACCACTCTGCAGCCGTGCACTGATCGTTATGCTTATCGGCGGCCCCGTAAATCACGCCCATGTCGAGGTAGAGCAAGGCCTCGTCGGGAAGATAACGCATGCCGTTGAGGAGAAATTGTTTGCCGCGATCAAGGTAACCGGGCGCAACCACATGGTAGAGTTGCCAAGCTTTCCAATCGGTGTCGGCCAACTCCGCCTGCCTTCGGAAGTGCGCGTAGGCGTTGAAGGACATATGCCACTTCGCCGTCAGCCAATGGTCGAGAACACGTGGTTGCAGTTGTGTGATGACCTGGAATTTCTCCTCCACCGTCGTCCAATCCTTGCGCTCGAACGCGGAGAAAGCCTCGATGTTCTGCCACGTCGCAATGACCGACCTGAACCCGCCAATCGACGCCGCATACATCGATTGCCCCAGTTCCTCCCGCATCGAAACGTCCAATTCCGGCGCCCGGAAGTGATTTGCGATCAACCACTTCTCCGTTTCCTGCTCCAACGGCATTCGCACGACACCGAAGACCGCCAAGAGGGCAATCGCGGCGACGATGCGGATGAAGTGGGGGCGTGTCATCAAGGCGAAATAGTACTAGAGACCATCGTTTTCGACAACTCTCTGCCAATCCAAATCACCACGGAAAACGCGCAGAATTTCCACAGCCTCGTCGTCAAATCGATAGATGATTAAATACTGAGGATAATCCATTACGACCGTACGATAAATATCGCGGTCTTTGATTCTTGTTCTATGAGGTTGCTCTGTTAGGAGCTTATAGGTCCGGGCTACTGCATCAACCACCCGGTCCGCAGAGAGTGGATCGCCGGATACAGGATTTCCAAACGCTATGTATTCCCAAATTCCTTCGAGGTCAGCTCGAGATTTCTCAGATTCCCGAAGAAGTAAACTCATGCACCAGGCGAGTCCGCATGTTTCGCCCGAACTGTCCGTTTGAAGTCTTCGGCCCAAGTATCAAGATTCACATCCCGGAATCCTGATTCTTCAGCTTCTTTCACTGCGGATTCGAGTTTTGCGTAAGCCATCTCCTCTCGCTTTGATTGTAGTAGAGCGGCGCGAGCGCAGGACATCTTCCCCCGACGCTTGAGCTAACTGGAATATTCCCCGTGTTGTAATGCCGCTTCTTTGCTCCCATAGTGTAGTATGTCGGGCCTTGCGAGAGTGAGTACAGGAAAAAGAGCCAACGCCCCACCACTGTCCACCAATGCTAGTGTCCCCAAAACTGCGACCAATACACAGGTGCTACGCGACAAAATCGCCATTGATCGCATACTATAATACTCGATTTCCGCCTTGGGTTACAACACGTGGGAATGGC
>JBCCWV010000015.1:0-42428 GCA_039192745.1 Verrucomicrobiota bacterium | reverse complement strand
TTCTTGATCTCGGCAGCGGAGACGTTGGATTCGAGCATGGGCACCGTCAAAGCGCCGCCCAGGCCCCGGAGGAAATTTCGTCGATTGGAGGTCATTTCAGATCTTGGTCGTCACACGGGCAACATGCCCGCCAACCCTTATTGCGAAAAGTAGCGGAATCTGCCGAAGATCGGGGCAAAGAGTCCGACCGCCCCCGAAATTCTCGCAGAATTCCGAAAGTTTCGCCGCCATAATTCGCAGATTTCCCCGAAAACCGTAAGCCGTTCCCGCCGACCGACATCCCTCTTCGGAGTGAACGCTTTGCCACGAAATCACGACCATCCCTTCGAAGCCGAGATGGAACGGGCGCAGGTGCCGGTTCTTGGCTATCTCGTCAGGCTGACTGGAAATCTGGCCGACGCCCGCGACCTCCTTCAAGTCACCAATCTAACCGCGTGGGAAAAGCGGGAAACTTTTGAAGAAGGCACCAATGCGATCGCGTGGATGCGTGCCATTGCCCGCAATCACTACCGCAATTCTTCTCGCCGTGAGCAAACCCGCAAAACCGTCCCGCTGCTGGATCACGACCTGGAACAAATGGTGGAAGCAAGACACGAAGAGCGGGAACAAGAGGACACCCGCAAGCGACGTCTCCTGCACTTCTGTCTCGAAAAGCTGCCCGACCGCCAACGTGACGCGGTCGAGGGCTACTACCTTTCCGGGCATTCACTGGAAGAACTCGGTTCGGAAAACGGACGCAAGGCAAATGCGATGGCCCAGTTGCTCCATCGCGCGAGACAAAACCTTGTCGACTGCGTGAAACGGGAATCCCACCGCCAAATGGACCAGGACAACTTTTCCGACTTCTCCTGAGATGAACGACCAACAACAAATCGATCACTGGATCGCCATCCTGGACGATCGCCCACTCACGGATTCCGAACGGAAAGCGTTTCAGGAATTGCTCCGGAAATCACCGGAAGCCATGGACCGCTACCTCGACCACTGCGAGATGGAAACGTGGCTCGCCGCAGCAGGTGAAACGCCGTTGGATCAGGAAGAAAAACCGCATCTTCCCCAAGCTGCGGAGGTGGCTTATCCCCGGAAATCGAAGGCATTTTTGCCAAAATTGGGTCTCGCAGCGGCTTCGCTCTTTGCTCTGCTCGCGGTCGGCGCGGCCATTATCTCGGAAGTTGGAAAAGACGGCGCGAGAGTTTCGAAAGGATTTCCAAACGAAGACCCGGCGCTTGAAAAAACTGAAGATCACGACCTCGTCGCGATGGCGGAGGAGCCGCGTGAATTCGATCCTTGGAAAGTCATCAACTCGACCGGCTCCGCTCGCCATCCCGGCTTGAAGGAGAAACCCGTTCCCGTGGTGAAGGTGAACCGGCCGATCAAATTCAATCGGGACATTCGCCCGATTCTTTCCGAAACCTGCTTCCATTGCCACGGTCCCGACGAACACGGTCGGCGTGCGGACCTTCGGCTCGATTCACTGGAAGGAGCAACTGCTGATCTCGGCGGCTATGCGGCGATTGTGCCCGGAAATTTGGAAGAGAGCGAAGCGTGGTATCGCATCATTACCGACGATCCCGAGGAGTTGATGCCACCTCCGGAAAGTCACCTCGTCATCACCGCCGAACAAAAAGCGCTTCTCAAGCGATGGATCGAAGAAGGCGCCGAATACGAGGGGCATTGGGCCTATGAAGCTCCGATTCGACCTGAGACACCCGAAGCGGACTGGGGCCAAAACGAGATAGACGCCTTCATTCTCGCACGCCTTCGAGAAGAGGGCATGGAACCTTCTCCCGAAGCCGATCCGCATACTCTGATCCGCCGACTAACCCTCGATCTTACCGGTCTCCCGCCAACGAGGGAGGAAGTAACAAACTTCGTGAGAGACTACGCGAAAGACCGCGAAGCGACTTGGCAAGCCTCAATTGATCGCCTTCTCGCATCGCCGCATTTCGGGGAACGAATGGCCGTGCCATGGCTCGACCAGGCCCGCTTCGCCGACACCAATGGCTACTCGATCGATGGAGGTCGCGATATGTGGCTTTGGCGCGATTGGGTCATTCAGGCCTACAATGAAAACAAGCCGTTCGATGAATTCACCATCGAACAAATTGCCGGCGACTTGCTCCCCGAAGCAACACCGTCGCAGGTCGTCGCCACTGGATTCAACCGCAACCACATGATCACCCACGAGGGCGGAACCATTCCGGAAGAGAACCTGACCAACTACGCGGCCGACCGCGTAAAAACGACCAGCGAAGTCTTTCTTGGCCTCACCATGGCCTGTGCCCAATGCCATGACCACAAGTACGATCCCATCTCGATTAAGGACTACTACCAATTCTTCTCCTTCTTCAATGAACTCGACGATCGCGGACTGGATGGAAACAACGGCGTGAATGCAAAGCCATCGATCATGGCGAAGACGGTTATTCCAAACGATGAGTTACCGTCCTTGCGAAAGGAACTGAACCAACTTCGGAAACAACTGAAAAGCACAACCGACGGCTTCGAAGATTGGTTGGCCCGGGTTCAAGCGGAGGAGAGTGCGAGGGGTTCCAATTTCCAACGGCATAAGCTGAAAACGCTCGATGCAACGAGCCCGAACAGGCCCGGTCCTTTTGAGGTTCTCGCGGATGGTTCCGTCCACGTAATGAAACCCGCCGCAGGATTGAACGCTTTCAGCCACGCACTGAAACTGCCGCCGAAGGTGGAGGAGATAGACGGCATCCGCATCCACATCCTTCCTGATTCGGAAACGGAAAAACTCACGCCCCACCCCGACAATGCCCCAAAGATCACGACCGTCCTCGTCTCCGCAGGGACGCAGGCCGCGAAGCAGGTGGAATTTCACAATCAACTCGTTCTCGCTGAGGCAACAGCGAGTTCATGGGATGGCGAGAATCTTGCCGCCAACGTGCTCGACGAGAGAAACCTCCACTGGTGGCAACCGGATGCGACCGACGATTCACCTCACCTCACGGTCACTTTTGACAAGCCCGTCAAAACCGCCGAAACGCCATACATTACCGTCATGGTTTTCTACGGACGGAAACAATCCCTCCCCTACCAATGGCGAATTGATGCCTTCAGCGGGAAAGACACCGACAGTCGTTTTTCCGCAGAGCTTTCCACGGTGCTCGCAAGGGACGCTTCCAGTTGGAATTCCGAAGATCAAAAGTTGGCATTGGCTGCTTTCCGTGCGGAGGACCCGACACTCGAGCGCACCCGCATCCGCATCGCGAACCTTGAGGAAAGAATAGATGTCCTAACCAAGGAACACTCTTCACTCGTGATGAATACTGCGCCAAAACCGCGAGAGACATTTGTCCTCGACCGAGGCCAGTACGACACTCCGCTGGAGAAGGTTTCCTCGTTGACGCCAGAGGTCTTGCCTCCATTGGCGACAGAAGAGAAAGCAACACGACTCGATCTCGCTTACTGGATGGTTGACCGGCAGAATCCTCTCACCGCCCGCGTTGCCGTGAACAGGATTTGGCAGATTTTCTTCGGAACAGGAATCGTCGCGACGACAGCCGACTTCGGGTCGCAAGGCGAATGGCCCAGTCATCCGGAATTGATCGATTGGCTCGCCGTTGAGTTCATGGAAAGCGGATGGGACCAAAAGGCCCTCATTCGCAAAATCGTCAGCAGCGCGACCTATCGCCAGAGTTCATCGACGAGTCGTTTGCAGGGCGAAAAAGATCCCGCCAACCGCCTTCTAGCCCGGGGCCCACGCTTCCGTCTCGCCGCGGAATTCATTCGCGATCAGGCACTTGCCTTGAGCGGCCTCCTCGTTCCACGAATCGGCGGACCCAGCGTCCAACCTTACCAGCCCGCCGGACTTTGGAAGGAAGTTAGTCACTTTGGGAGCACCCCCGCGACCAAGCAGGTCTTCGTGCGCGACGACGGCGAAAAGCTCTACCGCCGGAGTCTCTACACGATCGTGAAACGCACGAGTCCGCATCCGAGTATGGCCGCCTTCGATGCGCCGAATCGCGAAATGTGCATCACCGAGCGCGGTGCGACCAACACTCCGCTGCAAGCGCTGGTCACCTTGAACGATCCGCAATTCGCCGAAGCCGCCCGGGTTCTCGCTGCCCGCATTCTCGACGAATTACCAGAGGCTGATGAAAGAACGCGATTAGAATTCGCCTTTTCAAAAGTCACCGGTCGAATTCCATCTGAAACCGAGATCATCAAACTTGAGTCATTCCACAAGGAAGAAAAGTCCCGCTTCGCCAACGATCTCACTTCCGCAAACGCGTTGATCACCGTTGGAGAAGCACAAGTGAACACATCCCATTCGCCCGTTGACCAAGCGGCCTGGACTCAAGTCACAAGCCTTCTCCTCAACCTCAGCGAAACCCTGACACGACTCTAAACCAATGCGTGTTTTCCTTTTAGCATTCGTTCTCCTAACGCCGCCGCTCCTGCTTGTGGCGTCCCCGAACGTCGTGCTCATCCTCTCGGATGACCAGGGATGGAGTGACTACGGCTTCATGGGGAATGGAGTCGTACAAACTCCTCATCTCGACTCCCTCGCCAGTGAAAGCCTTCTCTACAAGAACGGCTATGTGGTCGCGCCGCTGTGCCGTCCGTCGCTGGCGTCGATTCTCACCGGGCTTCATCCGCATCAACACGGAGTCGTCGGAAACGACGTTAGCCCTGCCCGCAAAGCCGCGCGCGATCAGGAAGACCGCCCTGTTCGGAAGGCCTTCCACAAGCACCCCAGCATGATTCGCTTCTTCGTCGATAAAGGCTATCTCGCCCACCAGTCCGGCAAATGGTGGGAAGGCTCGTGGAAAGACGGTGGCTTCACGCATGGCATGACGCATGGAGACCCGCTTAAAGGCGGACGCCACGGCGACCTCGGGCTTCGCATCGGAAGGGACGGACTCGCGCCGATTGAAGAGTTTCTCGACACTGCAATCGAAACGAAGAAGCCCTTCTTTGTCTGGTATGCGCCCTTCCTGCCACACACGCCGCACAACCCACCTGACGAGATATTGCAACGTTATCAGTCAAAAGGACTGACCAAGGGAACCGCAACCTACTACGCCATGTGTGAGTGGTTCGATCAAACTTGTGGTGAACTTGTCACTGCACTCGACGAAAGAAATCTCAGGGAAGAAACTCTGATCGTCTATGTCTGCGACAATGGATGGCTCTCAGCGGATGACGCCACCATGTCGCTTCCCGATGAATGGTGGCCACGCTACGCCCCGAAATCGAAAGGTTCCCCCTACGAACTCGGGATTCGCACGCCCATCTTTTTCTCGTTGCCCGGCAAAATCGAACCGAAGGAAGCGGAGGGATTTGCCAGCTCGATTGATTTGTTCCCGACGATCGCTTCGCTTTGCGGTTTCGAAGCCCCGGACGGGCTCGCGGGAATCGATCTCACCGCTCAGACACGTGAGACCGTCACCGGAGCGGCCTACTCGATCCATAACATGACTCCAGGAAAACCCTTCGAAACGCTTCAGTATGTGTGGATTCGCGAAGGAAAGTGGAAATTCCTCCAACGCCACTCGGGCGTCGATTCAACGAGATACATCACCGTTCACGACTGGGATCGTGAACCTGTACAGCTTTTCGATCTCAGTATCGATCCTAACGAAGAGACAAATCTCGCGGCTCAGCACCCTGCTCTGACAGACCGCTTTCTGAAGACCCTTCGCCAAACCTTTCCAAAACCATGAATCGAATTCCGATCAGCAGCACCATCGACGAAAAGCACCGCCAGTTCATGACGCGGCGTTCACTCTTTGGCAAAACCGCGACCGGCCTCGGCGGCATCGCCTTGGGGCAGATGATGAGCCAGGACATTTTCGGAAAGGTGCCCAACGCAGACAACCCGCCCTTGCAAGGCCTCCCCGGCCTTCCGCACTTCGCTCCGAAAGCTAAGCGCGTCATTTACCTGTTCCAATCCGGCGGTCCAAGTCACATCGACCTCTTTGACGGAAAGGACTTCCTCGACAAGAGACACGGGGAAGATCTTCCGGACTCGGTGCGCGGAAACCAACGCCTCACCGGCATGACCGCGAAGCAGTCCAGTTTTCCCGTCGTGAAATCCATCTGGGGCGGCAAGCCTTGCGGAAAACATGGAACATGGATGGGCAATATCATTCCCCACATGCAGGGCATCGCCGACGACATGACGATCATTCGATCCATGTGGACAGAAGCCATCAATCACGATCCCGGCGTCACCTTCATCAATACGGGCTCGCAACAAATGGGACATGCCTCGATGGGAGCATGGCTCAGTTACGGCCTCGGCCGGGAGAACGAGAATTTTCCCGCCTACATGGTTCTATTGAGTCAAGGAAGCGGGAAAAATCCGGGACAACCGCTGTTTTCGCGACTTTGGGGAAGCGGCTACCTTCCCTCCAGTCACCAAGGCGTGATGTTGCGACCGGGCGCAAACCCCGTGCTCTATTTGCGCAACCCTCCGGGTGTTTCACGGGCTGCGCGGCGCCGTCTTCTCGACACGCTCGGTGATTTGAACCGCCAGCAAGCAGCCACCGTCGGCGACCCCGAGACGCTGGCGCGAATCGAAGCTTACGAGATGGCCTACCGCATGCAGACATCCGTCCCGGAACTGACGGACTTTTCCGATGAACCTGAATCGACTTTCGAGCTTTATGGCGAGGATGCACGTCGACCGGGAACGTTTGCCGCGAATTGCCTCATGGCGCGACGCATGGCCCAACGGGGCGTGCGTTTCGTCCAGTTGTTCCACCGCGGGTGGGACCAACACATCTCCATTCGCTCTCAACTTGCACGCCAGTGTCAGGACGTGGACCAGGCTTCAGCCGCGCTCGTCACTGATTTGAAACGTCTCGGAATGCTCGATGACACACTGGTCATTTGGGGAGGAGAATTCGGTCGCACGGTTTACAGCCAGGGGCAACTTGATGCGCCCACCTCCGGCCGCGACCATCACGGACGATGCTTCTCCACGTGGCTTGCTGGCGGAGGCGTCAAAGCCGGATTCGATTACGGGACAACCGACGACTACGCCTACAACATCGCCGAAAACCCGGTACACATCCGCGATCTCAATGCCACCATCCTTCATCTTCTCGGAATCGATCACGAAAGATTCACCTTCAAATTCCGCGGTCTCAACCAACGCCTCACCGGCGTCGAAGAAGCCCACGTCATCAAGGACATCATGACTTGATTAAGCGCATCAGAGTCCGGTTCACTGGCGAACGAAGGGTGGATACGTCGTTTAGGCCACGGAATCCTCAGAGCAATCTAGAAATTCGCTCACACCTCCACCATTTCGCGGTCTCCCGGAGGGTGTCCAGTGTGATTACCCGCAGCGTCCTTTTGACCGTAACGCGGCGGACGCCATAGAATATCCACCGACTGCTTGCGAAAGTGCTTCTTGAACACGTCCCGCCGGATGAAAAATGCATTCACGCCCACCTTGTCGCAGCAAAGCAGGTCAAAGCCTTTACGCGAACCAAGCTTCGTGAGAGCGAGGAGGCTTGCCCCGAAGTAGTTGGTCCCATCCCACGTAAGTTCCGGATCATAGGCCACCGTCTTGCTTTCACTCGCCGGAATCGAACTATTGTATTCCATCACGACAACTCGGGGACTGTAACCTTCAATCGCTTTCCAAACCCAATAGTCGTTCGAGTCGATATCAATCGAAAGCAGGTCGAACTCCTCCGGCACGCCGTGCTTTCCGAACAGCTCAGTGATGTTCTCCGCGGTAATGAATTCTCGCATCACGCCCTCCCCCGGCGGGTCGGCACCGTCCATCATCAATCCTGTCCACCCCTTCTCCTCACGCAGAAAGCGAGTGTTGCATTCGCTGCCGTCTTCCACTCCGAATTCCACGAAATAACGATTGGTCGTTCCGATGATCTCGAAAATCGCTTCGAGGATTCCATCTTCACCGTTCTGGGAAAAGACCGACTTCTCGAAAGGCTTGGAGTCGAAATTCACTCGCCCGCGATGAAACCAATTGTCCAATTTGTCCAACCACCGCGCAAAGCCAGAGCGGTCTTTCCCCCTAGCGCGCACCTTCTTTCTGTCTTTTGCCATGCTGTGATTTGCCCGAAAATCGCCCGGAATCCAAAGGTTTTGCCGCAGTTCCGCAAAAAATGTTAACCTTTCCAAATCCCCCGGCATTTGCCCACATCCATGGAGAACTCCCGCCCAGATCCAGACTCTGAATTCGTGAGTCTGCTCACCGAGCACCAGGCTGCACTTCGACTATATGTGGCGTCGCTTCTCCCCGGTGAAGCGGCAGCGGCTGATGTCGCGCAGCAGGCGAACACGACGATTTGGAAGAAACGGGAAGACTTCGAGATTGGCACCAATTTCAAAGCATGGATTTTCACTATTGCCCGCTACGAAGTCCTCAATTTCCGGAAGCGCCAGGCTCGCGATTCGAGGCTCGTCTTCAGCGAGGAGCTTGAAGACAAATTCGCTGAAGAATTGCCGAAGCTCGAGAACGACCTCGATGACCGCCAAGCCGCTCTTCGCACCTGCCTCGAAACCTTGAAACCGGGCGACCGCGACCTCATTCTCCAACGCTACTTTAAGGAAACTCCACTCAAGGACTACGCCGCGGCCATCGGTCGCAGTGCGGGTGGGTTGAAAGTGACTCTCCATCGGCTCCGCAATCGGTTGCAGAAGTGCATCCAGTCCAAACTTGTTCTCAATCGGGAGGCCAACGCATGAATAGCGAAGAGTTGAATCAGTATATCGACGACTTGCTCGACGGTGAGTTGTCGGAGGCAGAGTTCCTCAAACTCGAAGCCGA
This sequence comes from Verrucomicrobiota bacterium, assembly GCA_039192745.1. GTDB lineage: Bacteria > Verrucomicrobiota > Verrucomicrobiia > Verrucomicrobiales > DEV007 > JBCCWV01. The sequence goes on along the minus strand of JBCCWV010000015.1, from coordinate 33,646 downwards.
GATGCATGTGAATGCAGACGCTCGTCAAACTTACTACGAGCGCTTGCAACTCCACACAGCGCTGTTTGCCGAAGCAGCGGAAAGCAGAGAGAACGTCGAAGAGAAGGTCATTGCTTTCCCGAGCGCGAATTCTTATCTCCCATGGTTCGCAGCCGCCGCGGCCGCTCTGGCCTTCTTTGCGGGTGGACTGGGTTGGCAGATTGGAAAATCTGGCGACGCCAATGTTGCGGGAGCGCCTGAGGAAGAACCTGTTGCGCAAGGGTTCGCCGTCATCGGCGAGCAGTCCGATGCCGTTTGGGAAACCGAAGCCAGCCTCGGCCACGGCGACCTTCTCCCGTCCGGTCCGCTGAGGCTCGCCTCCGGAATCGTGCAGATCGATTTCTTCAGCGGCGTCACTGCCATCATCGAAGGCGATGCCGAGTTCGAGATTCTTTCTGACATGGAGATGCAGGTGAACAAGGGCAAGCTGCGCGCAACTGTCCCGGAACCAGCGCAGGGTTTTCAAATTCGCACTTCCACTGGCAACCTCGTCGATCTTGGAACCGAGTTCGCCCTCACCGTCACTCCTGATCATGCTGACATGCACGTCCTCAACGGCGAAATTGAATGGCATCCTGTCGATAAGCCCATGCGGACGCTTATCGACGGCGAGTCCCTTCGTTGGACCGCTTCTGGTGATGCCGTCTCCACACCAGCCGACAGCGAGGTCATCGATGTCTTCGATTTGAAGCAGCACCTTTCAATACGCCGTAGCGAGAAGCGCGCCCAGTGGCAGTTTCATGTCAAAGAGATGAAGAAGGATCCACGGCTCCTCGTCCATTTGCCGATCGACGGCGAAAGTGATAACCGGCGTGAACTTATCAATGACGGGAGAAGTGGCAAAAATGGAACCATTGTCCGCGCGCAATGGGCAGCAGACCGCTGGGGTGAATCCGAATCCGCTCTCGACTTCAGCCCAACTGGAAGCCGCGTCCGACTGGACGTCCCGGGCAAACATCGTTCGCTGACCTTTCACTGCTGGGCACGCATCGACAGCCTCGACCGCTGGTACAATTCCCTTTTTCTCACCGACGGCCACGAATTGCACGAGCCCCACTGGCAAATCATGCAGGACGGCCGCCTGTTTTTCTCAGTGAAAGCGAACGAGGCCAGGAAAAAACATGGCGACAAGCACATCGCCTTTTCCCCGCCCATCTGGACTCCTGCCGACAGCGGGAAATGGTTTCACATCGCCACGGTCTATGACGGCGATGTCGCAACTACCACCCACTACGTCAACGGGAAGAAGATCAGTCACGACGTGCTCCCTGATAATATGCGCGTCGAAGAAGTAAGTATCGGTGCCGCTTCCATCGGAAACTGGAGCGAGCCTTCGCGCGACGACCCCCACTTCGCCGTCCGCAACCTCAACGGCGTTATCGACGAATTCGCCATCTTCTCCGCTGCCCTCACCGCTGAGGAAATTCAAAAGCTTTACCAAATCGGAAAACCCTGAAGAACATGATCCGAACCTCCGCCATTTCGCTGGGAATCCTGACCAGCGCATCACTTTCGATTGCCGCGACTAGCATCGAGGAAGCCGAACGGCTTTTCACGCTCAAGATCAAGCCGATCTTCGCCGAAAAGTGCAACGGCTGCCACGGCGACGACCCTGATAAAATCAAGGGTGGCTACAGCATGCTCACCCGCGAGGATCTCCTCTACGGAGGCGATACCTTTGGCGAAGACGTCCTCGTTCCGGGTAATGCCGCAAAAAGTTTTCTCGTCGATACCGTCAAGTGGTCCGACCCTGATTACGAAATGCCGCCGAAGGAAAACGATCGCTTGAACGAAGAGCAGATCGCTATTGTCGAGCAATGGATCAATGCCGGTGCGCCGTGGCCGAGCGACGAAAAGCAGCAGAAAATCATTCTCGCCGACTCTCGCCGCGAGATCACCGAGGATGGCATGCTTTGGAAAACGTCAGGCGGCCTCGGCGACGAGTGGACTTATCGTCGCTACGATCCGGAATCGGTCTGGGCGTTTAAGCCGGTCGAAAAGCCTGAAATCAAAAATCAGAAATCAAAAATCAAAAATCCCATCGATGTCTTCATCGGAGACAAACTGGACGAAGCTGGTTTCAAGCCTGCGCCTCGTGCCGATTTTCGCACTTTGATTCGCCGGGCGACCTATGACCTGACCGGGCTCCCGCCTACGCCCAAAGAAGTGAACGACTTCCGCATCGCGTTTGAGAAGAATCCCGACAAAGCATGGTTAAGCTTGATCGATCGCCTTCTGGCCAGTCCGCACTATGGTGAACGCTGGGCGCAACACTGGCTCGACGTCGCGCGCTACGCCGACACCGCCGGATTGTCCAACGACTACGAGCGCTCAAACGCTTGGCGTTATCGTGACTACGTCATTCGGTCCTTCAACGAGGACAAGCCTTACAACGAATTCATCATCGAACAGCTCGCCGGCGATGAACTGGCCGACGCCTCGCTGCGCAAGCGCCACGAAACCGAAAAGGACTTCCTCACCGCCCGCAATAACGGTGAATACACGCCAGAGGAAAGCGAGCTTCTCGTTGCCAGCAGCTTCCTCCGCATGGGCCCATGGGACGGAGCGATGGTAAAGGCTCCCGAAGCCCGTCAGCTCTACCTCGACGACACCCTGAACGCCATCAGTCAGACTTTCCTTTCCACGACGCTGCGCTGCGTGAAGTGCCACGATTCCAAGTTCGATCCCATTCCCACGAAGGATTACTACCGCATGTATGCCGCGCTTGCGGGAACCCAAATGGCCGAACGCCCCGCACCCTTCCTCAGCGAAGAAAATAAGGTGGGCTTTAAGGGTAGCCAACAAATGACCGAGTGGCTTCATAACTTTGCCAGCGACAAGAAGACTGAATTGGTCGCGAAGCGCGAAGCTGCCGCCCGCAAATGGTATGCGGAAAACAACCTTCCTTACAAAAATAACGAGGAGCGTAAAAACGACCCCGATGACATGAAGCCACCACGTCACGTCGGCCTCAGCACGGTCGAACAAGGTCGCCTCAAAGTCCGTGAACAGGACGATTGGATTTGGAACCGGCGCAAGGAGCGCTACGAGCCCATGGTGCAATCAGTTTACAATGGCCCGGACGCGACCTCGAAATCCATCAGCGGGCGCAGCCTGAGAATGAAGTACAACAACAAGCCGGACTGGCGCCCGCAGAATCACATTCTCTCCGGCGGCTCACTTGAAGCTCCCGGTGACGAAGTCACTCCCGGCGTCATGAGCGCCCTCGGTGTTCCGACTAAGTATGCCTCCCAGGATGACCCTTACGCATTAACCGAAGAATTGTCCGGACGCCGACTCGGCATGGCCAAGTGGATTGCCGACCCGCAGAACCCCCTCGCCACACGTTCCATCGTCAACCGCATCTGGCAGTATCACTTCGGCAAGCCCATCGCGGGTAACCCCAACAATTTCGGCGTTTCCGGTCGCAAGCCCACGCACCCGGAACTCATCGATTGGCTCGCGGCCGACTTCGTCGAGAACGGCTGGACCATGAAGCGCCTCCATCGCCTCATCATGCTTTCAGACACCTACCAGCAGTCTGGCAAGAATCCTGACCACGAGCGCCTCGCCAACGAGGATGCCAACAACGACCTCTTCGCTTACTTCCCTGCCCGTCGACTCGGCGCCGAGGAAATTCGTGACTCCATGCTCAAAATTACCGGCGAACTCAATCCCACGCCCGGCGGTCTCCCGATCCGGCCTGAGATCAATATGGAGGTCGCTCTTCAACCACGCATGATTCAGTTCTCGCTGGCTCCGGCTTACCAGCCGTCACGCGTTCCCGAACAACGAAATCGCCGTAGCATCTATGCTTATCGCGTTCGCGGATTGCCCAACCCATTTCTCGAAACGTTCAATCAACCAAATCCCAATGATTCCTGCGAAGAGCGCGACGCCGCCTCAGTCTCACCCCAGGCCTTCACATTGCTCAACAGCGATGTAGTTACCGACCGTTCCATCGCCTTCGCCCTTCGTGTCGAACGGGAACGCGACACGCTTGAAGGACAAGTCCGGCGCACGATCCAACTCGCGTTTGGCCGCAATCCCACCTCGCTGGAGATGGAGAAACTCGTCGCCTATGTTCAGGAAATGCGCGCCTACCACCGCGACGTCACTCCGGAAAAGAAGGAATACCCGACCAGCATCACCCGTTCACTCGTCGAGGAATTCTCCGGCAAGCCTTTCGAATACAAAGAAATACTGCCAGTCTTCACAAATTACATCCCCGACAAAAAAGCCGCCGATGTCAGCCCGGAAACCCGCGCGCTGGCCGATCTGTGTCTCGCGTTATTCAACACGAATGAGTTTATGTATCTCTATTAAACGGCTGGAGTTCACGCTTTAGCGTGATTAACCAAAAAGTTAACAATGTATCAGTGGCGAAAACTAACTCCCGACCAACGCTCCGACCTCCTCTCGGAGCGTGAGGAGAACCTACGCCCATGGCACAGTGTCCCCCACCGCGTCACTGCAAACGCCCATGCCTACATGTTTACCTCGGCTTGTTATGAGCACAAAACTCACATTGGATTTTCTCCCCGGCGCATGAAGGATTTCGAGGCAATATTAACTACCCTCGCCGAAGAGAACACAAATGAGTTGATTGCCTGGGTTATCCTCCCCAACCACTATCATTTTCTTTCATCGACGACTAAACCACTACCGGTTCTTCGCAAGATCGGGAAACTACACGGTAGAACTTCCTTCGAGTGGAATGGCGAGGAATCTACACGCGGTCGAAAAGTCTGGAGCGGCGCTGCCGAAACCGCGATGAAATCTGAAGGGCACTACTGGGCAACCATCAATTACATTCATCATAACCCGGTTAGACACGGGTATGTGGAAAAGTGGCAAGAATGGCCGTATTCGAGTGCGCACCAATACTTGGAATCAATCGGAGATGAGAAAGCCCGGCGAATTTGGAAGGAATACCCGGTCAAGAAATATGGACAGGTGTGGGACGAACTTTAAACCTTGAACTAAGAAATGAATTTTAATCACGCTAAAGCGTGAACTCCAACGACTTCAAATACGAATAATCATGAAAAGTCCCATCTGCTCCCGCCCGGTTTCCAACGAACACACTCGCCGCGAGTTCCTCTACGGCCTCGGTGCCTCCATGGGTTCGGTCGCCATGACGAACCTGATGGCCAGTGATGCCCCATCAAGCGCAGGCCCTCTCTCGCCCAAAGATTCGATGCTCCCCGCCAAGGCGAAGAACGTCATCATGCTCTTCATGGAAGGCGGCCCCGGCCACATGGATACTTTCGATCCCAAGCAAAAGCTTCGCGACCTTCATAAAACCGAGTCGAAAAACGACCGTGGTCTCGCCGCCGGAAGTTATCAGTTTTATGTCGGCAGTCCCTTCGACTTCAAGCATGCCGGCGATAACGGCATCGAAATGTGCAATCAATGGCACTACATGTCCGACCCCGAGGTTGCGAACGAGCTTTGCAACTACCGCGGCTGCCAGGCCGAATCGCTCAATCACCCGGAAGCCCTCTTCCATATGAATACTGGTAGCCGCCTCGGCGCCGATCCAGCACTTGGCGCATGGGCCACTTATGGCTTGGGAACGCTGAACCAAAACCTTCCCGGCTACGTCGTCATGACCGAACTCGCGATGCCCCAAGGCGGCTCACGCAACTGGTCCAATGGCTTCCTCCCCGCCTACCACCAAGGCACCCGCCTTCGCCCTGAAGGCTCACCGATTCTTGACCTCGCCTCGCAGCCTTACAAGTCCCGCGAGCACCAGCGGAAGGCCCTCGACACGCTTGCTTTCCTCAACGACCAGCACGCCGCCAAACATCCCGAGCATGCCGAATTAGCGTCGCGCATGGAGTCCTACGAACTCGCCTACCGCATGCAAATGGAAGTCCCCGACGTCATCGACATCGACGGTGAATCCGAGAAAACCAAAGAGATGTACGGCCTGGAAGAGAAAGAAACCGCCGACTTCGGCCGCCATTGCCTCATGGCCCGCCGCCTCGTCGAGAAAGGGGTGCGCTTCGTGCAGATCTTCTCCGGCGGCTGGGACAGCCACGACTATCTCGAACGCGGCCACGCTTCCCGTATCAAGAGCGTCGACAAACCATGGGCAGCTCTCATCAAGGATCTCAAGAACCGGGGCATGCTCGACGACACCCTGGTCATCTGGACCGGCGAGTTCGGACGCACGCCCGACAATAATAAACGCGGCGGCGTCTACTCGATTGGTCGCGGCCACAACATCGACGCCATGTCCATCGTCATGGCCGGCGGCGGTGTCCGTCCCGGAGTTGTCGGCGCCACCGATGAAATCGGCGCCATGGCCGCCGACGTCGTCCACCCCATCCGCGATTTCCACGTGACACTTCTGCACCTGCTCGGGCTGGACGACAACAAGCTCACCTACTTCCACGCCGGACGCTACAAACAGCTATCGCAGTTCGGCGGACAGGTCATCAAAGAGCTTATCGCCTAGATTCGAAGGGTGTTTCTCTGACAGAAGCGTTTTCGCGGGAATTTCGCTTCACGAAAACTAGCCCTCTTCTCCCTTATCTGCGGGACGACGCATTAGTGAACGTCCGCCCAAGGCGTGGGCGGCAACAGGTAGAGTTAGGAAGGCGAAGGCCAGCGCAATCACAGACTTACCGATAACTTCCCAGTCAGGCATTCGAAGGCAAACACTCAGAAGGACGAGGGCGAACGCGGCTCCGGCGGCTTTTGTCGCGGCGTGCATGCGCGAGGGTAAGTCTTGAAAACGGACGAGACCGAGGCCGGCGACGAACGCAAACAGGCCAGCACCGATCAGGCAAATGGCGGCAAGGTAAGTTATCATGGTTCAGATTCCCCAAGGTCGTTGGGGTCAAGGTAAAGGGAGAGCGCGGTCGTGCCGACAAAGAGGACAAGCCCCGCCACCATGGCAAAGTCGAGCCAGAGCGCATCGCCATTCTTCCAGCCATAGCCGACGGCCAAACCGATGCAGGCGAGCGCGATGACATCGGCGGCATTGATGCGGTCGGCCAGAGAAGGCCCTTTCCAAAGCCTCCAAAGACAGCAGAGCACGGATGCGGCAATAAGTGCGGTGAAAATATGATAAGCGATTTCAATCATGACGACTTACGGGTTATCTCAAGAAGTTGCTTTTCGAGCCTGTCTCGAATGTCATCGGCAGTCTCTTGACCATCGAGCAGGAAATGGACGGTGATTTTCTCTCCCGGCACCAAATCAAGGGTAAGTGATCCTGGTGTAAACGTGATCATGTTGGACAAAGCTAGGATTTCCAGATCCGACTCCACCTTCGTGTCTATCTCAATTGTTTCCGGCTCCAGTTCCATGCGTGGAGAGAGCACCTGTTTGGCGAGAACAAGATTAGCTCGGATAAAATCTAATGTGTAACGAGCGATGAGGATGATCAGTTTCATGGTTGTGTTTCCTCCTCCAAAGCCATGGTTGAATTCTGGTTCCAAAGCTGTTCGGCGGCCTGCTCGGAAATTTGATACGAAGGCCCCACCCCGAAACCAAGAAAGAGGGTGATGCTGCAGAGAATCGCGACCGGAACGAGTTGGATTTTCGGGAACCGACAAAGGGGCGAGTTACGAGGGCTGTCTTTCCAAAAAGCCTCGGACCAGATTTTGGTCATGGAAAAAAGAGTGAGAAGACCGACAGCAAGAGCCGCGGTGGCGACCAGATAAGCCTCGACTTCAAATGCCTCTTGAATGACAAACAGTTTGGCAAAGAATCCGGAAAGAGGTGGAATTCCACCCAGGGAAAGGGCGGGAATGGCAAAGAGGACGGCAAGGAGCGGCGAACTGCGCATGAGTCCACCCAACTTGTTCAGGTCCTCTGCTCTCCCCGTCTTTGCGATCATGCCCGCGACAAAGAAGAGATTCGTCTTCACGATGATGTGGTGAACGGTGTAAAAGATGGCGGCGGCAAAGGCGCCCTTCGTAAACAGCCCGAGGCAAAGAATGAGATAACCAATCTGGCTGATAATGTGGAAGGAAAGTATCTTCCGAATGTACATTTGGCTTGCCGCCCCAAGAACACCGGTAATCATGGTCGCCACGCCAACGATGATGAAGATGTCGCCGGTCAACTCCGAGAAGAAGGCAAAGGCCCCGCCAAAGACGCGGAAAAAAGCATAAACTCCCACCTTGGTCAGAAGCCCGCCGAAGACAGCGGCTGAAGTGAATCCTGTATTTGGATAAGAGGCCGGCAGCCAGAAATACAGTGGAAAAACACCGGCCTTAATTCCAAAAGCCATCAGAAGCAGCGCACACGAAGTCAAAATAATGGGATCGTCACTGCTCGAACCCAACCTTTCCGCAATGATATTGAGATTGAGGTTCCCTGCTTTGCCGTAAAGAAGCCCCAGCCCGGCAAGAAGGAAGAAGGAGGACACCATATTGATCACCACATACTTAGTCGTCCCTTCGATCGTGAACCTTCGGCGACCGAGGGCCATCATCGCGAACGAAGCCATAAGCATGACCTCAAACCAGACGAAGAGATTGAAAAGGTCGTTGGTCAAGAAGGCGCCGTTGATCCCCGTGATGAGAAGAAGCAAAAAGAATCCATAGCTCGCCCCCCACGTGCGCCGCCCGACGTCACCTAAAGCGTAAAGCGCCCCGCAAAAGGCGATGAGCGCGGTAACCAGAACCATAGTGGCAGACAACAGATCGACGTAAAAAGCAATTCCCACCGGGGCATTCCATCCTCCAAAGGAAATCTCCAGAGGAACATCCTCCCGGCGGACCCACTGGAATAGCCAAGTGCACGCAAAGAGGTTCAAGCCCATCGCCCCCACAACAACGGCACGCTGATACCGCACCACTCCCCGGCCAAACATCACCAGAAGGCTGAAGGCCAGAGGCAGGAGAATCGGAAGAACCGCTGCGTGTTCGGGTTTCATCTTTGGGACTTGGCGAGCGCCATGACGTCCGACTGGCCGGAGCGTTGGTGTGCCTGCTTGAGCAGGGTGATGCAGAATGCGAGAACTCCAAAGCTGATCACAATCGCGGTCAAGACGAGCGCTTGCGCCAACGGGTCCGGATGCCCCGCCGGAAGTGTCTCCGCGCCTTTGGGAATAATTGGTGTCGAACCGTCCCCGAGACCGGCGGAAGTGAAGACCAGCAGGTTGGCCGCCTGCGCGAGTAGAGCGAGCCCGAGGAGAATCCGAAAGAGATTTCGATCCAACAACAGATAAACGCCCACGGCGGCGAGAGTGCCATTAAGAAGTGCAATGATAAGTTCCATGATTTACGGGATGGGCTGGGGCTGAGAACGAGAGGAAGCGTTCCACATCTGCATCGTGTCGTAGAGCAAGAGAACGATACCTAGAACGAGCGCGTAAACGCCGACATCAAAGATCAAGGGTGTGCCCAGTTTTAGTTTTCCAATTAGCGGTAAGTCAAAAGCCGGTCCCCAAGCCGCCGCGGCAAAGCTCCCCTCTCCAAGCAAGCCGGGTAATCCGGACACCACGGCAAGCCCAAGACCAATCGCGACGAGTCCTCGCGGCGAAAGCTTCAGAAAGCGTAGCGGTAAATCCGGACGGGCCAGATGAATGAGAACCACAGCCATGGCTCCAACAAGTCCTCCGATGAAGCCGCCTCCGGGTTCATTATGTCCACGCAGGAGCAGATAAATCGAAAAGGCAATCATCGCAGGTGCCGTAAACCGGGCGGAAGCAAGAAGAACTGCGGAAGACGGGGCGCGAGAAGATACTTGGACGGAAGAACAGGCTGATCGCAGCATGCCAGCGACTCCAAGAGCGGCGATAGCAAGCACGGCAATTTCGCCAAGAGTATCCAGCGAGCGGAAGTCGACGAGAATGACATTCACAACGTTGCGGCCGTAGGCTTCGGACACGCTGCGTTGCGCGATCTCCACGGCGACCGGCTCTTCAAGCTGCATCGACATGGCCTTGAGCGTCAACACGGTGATGCCTGCCCCGAAGGCGAGCGAAATCACCAAGGAAACGATCCGCGGGCGCTTCGTTTCCACCGCACTGGGCAGACTAGGCAGGTTATAAATGGCTAAAGCAAACAGCACCAGCGTCAAGGTTTCGACAAGCAGCTGTGTAATAGCGAGATCGGGGGCTCCATAAAGAGCGAACAAAGCCGCGATTCCAAATCCCACGCTGCCGAGGAAAAGCACAGCCGTCAGGCGTTTACGGGTAAGAAGCATGCAAACAGAACCAACGGCGATAAGACCGAAGACGAGGATCACATCGAACCGCAAGTTACCAAGATCCGGAATCTGCATGTCGATGGGCAACCTAACAAATGCCCAAACCAGCAGCGCCAGGAAAGCGGTTAAAACACAAATCGCATACTGTCGGAGATTTCCGGATTGAATCGTGCGTGTAACCAATCCAGCAAACTGGATGACCGCCTGCAAGAGTCCGCGGAAGATCCGCGTGGCCTCAAAATGGCTGGCCCGTTTCGTGATCTCACGACCGAGTGCCCAAAAACGCTTCCGAAACGCAAAACCCACAAATCCGAGAGCAACGGTCACGACAGAAAGCAGAAGCACGAGATTGAGACCATGCCAGAGCTTGAGCTTGATGGTCACATCCGCGACCTTGATTTGATTCACCAGTGCCGTGACCGCGTCCCCAAGAATCAATTGGGGGAAGATGCCAAAAATCAGACTCCCCAGACCCAGCACAACTGGACCAATGACAAGCCCGATGGACGGCTTGCTCTTCAAAGTCATGTCTTCACCCCGCGACTGCAGAAACGGCGCTACCCCAACCTTCAGAGCCACCACGATGTTGGCGGCGTTGGCAACGATGCCGCAGACTAACAGGGACCACCCAGTGATCGGCGCCTCCAGCTTGACCTGGTAAAGCAACTCCTTGGAAATAAACCCAATAAAGGGAGGAATACCCGACATCGAAGCAGCGGCAAACACGGCGGCAATTCCCAGAACGGGCATGCTTTTCATCAACCCATGAAGCTGACTCACGTCCCGGGTTCCGGTCGTCTTTTCGAGAATTCCCGCGATCATGAACAACGCGCCTTTGTAGAGAGCATGCACGATAAAGAAAATCACAGCCGCCTTGGCCGCAAGATCGTCCTCAAATCCTAACAACATGACCAAAGTGCCGAGCGCGCTCACCGTCGTGTAGGCGAGGAGGCGTTTAAGATCGGTTTGCAGTACCGCAATCAAAGCTCCCAAAGTCATGGTAATTGCCCCGATCGCCAGAAGCGTGTAATGCCAGAGCGGTGTGTCTCCAAGAAGCGGATGTAGAAGCGCGAGGAGAAAAACACCAGCCTTTACCATCGTGGCCGAGTGCAGGTAGGCGCTGACCGGAGCTGGCGCCGCCATCGCACCGGGCAGCCAGAAGTGGAACGGAAACTGAGCCGACTTCGTGACCGCCCCGACGATGAAACAAATCAGAATAGCGGCATAGAGCGGATGCGCGTGGACGGCATCGCGATTTTCAATCAGTTCTCCGAGAAGGAAGCTCCCGCCCACCTGTCCGAGGAGAAGAATGCCCGCCAGAAGGACCAGCCCGCCTCCGCCGGTGACCAAGAGCGCATCGAGCGCGGACTTTCGAGCCTCCGTTTTCGAATGGTTGAACCCGATAAGTAGGTAACTGGAAATACTCGTCAGCTCCCAGAAGACGAAAAAGACGATCAGGTTTTCCGTCACGGCCAGCCCAAGCATGGCTCCCATGAAGAGATAAAGATTGAGGAAGAACCGCCCGCGATGCGGTGAATCACCAAAGTAAGCACCGGCGAAAATGGTGATGAGAGCGCCAATCCCAGTCACCAAAAGTGCCAGAAACAACCCTAACGGAGTGACCCAAACATCCCAATTGACGCCCACGGCAGGAGCCCATTCAATACTCGACCGCCAAGTTTCCTCCTGCCATACCGAGACTCCTCCCACGGCAAAAAAGGCAAACGCCAAGGCCGGCAGAACAGCGAGTAACCAGCCCACGTTTTTCTGCGGCACTCGTGCGAGAACCGGAGCAAGGAATGCAGCCGCAAAGATCAGAAGAACGACCCATGCAGGATTGAACTGGTCGAATGACATCGTTGAGGGTCCGCGGCGGTCTCCCGGCATTCCTTCCGGGAGAGGAAAGTTTTGCCGGCGGAGGCCTCAGGGAGTGACTGGCGTGGTGAATCCTTTGGGTTTAACAGCGAGAACGGAGCAATCCGTGTGCCGCAAGATGGTCTCCGCAGTATTCCCGATCAATAAGCCTTGTATCCCCGTCCGCGCAACCGTACCCATGACCAGAATGTCGGTGTTGCGCTCCTTGATCGTCTCCGGGATGACCTCCGTAGGCGGACCCTTTAGAAAAAGGGATTCCACCGAATCCGGCGCAAGATCGAACGCAACCAGAGATTCATCGAAAGCCCGGCGTTGAGCTACTTTCGCCTCCTCGACCAGCTCTGCTAGCCTCTCCTCGGGAACACGGAGGAATGGGTTGTGGGTCAGAGTATCCTCATGCTCGTAGCTCCACGCATGAAGCACATCCAGAGAGGAGTTGGGCAACCGTTCCCGAAGACTGGTGCTCAACTCCATGATCTTCCGCGTCAACTCCAGACTCGTCTCGTTCTCATGACTAGGGTCGATGGCTGCCATCAGACGAAGCTTGTCAGATGAATTCTTGTGAGGCTTGAAAAGCCAAATCGGGCAAGGGCATTTGCGAAACAGATGCATATCCATCGATACGAAGCCAATACGTGACCGGTCTTCCGTCGGATCAGCAGCTTTGACAACCATATCGTGACTCTCTGAGATGGCCTGACGAACCACTTCGATGAAAGGCTCACCCTGCTTGAAAATGATGGTTGGTTTCGGGAGTTCCGCATCAAGCTCGAACTCGGCTACCACTTCTGCCAGTTCCTGCTCGGCCTGCTCCCGCAAGTGGCGTTCCATAACCGCCGCAAACTCCCAGTCCGGCGGAGTCTCGCGCGCGGCGATCATGATCGTGAGCTGGGCGTAATTCTGCCGCGAAAGATTGACCGCCTGCGAAAGCGCTAATCGGTTGGCAGGAGCGCCACTTACGACAAAGAGAATGTTTTTGAAGCGTTTCATCGTTGTGTTTCAATTCGCGTGAACTTCTTTATAGACAGTGTTCCCGTTCACGCCGCAAGTGTGCCCAGAGCGGACGGACCAAAGTCGGGACGATACCGCAAAAGACAACCCACCCCGGAGAGCCTCGCGAGCGCCTCACTCCGATTGACCGTCTCAATATCGATTCCGGCGTTAGTCGCGAGCCGAACAAGCTCCTCTCGCATCTCTAATTCGACTTCGTTCTGATCCAGAATCAACATGTCCGCATATCCGTTCTCAAGTGCGTGGCGGCACGACTCGTATCCTACGACACCAAGTCCACCGGTCATGGCTGCCGATTCCAGAAGTTCCACGTTCGTGTGACTCTCAAGGTTCTCTGCCGCCGCGAAAAGCTGGATCGATTCCAGCAGGATCGGACTGACACCCCCCTTGGGGTTTGTCGGGATCGTATCGATCAACATCGACCGAAGGCGAGACGGAAGCGCCGCTGTCAATCGACTCACCATTTTCGGACTACCCGCAATGACGATATGGTTGTGACCACGTCGGCTGACGAGATCCTCGATGATCTGAATCTTCTCGCGGACAAATTGCTGGTCTCGTTCCTTTTTGTGGTTCTGATAGTGAGTCCGGGTCCACTCCCGACCAACCCTTTCGCGCAAGTCCGGACGGGCCGCGAAAACCTCTTCCGTCACTGCCCCCACTGTCGTTTCGAGTATTCGTGCCTCCCCCTCCGTGGTGATCACGATCACAAACCGGTGGTAGGTGTCCTTCAACTCGATCAAGGGATAGATATGAGGAAGGTCGTCCACCACCAACATCGACTTCAATGGCACCTCAAACTGAACCGGAATGAACGTCGGCTCATCCCCCCAGCGTGAGTATATCGCCAAACCCTTTGCAACATCCTCCAGAGACCGGTCGACATATTCACGAACCTCGTTCATCGCGTCCTCGAAATCGCTCTTGGGCTGACCCACAAGTCGCTTCGCGATCATTCTCGCTTTCGGCTCGATTTCCATAGCGAAATCATTCCGAGGAGGCGTCAGATCGAGAAAACAACTGATGAGGGGACGCTCGTTCGGCTCAATGGCCACCAGTTGCCGGATCAGCTTCTTCAGTCGGTCTTCGTTCATTGTCTTCTAAAATGTTGATGTTCAATTTACTGCGGAGCGACGCCCGGGGGCGCTTCAGAATCTCAGCAGTTTGATAATACTGCAATTCGATTCCTGCTTTAAATTACGTGACACAAATGACACAGGTTGCGTTTGGAGGCAAGCTTCTTTCGACTCGCGGATGAACACTCGTGGGCACTTCGACATCAATTCCAATCCCAATCCTCCTCAGACCGTCACCCGCCAAAACACTCAGAAGTTTTTCACCCAAAAAGCGGCTGACTCTGATGGTCGCGTAGCGACTTTTCATCTTAGCCGGGGGGCTCAACTCCCGAAAAAGGGAAAAATGGGATGGTGTCGCGGCAGCGACCGGTAAGACGCGTCACCGGGTAAAAGATATCTACGGGAGAAATGCCGCCCTACGACCAGGGTCGGGCCTTCATTAGCTTATACGGCTTCTTACACCATCCTCGCAGCGGCAAAGGAGAAAGACTCAATTGCTTTGGGCCACCTCCACTTTCTTTTCGAAATCACCTTCGATCCATCCGCGTCCACGAGCCACTTCTTTCATCAAGACATAATCTACCAAAGCAGTTTTCCTTGAAGTGTAGTCGCTGAGGAATTCCGAATCGAGTTCCGTTTCAACCCGCCAGGGTTTCAGAAGCCCAGTGTCACCGCACTCGCAAACAACAATCGCGCCAGCGACGGAGCAATTGAACTTATCGAAACGCTTGTCCTTCTCCCCTCGAAACGCCTCAATCTCCGCCCGGATATTCCGTTCCCGCTGTTCCATCCGATCCATCTCCTCATCCGTGAAGCCACCAAAGGTGTAAATTGTGTGCCGCCGTGCCATCGCCTCGGGTTCGTACATCTTGAACTCCTTCTTCCCAAGCAATTCGCGGACCTTTTCCGGTGTGACATCCGGCCCCTTCAACGCTTCGACATTGTAATTCACAGCCCTCAGCCTCCTCTCATCGCTACTTCCCGTCTTCGGATGATTCATCATTTCAGGCTCAAGGTATCCGTCAATCTGGAAAACCAGCTGCCCATCCTCAAGACCGAATGCACGGAACACAGCACGCTCGTCCGGCGATCGCGTCAGGGCGTAGCCTAAGTGACTAACCTGTCCGGTCGTCATATGATGCCACCTCACGAATCGAACACAGTTGTGGGAGACCTTGAAATCCTTTGGATTGATTGGCGCCCGGCGCGTCGTTCCTGCCCTCGTTAACCATAGTGTGCCTCCTGCTAAAACCGACAAGGCAGCGATGGTTACTAAAACTTTGTTCATCGCCGGTTTCATACTTGAACATATCATGAAAGAGACAACTTGGCGAGACAGATTGGTCCTTTGGACGACCTTCAATATAACTAACATACCGACACGTATGCTTGTTAGTAGACATAAATTTCCTGACTAAAATAATCGAACAGAAATCTATCTAACATAACCCACTCAGACATAGCCACTGCGACGCTGCGGTCATTCACGCTTACTCCTTACAAACATGTTAAAAACTTTCGCAGCAACTCGGAGCGCCATTCCAAACTTTTTTTTCAATTCACGAATCGAACGTCATCCTTCACGCCGTGCAAACATCGAAGGGCACTGATCGACGCCGTCGCAAGTCCGCGAGCCTCACCTCAGGAATCCGGCTCACTGCCCGTGCTCCCCATACCACAAAGGCCCTGCGGGGCCAAGATCCAGCCCGGTGCTCATCCAAATAAGAATGAGGGCTATCCAGCAGATCGAAAAAACAATGGCATAAGGCAGCATGAGAGCGACGAGGGTTCCGATACCTCCCTTAGGCATGTATTTCTGCATGAAGACGAGAATGATGACCACATAGGGATTGAGCGGAGTGATAATGTTGCTGCAGGAATCGCCAACACGGTAAGCAGCCTGGGTAAGTTCAGGACTGATCCCCGCACCAGTCATGAACATCGGGACAAATACCGGCGCAAAGAAAGCATATTTCGCGGAAGCCGAGCCAATGAAGAGATTAGCCACCATGACCAGGAGGATAAAGGCGACGATGAGCAATGAAGGAGGCATCTCCACAGACGAGAGAGCCGCCCCACCTTTGATCGCCAGCATCGCACCGAGATTCGATTCCTTGAAAAGCGCGACAAACTGCGCTGCAAAAAAGGCGAGGACGATGTAAGGCGCCATGTCCGCCATCGTCTTTGCCATCATTTTTGCTACATCATGATCGCTTTTCACCGTCTTAGCCGCGATCCCGTAGGCAAGACCGGGAAGGAGAAAGCAGAAAAAGAGAAGCGGCACGATCGCCTTCACCCACCGGGGAAATGGCCCTGCCTCTCCCTGCAGCGGCATGTCCGTCGCAAAGATCGGACCGGGATTGATCAGCAGAATGATCGCGACGAAAAAGATGAGAAAGGTAATGCCCGCGCAAACGAGCCCCTTCTTCTCCTCGGCCGAGACATGCCGGCTCGCGGCCTCTTCCTCGGTCAATGGCGACGGGCCACCAAGTTCCGCGGGATTCTGTGCATAACGAGGTTCAACCAGCACGGCAGTCACCGCCCAACCCACGCCGGTGAGCAACACCGTGGAGATGATCATAAACCAGTAGTTACTTGTGGCCGCCACCTGGTAGTCAGCATCAAGTATCTGCGCGCCCTCCGTGCTGAAACCGGCAAGAAGCGGATCGAGCCCGGTGATAAATAAATTCGCACTAAATCCCGCAGAGACCCCGACAAACACAGAAGCGATTCCTACGAGTGGCGAACGTCCGACGGACTTAAAGAGAGCCGCAGCAATCGGAGGAAGGACCACATACCCCGCATCGAGCGCCATCGAGGACATGATTCCGAGAAAGATCATGGCTGGAGTAAGCAATCGCTCCGGCGTGACAAGCATGGCAACTTTGAGCAGAGCACCAATCGCACCCGCACGCTCCGCGACTCCGATCCCCAGCATCCCAACGAGCACGACGCCCAGCGGCGCAAACTCGGTGAAGTTCACGACGAGATTATCAATAGCCCAAAAAGCACCATCCCCGGCCAGCATGCCTTTCGCGGTAATCACTTCCGTGGACTCGACCAGATTCCCGGCCGCATCCGGCTCCGTTGTGGTCAACTCCGCCGACCAGCCAAGCGTCGCTGCGATCTGCGAAAGAACGAGGACCACGACAGCACCAATGATGAATAAGGACATCGGATGCGGCAGCTTGTTGCCCAGCCTCTCGATGTGATCGAGAAAGCCGTTCTTCTTCCCGGAGGCTTGCGCAGGGTCGTTGTCCTGAGGCATGACAATGACGATCCGCGATAATTGCTTCCTGCCAAGACCGAAGTCCTTGGCAGCCGTGACCAATGTTGCCCGAGATAAATCCTCTAGGCGGGACTAACGTTGAAAGATTCGAGGACTTTCGCCCCATCGCCGCCCATCTTCGCTAGTAAAGGCATCCAAGTCACGCTATCTCGTCGTCACCTCCATCATGAAGCCACTATTCCTCCTCCTCGCTCTCGCTCTTCCAACTCCTAGCATGGCAGAGGAACTGAAGAACTCCGAATGGAATCAATGGCGGGGCCCGAGCCGTGATGGGATCATCAAAGACGCACAACCTTGGCCAGAAACTATTTCCGAAACAGCCTTGGTGCCTCTCTGGTCGATCGCTCTTGCGGAAAGTTACGCCAGTCCGGTGATCAGTGACGGCAAGGTAGTTTCCGTCGCTACCCGCGAGAAAAAGTTCGAAGTGGTGCAGGCACTCGACATCGCGGACGGGAAGCAACTTTGGCAACAAGAGTGGGAAGGCTCGATGAAAGTTCCGTTCTTCGCTCGCGCCAACGGAAGCTGGGTCCGTTGCACCCCCGCCATTGCCGGAAACGCGGTCTATGTCGGCGGGATTCTTGATGTCCTCGTGAAAATGGATCTGAAAACCGGCAATGAGCTCTGGCGCATCGACTTCAAGGAACGGGAAGGCACGCAGAAACCCGCCTTCGGATATGTCTCATCACCGCTCATTGATGAGAAAGGAGAACTTTATGTTCAGGCCGGTGACGCTGTGACCAAATTGAACTCAAAAACAGGCGAGACTGTATGGCGCGCTCTCGAAGACAGCCGCGGCATGTTCAGCAGCGCCTTCTCGTCACCAGTCATCGCGAACATCCATGGTGTCCGTCAAATCGTCGCACAGACTCGGTCGACACTCGGAGGGCTGGACCCTAAAACCGGCGACGTCCTTTGGTCCGTTCCGGTCGAAGCCTTCCGCGGCATGAACATCCTTACCCCCACCGTCATCGAAAACCGCGTCTTCACCGCAACCTACGGTGGTGGGTCATTCATGTTCGACATCGAAAAGTCAGAGGATGGCACTCTGACCGCGAAAGAGGCTTGGCGAGCCAAAGAACTCGAGGGCTACATGGCTTCACCCATCGTGATTGGGAATCAAATCTATCTGCACGCACGCGACCAGCATCTTCATTGTCTAGAAATCAAAAACGGAAGAGTTGCTTGGAAATCGGAAGAAAAGTTCGGCAAATATTGGTCGATGATCGCTAACGGAACTCGTGTGCTCGCACTCGATGAACGAGGCGAACTGATCTATTTCGAAGCCTCACCAAAAGCTTTCGAGGTCATTGATCGGCGCAAAATCAGCGAACAACCGACTTGGGCGCACATCGCCATTGATGGCGATCTCGTTTTTGTGCGCGCCCTGAAATCCCTCAGCGCATTTCGTTGGAAAGCCGAAAAGACGGCCACAAACTTCCCGCGTTAGAGAAAAACTAAAACGTCAGCCTGAAGTTTATCCCGATGAACGGCGAGGAATCGTAGTTGGCGCTCGTTATTGTGTCTCCACTCTCGTCTTCCAAACTCAGCTCATTGCCAAAACCGACTCCACCGAGAATCGTTGCTTCGATCAGGTCCGTTGCCTGCCAGCCAAGCGCGGCAAAAACCGGAACACTCTTATCTTCACCGATTCCATTCGGAGAGACGCGGCTTTGTTCGTCCAACCGAAAACGGAATCGCTCATAACGGGCCCCTACGGAAAAACGCACCCTGTCCGTAACCTGATGTTTCAGCGATAACCCAGGCCCCAACGAAGCTCCGACCGGCGGGCCGGTGCTGAGGCTCAAAGAATCGGTAATCTTCCAATCGACTAAGATGATAGGAAAGATGCTCGCATCATCCTCCAGTTGCGTGATGTAACCGATACCGGGTCCAAGTTTTAGTCGATCACCAAACGAGTAGGAGACGCCCGCCAGCGATCCCCCACTGACCGATCCTCCAAAATCCGCATCTCCATCTCCGGTGAATCGAATGTTCGGAATCGCAAACAGCTCCCAATTCTCGGCGAAGTTCCAACGGCTGAATCCGCCGAGTTGGAAAGTGTGCACGGAGTCCCACGGATTCAAGGCGGCAAAACTCCCCGCAGACCCTCCGGAAAAGCTGTAATCATTGAGATAGTAGGAAGCAGAAAGAGTCAGGAGAAAATCATCTTGAAGGACAAGCGGTGCGCGCCCCTTGATATGGAAAAAGTCATTGGAGACATCTCCGCCACCATCAATGCCGGACTCGAATTCGTGAACGTACCCGATCTCAAGAGGCGAGCGCTCGTTGGCAAACAGCGAAGAAACAGTGAAAACGGCAACGGTGTGCAGGAAGAGTTTTTTCAAAATCAATATCTTGGAAGTGACGGGAGAAGCTTACGTGCAATTGAATCCCCCGTCCGCAAGAATTTGTGCGCAGAATTTTTCGAGATCGGAAGGACAAGTGCGATTCACACACGCGGAGCCTTGACCCGATTTTTTGAGCCGCAATCTCGAATATTTGCTAAC
Source organism: Verrucomicrobiota bacterium (assembly GCA_039192745.1). Lineage (GTDB taxonomy): Bacteria > Verrucomicrobiota > Verrucomicrobiia > Verrucomicrobiales > DEV007 > JBCCWV01. The sequence goes on along the minus strand of JBCCWV010000015.1, from coordinate 13,673 downwards.
GTCTCCGCCGGACCTGGCGTCTAATACAAGGAACCAACGCCAAAAATGAAAATCCCCACAATCTGTCTGCTTCTTTCGCTCGCCACATTCATATTGATGCCCTTCTCCTCCGTGGCCTTCGGGCCACAGGACAAGCCCGACGGATTCACCACCCTCGCCATTGGCGATCCCGCACCCGATTTCAGCCTGCCGGGCGTCGACGGAAAAAATTACACCCTCTCGGACTTCGCGGGACCCGACGTCTTGATGATTTACTTCACAGGCACCCATTGCCCGACTTCGAACGGCGTCGAAGGACGTCTGCAAAAACTCGTCGACGACATGCAGGGCAAGAGCTTCGGCCTCGTCGCCATCAATCCGAATCATTCGAGCGGTTTGCGGCCCGATGAGTTCGGACACACGGAATACGATGAGACCTTCGAAGATTCAAAACGCTACGCGGAAGATCTCGGCTGGGAATTCCCCTATCTCTACGACGGCAACGAACAACTGACAGCCCGCGCTTACGGCTGCCTGGCAACCCCGCACGTCTTCATCTTCGACAAGGAGCGCAAGCTCCGCTACAACGGCCGCTTCGATGATTCACGTTTTCCCGATCCGGCCACCGTCAAAAGCCCCGATGCACGGAATGCCGTCGAGGCGCTTCTCGCCGGACAACCTGTGCCCGTCGAAACCACTCGTCCGCACGGCTGCTCCACCAAATGGAAGGAACGCGCCGCACACGTCGCGGAAGAAGAGGAGGAATGGCAGAACGCTGAAGCCAAAGTCGCCGCGATGGGCGTTGAGGAGCTGCAAAAACTGCGCGCAAACGAGTCCGGAAGAGTGCGTCTCTTTAATGTTTGGGCCACTTGGTGCCAGCCATGCACCGAGGAATTCCCGGACCTCACGCAGATTGCCCGCAAGTTCAGTCGCCGGGACTTCGACTTCATCACCATCTCCCTCGACAACCCCGGCACCGAAAAATCCGTCGAAAAGTTCCTCGGAAAACACCGGGCCGTCCTTAGTGCAAAACAAAAGAAAGCCGTCGAAGCCGAAGGTCGCACAACCAACAACTATCTATGGACCAGCGCCAATAACGACGACCTCGCCGCTGCCCTTGATCCCGATTGGCCCGGCCCCATTCCCTACACCATCCTCGTCGATCAAAACGGAGAAGTCGTCTACCGCCACGTCGGCGTCATTGTTCCTGAAGAACTAACTGCAGCGATACTCGAAACAATGACGACATACCACCAACCGAAACCGGTCACGAAGTCCTAGAAGACTTTCAACGAATCAGCGCTCAAATCCCGGAAGAAAATCTCATGCCGATGCTTTGGATCATTAGAGATTTGAGATTCCCATTTAATTCGAATTCAGGACTTAGACTTTCGTATTTTCTCCTTCTCTTTCTCTGCGTCTCCGCCTCTCTGCGTGGGACTTCTCCTGCAAAGTCCCCTCCCAACGTCCTATTCATCGCCATTGACGACCTGAATTGCTGGGCCATTGACAAGAATCAATACCCTAGAGTTCAAACTCCGAATATTGATCGCCTGCGTGAACGCGGTGTCACTTTCACGAACGCCCATTGCGCCGTTCCCGCCTGCAATCCATCGCGCACCGCCCTCCTCACCGGTGTCAGCCCCTTCGTCAGCGGCGTTTACATGAACAAACAGGATTGGCGGGAATGCAAAAACCTCGCCGACGTTGTTACACTCCCCGAGTTCTTTCAAAATAGTGGCTACAAAACGATGGGAGGCGGCAAGATTTACCACGCCCACTCCCTAAGCACCGAAGCCCACACGGGATTTATCGACGCGGAACCTTGGGACGAGTATTTCCCCTCCAAAGATCAACAGATGCCGCTGGAAGTGGACCCTCCCGTCATGCCCGAGAACGGGAACCCGAAGTTTTATGGCGGTCACATGGACTGGTCCGCGCTCGACATCACCGACGATGAAATGGCCGACGGAAAAGTGGTGAGCTGGGCCGAAGAACAACTCACCAGCGAACACGACAAACCGCTATTCCTCGCCGTCGGCATCTACCGCCCCCATGTTCCTTGGTACAACCCTAAGAAATGGTTCGAGCTCTACCCGCTCGAACAAGTCGCCCTGCCACACGTGGAGGAAAAGGATCTCGATGACACCCCGGAAGCAGGACAAAAGATGGCGCGCCGCCACTGGCAGCAATGGATGATCGAAAACGATCAATGGCAAAAATTCGTCCGCGCCTATCTCGCCTCCGTCAGTTTCGCCGACGCCATGGTCGGCCGCCTCCTCGACGCTCTCGACAACGGCCCGCATGCGAAAAACACCGTCATTGTCCTCTGGTCAGATCACGGCTACCACCTCGGGCACAAGGAACACTGGGAAAAATTTGCCCTTTGGGAACAAGCCACCCGCGTACCGCTTATCTTCGCTGCACCTGGAATCGGCGGGGGCGACTCCACTAACCGGCCAGCCAGCCTCCTCGACATCTACCCCACCCTTGTCGATCTCACTCAAGGAAGTCCGCCCTCACACCTCAATGGCAAATCCCTCGCCCCGTGGATCGAGAACCCGAAAGCCCCCTTCAAGACTCCCGTCATCACCACGCACGGCTCAGGAAACCACGCCATTCGCTCCGAACGCTGGCGCTACATCCGTTACTCCGATGGCACGGAAGAACTCTATGATCACTCGTCAGACCCTCACGAATTCACCAATCTCGCCGCAACCCCCGAACACGTCGCCGTGATCAAAGAGCATCGACACTGGCTCCCTAGATCCGAAGTGAAGGCGGATCCTCCTCTGACAAGTCAGAAGAAAAAAGGCTAGATACGGTAATCAAGAAAGCTTCCTCGCCCTCCTCATTCCCCACTCTGCGTCTCCGCGTCTCTGCGTGAAGGATGCAATCGCCACGCGACAACCCCGAGTAGAATCGTCAACGCACCCCAAAGACTCGCTTCTTTCGCCCGCAACGCTCCAAAAACCGTCACCCACCCGACAAAACCGATAAACAACACCGGAACCCATGGCCACCCGGGAATGTGGATCTTATCTGGTTCCCGCATTTTCAGCCTTATTAGCCCAACGACCGTCAACGCCGTTCCGATCCCGAGGGTAAATCCAATGTATTTCGCCAAATCCGGAAAATCAGGCACCCAAATCATGATCAGCGCGACGACGAGCTGCAGCAGAACTGCATTGCGCGCTGGCGGACGGTCGCTCGCAATGAAAGCCGGAAGGTATCCATCGGCAGCCATCCGCGCATAGACACGCGGCCCGGCCATCATCATTGCTGAAATCGAAGTGAGAAGCGCCACTGCAATCAATCCACTGGTGAAATCGGCAAAGCCTTTCCCACCCAAATGCTCCGCCACGATCCGCGCTACCTCCGGCTTACCAGCAATGGCTTCCGCTGGTGCACCGTAAAGAAAGACGACATTCAGAACCAAATAGAGCGCCAGCACGACAAGAGTTCCCACGATCATCGCTCTCGGCAATGTCCGCTCCGGATCCCGCACCTCTCCACCGACGTAAACCGCCGCGTTCCATCCGGAAAAGGCAAACGAAATCCAGACCAGGGAAACGGCAAAGACACCCGCCGAAACAGAACCTCCTTCCGGAGTCGGAGTCGGCATCGAACTTCGATCCATCTTGCCCGCCGCCATCGCGACAAAAACAAAAATCAAAACGATCTTCAATACCACGATCACATTTTGTGCACTGATTCCCCGTCGGACGTCGATCGCATGCACGCCGGTAAAAACCAAAAGCGCCGCTGTCCCCGTCCAACGAACATCCCAACCCTCCGGAAACCACGCACTCGTGTAGGCCCCAAGCGCCAGAGCCGCCGCCGCGATAGGCGCTGAAAATCCCACCAGAAGCGAAATCCAACCACCCACATACCCCGCCGCCGGATGAATCGTCCGCGAAAGAAAAAAGTATTCACCTCCCGACTCCGGCAATCGCTTTGCCAGCGCCCCGTAACAAATTGCTCCCAAAAGCGCAATGACCCCGCCAACAACCCACGCGATTAAAACGACCGAACGCGAAGGAAGATCGGCAATGAGAAACCCGGTCGAGGTGAAAATCCCCGTCCCCAGCATGTTGGCCACGACGAGAAACACTGCACCATAGAATCCAATGCGGCGGTGACTTTCAGTCATTCTTCAGAGACGAAATTCCTCCACTGCCCATCACTCCAAGCGCTTCTTCTGGAAGATTGCCCCACGAAGTGCCTTTTCCATCTTCGGTGCCGTAGTGATCGCCAAAGCTGCCACGCTGCGCCGCGGGTCGACAAAACAAAGCTGTTAGAGCGAATGACACAAATACCGTCAACAATGGAGTCGTCTTCATGGTCGCGAGGGGGGTGGTCGGAGAATGGCCAGATTCAAGAGTGGAGTCCAGAAAATTCAATGAATGGTAAGTCAGAATGCTGCAGCTTGTTCATCCTCTTTTTCGGCGGGAAAGGAGATTCCAATTCCAATAAGAACATGCTTGGATATGGGAATGACGCGCCACTCCACCTTGCGAACGGTCTCTCTGCTTTTCGGCTTATTGCTGTTTTCCATCTTCAAGATCGCCGGCGAGGAAACAAGACCAAATATCCTTCTCATCGTCTCCGACGACCAAGGTTACAATGATCTTGGGTTTCTTGGAAACGGGATTATCACCCCGACACTCGACCGGATCGCTGCCGAGGGGACCTACTTGACGAACTTCTACGTTACTTGGCCCGCCTGCACTCCGTCCCGCGGATCGCTCCTCACCGGCCGATACCCGCAACGCAACGGCGTCTATGACATGATCCGCAATGAGGCCCCCGACTATGGCCATCGCTACACACCCGCTGAATACGAGGTGACCTTCGAACGGATCGGTGGCATGGATCTTCGCGAAATTTTACTTCCCGAACTCCTGCAAGAGGAAGGCTACGCCACCGCGATCTATGGGAAATGGGATCTCGGATCATTACGTCGGTTCTTGCCCACGTCGCGAGGGTTCGACGACTTCTACGGCTTCGTGAATACAGGCGTCGATTACTACACCCATGAGCGATATGGCGTCCCCAGCATGTATCGAAACGAAACCCAGACTGAAGAGGACAAAGGAACATACTGCACCACTCTCTTTGAGCGCGAGGCCCTACGGTTTCTCGACGAACGCGATCCCACCCGGCCATTCTTTCTCTACCTCCCTTTCAACGCTCCTCACAACTCTTCGTCATTGGATCCGCTGATCCGTTCCACCATTCAAGCCCCGCAGGAATTCAAAGACATGTATCCGCCGTTGGAAAAGGAAACGCGTATTCCGTCAAAGCCTCACCGTTACGGCGGCGAAGATGCAATGGTTGCGACCACCGAAGCACGCCAGCGGGACTTTCGAGCAAGCGTCACCTGCATGGACGCTTCAATCGGACGCGTGCTCGAGAAAATCGAATCCACAGGCTCGCTCGACAATACCATCATCATTTTCTTCTCCGACAACGGAGGAGGCGGCGGCTCGGACAATTCACCGTTGCGCGGCAAAAAGGGCCATCTCTGGGAAGGCGGTGTTCGCGTCCCATGTCTTATTCGCTGGCCGAGCGGAAAAGTTCCCGCCGGAAGCGTTAACGATCAGTTTCTCACCTCGCTGGAACTCCTTCCAAGCATGCTCGCAGCAGCGAAAATCGATCCCCCCGATGATGTCACGCTCGACGGCCACAGCTGGTGGCAAACGCTCCGGCACGAGTCTGCTTCACCCCGAAGTGTCATGTGTTGGCAAAGAAGAGATCATATTGCCATTCGTTGGAACGATTGGAAGTGGGTGGACATGGGCGACAACGCGCTCGGATTGTTCAACCTCCGCAATGACCCCGGTGAATCCAAGGATCTCACCTCCAGTGAACCTGAAAAACTTCGACAAATCCTCGAAAAGCTCGCGGAATGGCAGTCACAAATGACCGCCGCCGATCCACGAGGACCGTTTCGGGACTATTGAAAGTAGCTATCAAAACTAGCCTCACGATACTCGAAACGCAAAAACACCTAGGTCCAACGACCCGAAGAGAGATAGGCGCCCGCTAGCAACACTAAGAAGCTGTTTACTCAAAAACCACTTGGAAAAAGACTGGAGCTTTTTCAATTTTGTAAAGTTCTCCAAAGCGGTTTCTCTCGGATGCGGCGAATGGCAAAATGTCGCGTTAGCGACTGGTCATGTTAGCCGTGGGTTTCAAACCCACGGTAAGTCATAGAAAAGCATTCGTCGCGTCAGCGACCGATCAAGCGCGACACCGGGCAAAGAAGACTTGCATAGAAAATGCCGTCCGCCCTGCTGGAAACAGGCTCGTATGCAAATAGTTCCTGAGAATCAATAACCCACCAGCACGCGCTCTACCGCAGCGTAACTTCAGGTGGCGCCTCATTACCGCGCTGCTTGAAGGGTTCTTTACCGTTCTGATCCTCAACCTTCTTCGGTTCTGGTTCTTTTTTAGGCTCTTCGAATCGTCTCACTTTGATCGACTTCACCCGCACTTCAGATTTACCAATCGTGTAAACCGAAAGTGGCTCTTTGATCTTGGAGTAGTCCCCCTTATGCTCAAAACGAAGCTCATCGTCAACGAAGATCTTCTGATAAGTTGGCATAACAATCCACCGGACACTGACATACTCTCCTTTGGGAATCCTTCCTTGACCCTTAACATGCCGTCCGTCCGCAGGTCCTCCATCGATTCGAAACTGATCCTCATCGATCTCCCAATTGAAGATCACCTGCGCACCCGCATAACGGAAACGAAGGTTTCGGTGATCGGTCTTGGCCTTGATCAAGAATTCAACCGGTGCACGGTAACTCGATTTCGTCATGAGAATATCTCCGTCCATCAGCCGAAGCGCCGGCTGATGAAACGTTCCCTTCACTTGGCGAATCTGTTCTACAAATTTATCCTGTGCGCTTGAGAGAGATATAAAAATTATCCAAGCGGCGAAAATGAAGAGTTTCATGGACACGTTATGAGTTATTTCAGGAAAATGATCAATCGAAAAAAACTCAGGATTTCTTAATCAAAAACCAATTCCACCTTGTCCATAATCGGCTGAACACCGTTGTCCAAAGACTTGGTCCTGAACTGAAACTGAAATCCACGACCGGCAGGAAATTCTGTGACATCGAGGGTTGCAGGATTGACATCAACAATACGGGCGAACCCCGGCTTCTGCGAATAGCTCTCGGTTACCGCCTGCCACTCCATCCATTCATCGATCTTGCCATCGGCGTCAGTGTCAACACCCGCCCGAGCCTCTACTCCATCGACCCACGGTCCGGGACTGACAAAGTCGCTTCCGCGCTGCATGATGGCATAGAATTTACCCTCGGCGAAACCGACACTGGGATCGGGATGAAAGCCCTCGCCAATTTCGCCTGACCAAGTGAACTCCTTCTCTAGGCTGTCGGAATGAAAACGCCCCATGCGCATGGACTTCGAATGATCGGCGGGGTCGTAGTCGCAGAAGAGGTGGTAGTACTTCCCAACCTTGATCGCCGTCCAATCTCCGTAGGCATCCTGCTCCGGCTCGTGAATCTCGTATTCAAGGGGCTGGCCATTGTTCGATCTCTCCATGGAGGAATGGATATAAGTCCCCTTCTTTCCCGTGGGATTGGTCCGGTGATCCACGGCGGGTGGATGTTCGCCATAAGAAAATCCGGTGATTCCGTCGGGACTGGAAACACGACCCGCAAGCGGGGAGTCCCATGCGTTTGCCCGGGCGTTGATCGGACTCCAGTCTTCGTAAAACATATGAAAGGTCCCGTCTTCGTCGCGAAAGACTCCACAATCCGAACCATGAGAAGGATCGGCAAAAACCTCTCCGTAGTCCTTGCCGGGTTTGTCATCATGAAGATTATCATCAACGATGAGGTGAGGGTTCTGGTCGTTGGGTTCGTCGTAATAGAGGTAAAACTTGCCGTCCGCATACTCGGCAGTTGTCATCCAGTTCGACCAGCAAACCGGGCCGAGGTGCTTCCACTCCTTGAGGTCGGTGCTGTGCCAGGCGTGGTAGCCCTTCTCCCTCGGCGGAGCAGGATTCTTCTTCCGAAATTCTTTCCTGAAAGCATTTCGTTCCTCCTTGTTGAGCCCTTCGGGATACGGAATCGGGGACCCCGGATTGGTGCCAAAGACATAGTAGTCACCCGGCGCCACGGGAAGGATAACCAACGCGTTACCCATCCCGGAAGGAGTGATGTCTTCGATCTGCTCCCAATTATCCCAGACAGGTGATTGCTCGAAGATGACCGAAGTCAGTTTTCGCTTGTCAGAAAAGCTCTTCACAATGCTCTCGAATTTCGCCTCCTCTGCCTGCGGCTCAATGAATCCAGTTTCAGTGATTCTCTGGTCGGCTTGCGACGCCGCTGCCTCCTTCCAATCATCGTGAGTATCGATCACCCAATTCTCCGCGTGAGAAGCCGAGCAAATGATGAAAATACCCACCAGAACAGCCAAATGAGGGAATAAGCGCATCCCTCACAGTGATTTCGAATTGCCGGGGAAACAAGACTATTTCTCCTTAGCAAGATCCGGCGCAAATTGACTTGAACCACGCCTTTTGTTTAATCCAATGGTTCACACAGATTCATTCAGCCGCCTCTCCATGTTAAGATTTCATTGCCTTTGAAGTTTCTTTCCAAATCCCCCAAATGCATCGCCTCCTCTTCCCACCAGTCTCCAGATCTTCAGAAATACGCTTAAGCTCGCAGTGGCAAAGATCGACAGTTCTCTCGATACTCTTTCTTCTGACCATTCCGTCCTTCCTCACCGCAGAGGAAGAGTGGAAGTCCCTTTTCAACGGAAAAGACTTAACCGGATGGCGGACGAATATTCTTCCCGAGTCCTTTTCTGTCGAAAACGGCGCCATCAAGGCACACTGCAAAGACGAGAAACGGAAATCCCATCTCTTTTATGTCGGCGACAAAGCGGAAGGCTTCGTTCAGTTCAAGAACTTCGAGTTGGAAGCTATGGTCCGCGCTGAACCGGGATCGAATTCCGGGATCTTCTTTCACACCGACGACACTCCGCGCGACGACAAGGAACACCTTCGCAACGGCTACGAGGTGCAGATCAACAACAACGAAAAGGAAAAGCGAAAGACAGGCAGCCTTTACGCCATCGAAGACTTCGGCGAGGCACTCGTCGATGAGTCCCAATGGTTCAAGGTCGGCATCAAGGTCGTGGACAAGCGCATCACGGTTTACCTGAACGACAAACTCATCGTCGACTACACGGAACCCGAAAATCCCGAGCGACCCAAAAACCGGGAAGGTCGCCTCCTCCGACCGGACGGCGGCGCGATTGCCTTACAAAGCCACGACGCTGACAGCGTCGTCTACTTCAAAGATATTCGAATTCGGAAACTCGACTAGAATCGAAAACAACTTACACAAATCATCCATGAGATTGAGCCTCTTCCTTCTAATCATCCTCTGCGTCTCTGCATCTCTGCGTGAGACTTCCTCCGCGGCCAAACCAAACATCATCTACATCCTCGCCGACGATCTCGGCATCAATGATTTCGGCTGCTACGGCCAAAAAATCATGAAGACCCCGCGCATCGATCAGATGGCTGCCGAGGGCATGATGTTTATGAATCATTACTCTGGTAGCACCGTCTGCGCTCCGACTCGCTCCTGCCTCATGACCGGCCAGCATACCGGCCGCACCCGAGTTCGCGGAAATGGTCCGGCCTACCTGAAGCCGGAGGACGTGACAGTGGCAGAAATGCTCAAAGAGTCGGGATACACGACAGCATGCATTGGAAAATGGGGACTCGGTGAAGCCGACTCACCGGGTATTCCGACCAAACAAGGGTTCGATTTCTTCTTCGGCTACCTTAACCAGTCCCGGGCTCACCGTTTTTACCCGGACTATGTCTGGCGCAAGGAGGAAAAGGAATTCTACCCGGATAACTCGACAAATAGGGAGACCTATATCCATGATAAGTTCACAGAAGAGGCTCTCCAATGGATCAAAGACGAGGCAAAGTCTGAATCTCCCTTCTTTCTCTATCTCCCCTACACGCTCTCGCACGTCGACCTCGACGTGCCCGAGGATTCGATGAAACCCTATTATGAGATCATCGGCGACGAGGAACCCTACGTGAATCCAAACTGGCCGGGAAGAGGCTATCGCAACCACCCGACTCCTCGCGCTTGCTTCGCAGGCATGACGTCTCGGCTCGATCGCGATGTCGGCCAAATCCTCGATCTTCTCGACGAACTCGCGATTTCCGAAAACACACTAGTCCTGTTTTCCAGCGACAATGGCCCGACCTCTGCCGGTGGAGCCGACCCGGAATTCTTTGACGGCAACGGCATCTACCGCGGCATCAAGCGAGACCTCTACGAAGGCGGAATCCGCGCCCCCATGATCGCCCGCTGGCCACGGAAGATACAAGCCGGCACAAAAACCGATCACGTTTCCGCCCACTGGGATGTCCTCGCCACGCTGGCCGAAGTCAGCGAAAGCTCCCCACCTACGACGCAGACAGGAATCTCATTTCTTCCCTCCCTTCTCGGAACCACCGATCAACCCGGTCACGATTACCTTTACTGGGAGTTCTATGAAAAAGGAGGGAAACTCGCCGTCCGCAAAGGCGACTGGAAAGCCGTCCGCGATAATTACATCAAAAACCCGACCGCCCCGTGGGAAATTTACGATCTGGCCAGTGACCCGAGCGAAACAAACGATCTCGGTGCCCAAAAGCCAGACCTGCAAAAGGAGTTCAACCGCATCGCCACCGAAGCGCGAACCGAAAGCGAGTTCTTCTCTTTCCAAAGACAGTCGCAAAAGAAGCAAAAGGGTTCCAGCAAATGAAGTCGCTTTCCCAATCCACAATCTCATCCCTAACAATCCTCCTCTGCGTCTATGCTTCTTTGCGCGAGCCTTCCACCGCTGCGGAAAAACCCAACATCGTCTTCCTTCTCGCCGACGACATGGGCTGGGGCGATCTCGCTTGCTACGGCCACCCCGTCATCAAATCGCCTCACCTCGACCAACTCGCCGCCGAAGGCGTCAAGTTGACCGACTGCTACTCCGCCAGCCCCAACTGCTCCCCCTCCCGCACCGCGATTCTCACCGGTCGAAGCCCGTATCGTGTCGGCATGTATGACTTCGCGCGCTTTCCGCCGATGCACATCCCGACAAGTGAACTCACCATCGCCGAAGTCCTGCGTGACGCCGGCTACCAAACTATGTTCGGCGGCAAGTGGCACTGTAGCGGCGACTTTGAAAACCAACCGAACCCCGGCGATCACGGCTATGACCATTGGTTTGCGCATCCCAAGAACTTCGGGGAAAACCCCAGCGGCTTCTTTCGCAACGGCGAGCCCCTTCCCAAACAAAAAGGCTGGATGTCCGAGATCGTGATCGATGAAGCCATCGAATTCATTTCCAAGCGCGACAAGACCAAACCCTTCCACACCATGCTCTGGTTCAGCGAACCGCACACCCCGGTTGTCGCCGCCGAGGAATTTATCGAACCCTACCGCAACGAGCAAACCCGCAAAGCCGCGCAATCCATCCAATACGGCGGCCCGCAGGTGAAGAGAAAACCCGACGAGAAACACCGTGCCACTTACTACGGAATCGTCACCATGCTCGATCACCACATAGGTCGGCTTCTCACTTACTTGAAAGACAACGGACTGGAAGAGAACACGCTCGTAATTTTCACCAGCGACAATGGACCCGAACACCGCCCGAGCACCTCCTTCGGAACCCCCGGAGCGCTTCGAGGGGCAAAAGGTCACATGCACGAAGGCGGCTACCGCGTTCCAGGCATCGTAAAATGGCCTGGCAAAATTCTAGCAAGTTCTGTGTGCGCCGAACCGGTCAACGGAACCGATTTTCTCCCTACCTTGGCGACCGTCGTCGGCGCCAAACCAGATTATCCCTTCAAGATCGACGGCGCGAATATCATGCCTGCTCTCATCAACGAAGACCCCATTGAGCGTAAGACTCCCATGCTCTGGTGGCTCTACCACGCAAGAGGAGGAAAAGAAGTCAGCATGCGTGACGGCGACTACAAAATGCTCGCGAACATGCTCCCTCAAGGGGAAATCACCATCAACGATGCCAGCCCGCCCAAGGGAGTGAGCATCATGAACTTCATAAAAAACTCCGATCTCGGAAATTTCACCCTATATAATCTGGCGCGGGACCGCGCGGAAGCGTCAGAGCTTTCCACTTCCGAACCTGAAAAATTTAAACAGATGCGCGACAAGATGATCCAACTCCACGCCGAAATTCGCGCAGAGGGCCCCGTTTACGATTTAGGTGGAAAAAAGAAGAAGCGCTAGCTTGCTACTTCAGCTCCGAAAACGGCAACGCCTCCATGAAGAACTTGTGAATCTTTGACACTGTTCCCTTGTAACGAGGATTTTTCTTCAACTTATCCCAGTCGGGGGACGTCCTGAACCCCTCCCATGCCTTGTCCATCGCCGATTCGTTTTCATGCGCAACCATGTAGGTTAGTTGCGGCGAATTCCCGGCAATTCGGGCGCTGCCGTAGAAAACGGAATTGAGTCCCACGCTATCGAAAATTGCAATTTCCCCACCCTTCCCGAACATCTCCACCTTCAGCGCTGCAGCTCGTTCGCTGGGGTTTTCGTAGGTCCTGATTTCAAAAAATCGTTCGCCGGTTCCTTCTCCTTCCGGATCCTGCAACTTCGGAAAGCCAGGAAAAGCAGTCAGCAATGACGACTCGACCCGCTCAAAAATCGGATCTTTCGCTCCCGGGTTTAAAAAAGCCTCAATGACCTCATCACCTGTCGGCTCCACGCCTGACTCCGCTTCGGCTTTCCCGACGTCCCCCATTGAGGAATAAGCCGCGACGAGATACCGGCGATGATCTTCTTCACTTTCCATTGGCCTCGCTTTGAACGCGCCGACCTTGAATGCTCCCGCGCTCTTGAACTCTTTCACCCCTGCTGCTTCCATCCAGGCATCCCACTTCTGCGCATGCTCAGCGGATTTCATGTGATAAATCCGAAACTCATAAACTTCGACGGACAGCGCCGACTGAACCATCGACAACGCGACACAAACAATAATTGGGAAATAGCGAATCATGAAAGGATACTGGCAGGATCAACAGCCGATAGCAACCAACGATGTCAGCGCACGCCCTTCGTCGCCATCTCGATTCGATACACATTCTGTCTTCCCGTGATGTAAAGCATCGAACCTCCCTCTCCTGCAAAAGTGCAATTCGTCGGGCTTTCTGGAACTTTGATCGTCTCGAGCAGTTCACCTCCCGGGCTCCACACCCGCACAGCATGAGGGCCCGCACAATACAGATTTCCTTGATCATCGACGGTCATCCCATCACAACCGTAGTCACTCTCCGGCTTCACCTCAGCAAAAAAGCGTTTGTTCGTCGCAACCCCCGTCTTTGCGTCCAAGTCCCAGACATGCAATCGCTGGATTTTGTATTCGGACGCGTAAATCAAATTCTCATCCGGCGAAAGCATGAGTCCATTCGGTCCCTGGAGGTCACTGATGAGGACCCGAGGATTTCCCCCTTCAGGATCAAACCGATAAATCGACCCGGCGCCGGGGACGGTGACATAGATGTTACCCGACCGATCCACGACAACGTCATTCACACCAACTCGCCAGTCCGGTTTCCCTTCGCGTTTTCTGACCGGTTCCAGCAACACCGTCTCCGAACCATCTTT
>JBCCWV010000014.1:0-42565 GCA_039192745.1 Verrucomicrobiota bacterium | reverse complement strand
GTTGTGCGCGCATTCGGAGGCATGCGCAGCTTCATCGTGTATCGCCAAAACTCCATGATAATGAACGATTCGCCCGACACGCCAATCTCGGCGTTAAAAACCAACTACCTCGCGAAAATCGGCAGCAAATCCCGCGGCATCTGCAGGATGATACATGCCATCGCTGTTCCGAACTCCGCTCCGTAGTTGCTGTTCGTCCACGCGCCTGATCCTGCATCTTGCGCCCGAATTAGTGTCTCCCGGATGAACGGAAACCAATCCGACCACCAGTCCCCTCCTGCATGCCACATCGCCTGCACCGCGTAATAATGCCCGTAAAAGAAGTAGTGCCCCTGAACTGAATCCCGGTTCCGCTTTAAATACTTAAGAGCCTTTTCAACTTCTTCTCCTTCGTAAATACCCGCGCTGAAAAGTGACACGACGCCTGCAGCCGTAAGCGCGAAGGTCGAATGACCTCCTTGGAGCATGTAACGAAAGCTGCCGTCAGGATTCTGGCTTCGCTTCACATAATCAATGCACTTCTCACGCGTCGCGTCCGGAACCTTGATCCCCGCATCGCGCGCAGCGCGCAAAGCCATGATTTGGCAAACGGTCACCGACAAATCGGCCCGCGGATTTTTGATTGGCTGATAACGCCATCCGCCCTCGTCATTCTGCGAACTAACAATACACTTCACGGCCCTTTTGAGCGCTTCGCCGACGTCCTTCCGGCGGGACATCCCGTAAGCCTGCGAAAGGAAGAGCGTGGCAAATCCGTGTCCGTACATGTTTCCCACCGCACCGGTCGAACGCGCGATATATCCGGTCCGGCCCGTGTTCGCGACGACAAAGTTCGCGCAGTTTTCCACTTCTTTGCCGTAAACTCCGATTCCCGGCGTGTTTCCCGCCGACATGAACGCGAGGCCTGCGAGGGAAGAAATGCCGACACTCGCGCTGTAGCCACCGCCGTTGAACGATCCCTTTTCCTTGCCTGCCTTGATCTGCCGCGACGCCAGATACTTCATTCCGAGTTCCACCGAACGCTTCACCTCGTCGGTCATCCATTCGTCCCTGACTAAAACTTCCCCCACTTTCGCCGAGGCAACCGATGCGCCAGTCAATGGCATCGCCAGAGCCGATGTCCGCAAAAATTCGCGCCGTTTGTATCTTCCTTCAGCTTTCATCATCCGTCATTCGATTACGCCCGATTCCGGGAGATCCAATCCATAAATCTTTTCGAACCCAAACACATACAGTCGTTTTCCGTCTGAAAAGAGATTCCCGAGGGGCTCCTCATGAGGCGTTTCAACCTGGATCCCCTCCTCCAATGATCCCGTTTTCGTCGAAATCCTCGCAATCGAATCCAATTGCGGGACAAAAATGGAACCCTTCGTGAGGCACGCGTTTCCGGTCACTCCTTCCGCCGTTGCTTCCCATACGAATCGTCCGCCAACGGTTTCGTAAGCCCGGACCGTTTCCTTCCCTCCAGCAAAAACAAGACTGCCTTCCGCGCCGATAATGTGTTCAGACGCAGGTGCACCCTCGTACGGGACCATCGGTGTCTCCCAGAGAAACGCCCCCGTCCGCCGATCGAGCGCGAACAAATGATCGAAATCACTCGCAGCGACCAACAAGACATTACCCCGCGGAATCACCCGGTCCTCCGACCAACCGGAGATCGTCACCACCGGCTCGCGCATGATCCGGCCCCGGAATGGATTATCCACGCCGCCGTGTGGGCTTCCATCCTCACCCGCGGCACGCGGATAGCTGGCCGCCCAGTTGAGCGTTCCCGTCAATCCATCCAGCGAAAACACGTGACCTGTTCCGGCGCAGATATAAATTTCGCCACCATCGATGGCCAGTGCTGCCGCCGATTGCGCGCGCAAGGCA
The DNA here is from genome assembly GCA_039192745.1 of Verrucomicrobiota bacterium. Taxonomy (GTDB): domain Bacteria; phylum Verrucomicrobiota; class Verrucomicrobiia; order Verrucomicrobiales; family DEV007; genus JBCCWV01. The sequence goes on along the minus strand of JBCCWV010000014.1, from coordinate 40,693 downwards.
CGCGGCATCGCCGTCAACATGATACTCCACATCACGGAGCCATCCTTCACGTCAAAGGCATACACCCACAACGAGCCGTCGCGATCCACCGGTGCGATGATCAATGATCCGTAGGGAGCAGGAGCCCCGACAAAACTCAAGGTGCTCCGACCGTCGGAACGTTCAAAAACCTCCGCGCCACCCTCGGAAAAACGCCGTTGCCAGAGAATCCGCCCCGTAGCGCGGTCGTAGGCGACGAGCCGGTTATCACGTGACCGCGCGCTGAACATCGGAGCTTGATTGAAGGCGTTGTTCCGCAGGATTCCACCGCCCCGCGCACGTTCGATCTCATCATTGGAGACCTCCACGAAATCCAACGGTCCTCCCTGATAAGTGAAGACGCGGTTTCCGCTCACACAAACACCGCCATGCACTCGGTCGCCGAACGCCGCTGCCGATACCGCATCCGGAACAAGCGAGGCCGAACGCTGCTGCACCACTGTTCGCGGTTGCAATCCGCTCCTCGTCTCGCGGTCAAAGGAAAAACTGTTAGGGTGCCCCAACCACTGCAACTGGCCGTCGCTCGCCCTCGCGCAAACAAGGCGATCATGGGTTTTGAAAAATACCGATCCCTCATCGAAGACCATCTCTCCCACCGGTCGCAATCCGGCGGCTTGCCATCGCATCACGGCATTCGATCTCCTCTCTTCTTCATCACCCTCGACGGAGGCCGCGGGATCCATCAGGTAGTCGTCAAAGAACGGACTCAACTCACTTTCGACCGAAGGCCATCCCGCGGGAGTGGTGAGCGAAAACGCCTGCGTCCACTTTTCTTGCAACTCCACCGCATCCTCAAATAGCGACGGCTTCATCATCAGTCCCGACCTCGCCGGATTCCCGTCCGCCATTCGCCAACCCGAAGCGTCGCTCGCCGCAATGCCCTTTTCCCGCCGTTCGCGCGCCACGCGCCGGACTTCTTTCTCCAGCAACTGAAAGCGCCTGTCCTCCGCCGCGCCCTCCTTGTTCAATAACTCTTCGATCATTTTTTCGCTCTCGGCGATGTCCCCGACCGTCGCGTTCAGAAAGGCGAGACGGGAAAGCACCTCGATTTCCGGCACATCGGAATCCGGATGCTCATTCCTGATCTTTGCCAACAACCGGGCCGCGGGGAAAAATTCGAACTGGTCCAGCTTCCGGCACGCCAACTCGAAAGCGGCATCATCACCGATGGAACTCACAAAATACCGACGGACGACCTCGCCGAGCGCCCGCTCCCTTTCTTCGATCGACGCCCTTCGCAAAACCGCACGTGCTTCCCCGTCCACTCGACTGCGATAAGCGCGAAGGCCTTCCTCTGGCAATTCAAGCAAGGTTTTCTCAACGATGCTCGACCCCGGACGATAGAGCTGATACTCGTGACGCAAGGACCTTTGCTTCCAGTCCTCGCGTGTGAAAACCGCATCGGAGGTTTTTCCGAGCACCTCCTCCCAAAGCCGCGTCGCGAGATCAAATCGCTCCTGTTCGGCGAACTGCCGCGCCCGTTCGAGCAGTTCCTGCGATTCCGAATCCGTCTTTAAGAGTCCCCTTTCCACCTCGGGTAAAGGAGAGCGGAAAGGCGCGTCATCAGCCTCACCAAGGACCACCACATCCCCGCGGACGGGCGAACTTGCGAGCAAAAATGCAAAACACGCGAGAAGCGGTCCGTTGTTCCTGGATGCAAAAGAACTCATCGTGAAATTCATCGCCTTTTTCCAATCCACCACGCGAAACACATTTCCACACAAAGCACAGCGATCAACAAGTAGAGCACGGCGCGCCAGAACTCCACCTTCGCTCCCATTCCGCCGAGCGAGAGCACTTTCTCCTCCGCCGTCACCAGCTTCGCGCCGGAAGTCTCGAGCAAGGCATCCATGCGCTCGACGTCCTCCCGAAAGAGGTTCCCCTCACTTTCATCCGCATTCACGGAGAACAATCTCGCCTCTTTGGCCCCGCCGGCTCCGGAGGGTGTCAGCTCCACACGGTAGTGTCCCCGAGAGTTTGTCCGGCCAAAGTCGAGCCACCACTCGCTCGTCCTCGACGCCTCCGCAGACGGAGCCGCGCGCAGAGTTTCCGTTTGGCCGCCGGGCATGACGACTTCCGCATCCATCCGGTAACGCGCGATATCAAAAGACACTTTCAAGGAATCTCCCGCCACCACCTCTCCCTCGAGAACATTGCTCCTCGCGAGGTAGCGGCAGATCTCCTGCATCGCGATGACATAGGGCACTCCCTCCTGCGCCCAGGTGTTCCAATCCAAATCCAACGCGCTTGCCACCGTCATGACGCGTCCTTCGCCCCAGGGGGCATCAACCAAGAGTGGATCGCCTTCGGAACCACCCAGTCTGGCAAGCACACGTCGGTCCACGGGTCCCTCTTCTTCCCCCTGCTCGGTAATTTCCAATTTCCACCATTGGAAAAACTTTATGCGCTCCAACCATCGGCGGTTCTCGCCGGTGAAGAACCGGAAGGCCGGATGCGCTTCATCCGTGATCACCGGTTGCAGCCACTCTTCTTCCGACGGATCGCCTTGCACACCCACGATCTTCATTCCTCCCACACCACCTTCTGCAAACAAGCTTTCATTGTAAACGGCATCATCCACATGGTCACCGAGCGAGACCATCAAGCCGCCACCATCCCGCGTCCATGCCTCGATCTTTGATCGACGCTCTTCATCAAGACGAAACACGTTCGCGAGCACGACCACATCCTGCGCAGACAAGTCTTCCGTCGCCAAGGCGGCTTCATCGATCACGGTCACGACAAAGCCCGACTTCAACGCCCCCCGCGGCGAGAGCGCCTTGCGCAGAAAGAACGACTCGGAGTTTTCGGCCTTCGCTGTGATGTCGCCATCGACCAAGAGCACGCGCAAGCCCTCCGAAACGTTCGCCGCGAAGAACCGCTCGTTGTCCGACGGAAGGGCATCCGCGAAATCGTCGGAATCGCCGCCCAACTTCGCAGTCAACGCCACCGGCTCGACCGCTCCCTCGCCATCAGCTGCGCCAAAGGTATAAACAAACCCGGCCACCCCCGATTGTCCCGGCTCAATCCGGTCGATCGTTCGCTCCACGGGCAAACCCTCGTCGGTTCCCAGCCTCACCGTCACTCCCGTGGCTGGCCGCCGACCGAAATTCCTGACAATGACATCAAACTCGGCGGGCGCCCCGCTCACGAACGCCTTTTCGCGCGGCGCAATCGACTCGATCACGAGGTTCTCCGTTTCCTCCGACCCCACGTCCACGACGTAGCAACCCGCGGCTTTCGAGGCGAGCCGCGACAACACGTCGAACGTCCCGCCACCGCTCGTTGGCCAGTCGCGCTCGCGCAAGTCCGTCAACACATAAAGAACCCGGTTCGCCTGCGAACCGCCCTCGCCCGAGAAGAGTCGTTCCATTTTCCCAAGCGCTGATTCCATGCTCTGGCTGATGTCGCTCGTCGAAAGGTTCTCCACTTCTTCCAGAAGATCTGCTGCCGCGTTTTCAGAAAGCGGCACGCCGTTGGCGAGTAACTTGTCGGGCGCGGATGTCAACGCGATCGTCACCGTGTCATTCGGTTGTTCCGAGGAAAGTTGGGCAATCCAGCTCCGTAAAAGATCCTTCGCTTTCACCATTGAAGACACTCCTCCCGACTGCGCATTCATGCTCGCCGAGTCATCGATGACAATCACCCGCTCGGACCGCGCCAACTGGCGCAAGGCGCCACTCTTGTCATTGGCCAGGAAGGGCCGGGCCACCAGCATTCCGATCAACGCCACCGCCAGACAACGGAGGAGCAGGAGCAGGAAGTCCTCGAACTTGATCCGGCGACGATTGATCTGCTGCGCCTTCAACAGGAAATCCATCGGCGCCCAATCGACGCGACGAAACCGACGACGATTCAACAGGTGAATCAATATCGGCACCGCAACCGCAATCAGTCCCGCCACGAACAACCCCGGATGGAAAAAGAAACTGCTCATCCCCGCCTCCGTCCGATGTTCCGCCACGCGAGATAGCGGGAGAGGACCGCATCCAGCGGCTCACTCGTCCGTGCCAACGTGTAATCCACGCCGAGACTCGACGCCGCCTTCCTCACTTCTTTCAGGTATTCCTCAACCACCTCGACGTAAGCGTTCCTCAACGCACGAGGATCCGTCTGCACGATGTCGGGTCCCTCCAGCCCGACAAACCGCGTGTGCTCGTCGAACGGAAAGTCGATTTCATCGTCGTCGAGCACGTGAAAGACGATCACTTCATGCCCGCGCACACGAAACCGTTCCAGTGCATTGCGGATCACGTTCGTCTCGGCCAGCAGATCCGAAAATATCGCGACGATCCCACGCTGGCGCACTTGCGCCGCCAGCTCGAGAAACACTTTCTCCACATCCGTTCCACTGTCCGGCTCCGTCGATTCCAAGGTGTGTGCGATCTCTTTTACCTGGATCATGCGCGAACTTGCGGGCAGGACATCCTTCACTTTCGCGTCGAACGTCACCAGTCCGATTGAATCCTGCTGGTGTTGCAGAAGATGCGCGAGCGAAGCGGCAGCGGTCGACGCGTAGTCAAACTTGGTCCACCCTTCGCGCCCGTATTTCATCGACTTGCTGCAATCGACAATCAGGGTCGCCTTCAGGTTCGTCTCCGTTTCGTACTCCTTGATGTAAAGCCGGTCTGTCTTCGACCACACCTTCCAGTCGATGTGCTTGATCTCGTCGCCGGGCACATACTCCCGGTGACCGGCGAATTCGATGGCGAACCCGTTGTAAGGACTGCGGTGCTGCCCGGTGATGAACCCCTCGACCACGCGTCGCGCCCGCAGATCGAGCCGCTTGATGTGCTCAAGCACCCGGGGATCGAGGTAATTCTTGGGGGCGTCTTCGGTAGCGAGCATTCGCGTCAAGGGTCAGGCCGACAAGGCCATTTGGCAAGGTCGGAGGCCGGATTCAGAGCGGCAATTCCGGGTCGCCGATTTCAATCTCGCGAGGCCGGTCCGGTCGCAACGAATGACGACCGCCACGCTTCGCACGCCACCGGTTGAACACCTCGTCCGAGCCGTCTTTCTTCAAATGAAAAACAATTTCCATCAATTCCCCAAGCCGCCCACCCGGAAACCCACGCCGTTGAAACCACTCCAGATACTCATAGGGCAAATCGCACAAAGGCGCGCCGTCCCCGTTCATTTCCTTCGGCCCATAGCGACCGAACGGCATCCGTGTCATCGCGATCTCGCGCAACGTCTCACCAAACTCCCCACCATCCATTCCAACCTCCCCGAGATCGCTCACGACTCGAAATCGTAAACCAATTCCGGATCACTCAGCTTCCCATCGACGAACTTCACGCCTTCGTCCCGAAGCAGTTTCAGCTTCCAAGCCAGCTTCTCGCCCCCGACTTTTCCCGCGTAACCCCCCGAAGCGAGCGATGAGGATATCACCCGATGGCAAGGCACCTCCGGGGCAAAAGGGTTCCGGCGGAGCGCCTGACCCACCGCCCGGCTGGAGCCACACCCGATTTCCTTCGCCAAGAGCTGGTAGGTCGTCACTCGACCCTGCGGAATTCGCGATGTCGCTGCAAAAACGCGGGATTCAAACTCTGTCGGCGGGCGGTCCGGTGCCTCGGGTAGCAAGTCCATTTCTCAATCTCATGCCGCCAGAATCCCCCGCAAGGGCAAAATATTTCTCATATTTGCAGAAATAAAGCTTTACAATAATTATAGTTTTTATTATTTTTAACCGATGACCAGTCCCCAAGCAGCCGCCTCAGCCCCGGCCCCAACCGTCGAATCCGCGGAGGATTTGCCCGCTCCAGCGAAGCAATCCCCGGAAAAACCGGTCACTTCCACCCCGGAAATGGAGATTCTTGAAGGCATTTCCGTGAAAATGGCCCACAGCTTCAACGATATCCTCACCTCAATGATGGGAATTCAGTCCGTCATGCAAAGCGATCTGGAAAAGGGCGTCGTGCGCAAAACCCATCTCGATCATCTCGACAGCGCCAGCCGGAAAGCCGCCCAACTCACCGGAGACCTCCTGAAGTTCGGTCGTCATCGCCCCGGACTCCAACCCGGCCCGGTCAACGTCCTCAACTTCGTGCAAGACCTTCGTCCGGAGCTGAAACATATCATCGGCGAAACCGCCAACATCGAAATCGAATGCGACGACGAAAAGCCGTTCGCCTCCATCGGTCGCGACGACTTGCGCGACGTTTTCGCCCGCCTTGCCGCGAACGTGCGCGACTTCGCCGACGATGAATCAACCATGAGCATTCACATTGCCAATGGCACCGGCGCCGACGACGGCGAGTTGATCGTTACCGTCACCGACGATGGACCGGGCATGAAATCTTCAGTCCTTAAAAACGCGATCCGGCCATTCTTCACCACACGCCCCGAAGGCAAGGCACGCGGCCTCGGACTTTCCGTTGTTCACGGCATCATCCGCGACTACGGCGGAACGCTCTCACTCGCCAACACCGATCCACAAGGCGCTGAAGTCACTTTCCGCATCCCTGCCGCCACCCCGTCTTCCCTCTCCAACAACACCGAATCGCCTGACGAATCCGGCGCGGATGCGGACCCTTTACCCCAAGGCAAAGCCGAACCTCCATCCGGCAGCGGCGAAACCATCCTCGTCGTCGAAGACGAGCGCATGGTCCGCGACCTAGTCACCCGCAGTCTCAGCTACCTTGGCTACAAAGTCATCGATGCCGAGAACGGCGAGGAAGGTCTCGAAGTGGCCCGCGACCGCCACGAAGACATCGATCTCATTTTTACCGACATCGTCATGCCCCGGATGAGTGGTCCGGAAATGGTGCAACGCCTCCAAGAGGAGCATGAGGACATGCCTGTCCTCTTCACCACCGGCTTCACCGACAACAAACGCCTCCTCCAGGACGGCGAAATCCGCGAAGGCGTCAATCTCCTTCCGAAGCCCTACACCACCCGCGTCCTCGCCTCCCGCATCCGCGAAGTCCTGGACGCCTGAGGCTCTTCAATCTCAAGTCGGCGAAGTTGGATCGTGACCTCCGGGCACGATGGCAAACCCATCGAGCGAAGCGAGCATAATCTGTAGAACCGCTCCACGTACCGGACTACGCACCGGTAAGAATCTTCCGCGATTCGCTTTAAGAGCATTCCTTCAAGCCCGATCGCCCCCATCCGCTTCCACCTCCGGTAACTGACGCATTGCCTACCATGTGACACCGACGTAGCGTGAATCCGTGAAAGTCTTCCTCGTTCAATTTGACATTCAATGGCACGACGCGGAAGCCAATTTCAACCGCGTCCGCGCCCTTTTAGATCAGGAAACCATCCCTCCCGGCTCCCTCATTATCCTCCCTGAACTCTTCGCCGTCGGCTTCACCATGAACGTGGAAGTCGCGGCTGCCGACGAGCCAACTCGCACTACTTCCTTCCTCACCGAACTCGCCACTACACATCGGTCCTGTGTCATCGGCGGCCTCGCCACCCGCGATGATTCCACCGGAAAAGGTTTCAACCAACTCGCCGCCTTCGGTCCTGACGGAACAGAACTAACAAGCTACCAAAAACGCCGACTTTTCCGTTACACCAACGAAGACAAAAGCTATCTCCCCGGCTCTTCCCTCTCGCTCTTTAACTTCGGCGGCCTCAAGATCCAACCGCTCATCTGCTACGACCTCCGCTTCCCCGAACTCTTCCGCGAAGGCGTCCAATCCGGCGCCGAATCCTTCATCGTCATCGCGAACTGGCCCAAAACCCGCCACGAACACTGGACCACCCTCCTCCGCGCCCGCGCCATCGAAAACCAAGCCTTCGTCTTCGCCTGCAACCGTGTCGGTTCCGATCCCGCCTTAAGCTACGCGGGCGGCAGTCAAATCTTCGATCCTCAAGGCAAGCCACGTTGCCCGGAGTCTTCAGAAGAAATCATCCTCTCGGCAGAGATTAATCCCACCGCCGTCTCACAATGGCGCACCGAATTCCCTGCACTCGCCGACCTGTAGCCCTCCTTCCCTGACTTCATCGCCCTCCCCGGCGGACCGCGGACGTCCACGTCCGCACCACCCTACCGACCAAAGGGAGGCACCCTCTCTTCTCGCTCTCCGCTCTCCGCTCTCCGCTCTCCGCTCTCCGCTCCTAGTGAAAATCATGCGACGCCGCAGCCGGCAGTTCCAGTTTCAACGGCCGCACGTCTTTCACGAGAATATGCGTCGAACCCTCAGCCTGCTGCGCGGTCCCGACAATGTGAAGAAAGGCCTCCGTCTTGATCGTCAGCCGCAACTTCTCGAACAAGTCCGGATAGACGATGCTGTTCGAGATCCCCGTTTCATCCTCCAGCGAAATAAAGACCACCCCTTTCGCCGTCCCGGGCCGTTGACGACATATCACCGCACCGGCCACCTCCACCCTCCGCCCCGACGGCACCGTCTTCACTCCTTCCGCCGTTAAAATCGATTCGGGCAACTGCGGCCGTACCAGTTTCATCGGGTGCATCCCCACCGTCACTCCCGTCCCCTCGAAATCGGCGTGCATCCGTTCAGGATAGGTCATCTCGCGCAGCGGACTCACATCGGCGGCCATCACTTCGGTAAATCCCGACGCGAAGAGATCGCCCTGCTCAGGTTGAAGTCGCTCAACCTGCCAAAGCGCCTTGCGCCGACTCCCCGCGAAGGCATTCAAGGCCCCTGCATGCGCCAAGCTCCGCAATTCATCACACTCGAACCGCGTCCGCGCCCGCAAATCCACCAACGACGAAAACGCACGCCTCGCCCGTACCGCCAGCATTTCCTCGACCCGAGATTTCGCCACCCCTTTGACCATGAGTAAGCCCAAACGAATCGTCCGATCATCGATGATCGTGCATACCCACTCCGACTCCACCACACACGGCGGGAGAAATTTCAATCCGCGTCGCTTCGCATCCTGAATCAAAGTCGCAGGCGCGTAGAACCCCATCGGCTGGTTGTTGAGCAGCGCGGTGTAGAACTCGACGGCGTGATGCACCTTCAGGTAACAACTCGCATAAGCAAGAATCCCAAAACTGATCGCATGCGACTCGGGAAAGCCGTAAAGTGCAAAAGACCCTATCGTTTTGACAATTTTCTCGATCTTCGCTTCGTCGACATCACGCTCACGCAAGGCATCGAGGAGCTTTTTCTCCACCCGTTGCATGCGCTCATGCGAACGGTGAAAGCTCATCGCCCGTCGCAGTTCCTCCGCTTCGGACCCGCTGAAATCCGCCATGACCATCGCCATCTTCAGGACCTGCTCCTGAAACATCGGAACCCCCAACGTGCGCTCAAGCGTCGGTTTCAACTTCTCATCGATGTAATCAACCTCCTCCAGCCCGTCGCGCCGGTTCAGAAACGGATGCGCGAGATCACCAACAATCGGCCCCGGCCGCACGATGGCGACCTCAATGACCACGTCATAGAACGTCCGCGGCTTCATCCTCCGCAGCGTCGACATCTGAGCCCGGCTTTCGACCTGAAAAACACCCACCGTGTCCGCCGCGCACATGAGGTCGTAAGTCGCCTCGTCATCCTTCGGAATCCGCGCAAGATCCAGCGGACGCCCCCGCTCGCGGGAAAGTTCGATGCTTTCCTGCATCACCGCCATCATGCCGAGCCCGAGAAAATCCACCTTCACGATCCCCATGTCCTCGCAGTCGTCCTTGTCCCATTGCGCGACCGTCCGCTCCGTCATACTCGCATTCTCCAGCGGCACGATGGCATCGAGTTCCCCCTGGCAAATGATCATCCCGCCCGAGTGCTGCCCAAGGTGACGCGGGAGCCCGTAGACTTGCGGATAGACATGCATGAGTGCTTTCGTCTGCGGGCTCTCGATGTCGATTCCCGATTGCTTTACCTGCTCGCGGAATTCAAGCGTGTGCGGATAATCGCCGCTCGCGTAGAGATCGGTGAAACGACCGAGCATCTCCTCGGGGAATCCTAACACCTTGCCAATTTCCCGCATCGCACTTCGCCCGCGGTAGGTGATGACATTGGCCGTCATCGCCGCCCCACGGCGACTGTAGCGCTGGTAAACTTCCTGGATGACCGACTCCCGCTGGTCGCCGCTTGGCAAGTCGAGGTCGATATCCGGCCAAGCCTGCCGCGCCTCAGTCAAAAACCGCTCGAAGAGGAGTTTCGCGCCGATGGGATCGACGGGCGTGATCCCCAGGCTGTAGCAAACCGCGCTGTTCGCCGCGCTTCCGCGCCCCTGCACCATGATCCCGTTGTCACGACAATACCGGATCATGTCCCAGACGATGAGAAAGTAGCCGCTGAACCCGAGCTTCCGGATGAGGGCGAGTTCCTTCTGCAATTGCTCCCGCACTAGTCGGGTGATTTTCCCGTAGCGATCGCGAGCCCCCGCCATCGCCATTTTTTCCAAAAATGAATCCATCGTCTCCCCCTCCGGCACCGGATAACGCGGGAACTCGTAGCCGAGATTCTCCAAGGTGAACTCCACCCGCTCCGCGAGTCGCCGCGTGTTCAGAACCGCCTCCGGCAAATCCCGAAACCGCGCCGCCATGAACGCACCCGGTTTCAAATGACGGTCATTGTTCGGCGCGAGCAAGCGACCCGCATTGTCGAGCGCCACATGATGACGCAGGCAGGTGAAGACATCCTGCACCGTCCGGTTTTCAGGCACGGCGAAGTTCGTCCCGTTCGTCGCAAGCAAAGGGATGCCCGTCGCTTCCGCCAGATCCACCTTCGCACGGTTGAGTTGATCCTCCCCTCGCAGGCAATGCCGCTGCAGCTCAATCCACAGATTCTCCGCTGGCACCACCCCACGCAGCGTCTCCAGAGCCTCCCGCATCCCCTCCGCACCGCGCGCCCGCCACGCAACCTCCAACGGCCCCTCCTCGTCCCCGCTCAGAACCGCCAAGTCTTCTGAAACCTCGGCCAGCTCCTTCCACGCCAACGCCGCTTCTCCCTTTGGCGCCCGCAATTGCGCCCGCGTGATCAATCGCGAGAGATTCCGGTAGCCGCGACGATTCAAGACAATCACCGGCACCGCCGTTCCGTCCATCATTACCAGTTCAGCCCCGATCATCGCGCGGATTCCATGCTCGGTCGCACGCTGATGAAACCGCACCGAGCCGTAAAAACCGTTACGATCACACAACGCCATCCCCGCAAGGTCCAGTTCCGATGCCCGTTCCGCCATCGTCTCCGGTTGCGAGGCGCCATACAAGAAACTGAACGCGCTCCGTGCGTGGCATTCGATGTAATCGGCCCCACTAGCCATAACACCCCTCCACCCACCATCTTTTTTCTGTTTTTGTTAGCCGATAGACTTGCCCACTTTCGATCTCCACATCCCACTCAATGCGACTCCACGCGCGACGATTCCACCAATGCCCCGATCCTCGCCAAGGGCCACGCCATCCGGTCACCCACCCGCGCACATGCGACGACTCCACCCGCTCCGGCCAACCGTCGCGCCGGTATTGCACGACCGCTTCCTCCGGCGGCCGCCAGCGTTGCAAAACCGGCCCACAAACCGGCGGCCCCGTTTCCTTTTCCGGCTCCTCAATCTGCTTTGGCAACGCGTCGAGCCGGAAATCGTCAGCAGCATGGCTGTCGTTCAGCCGCGGTGAACCCACGTTCTCATTGCCGACGATCCCCACGAGCCGGTCGATCGTCTCCTCGAACTTCCACGGGTTGCGCAAGGCCGTGTCAAAGATCCCGCGCTGCACCTCCCGGGGATCGACGGGCACCATCTCCAGTGTCACCGCCGCCACGGGCGCACGAAGTTCGATTTGCTCCAAATGCCCGTGCAGGACGCGAAACAAGATCTCCTCCTCACGCGTCGGTTCCGGCAATTGAAAGCGTCGCTCGTAATCCTCTCCCGAAGCGAGCTGCAGCGACAAACGCATCGCCCCCGCCACTCGGCTCAGCGCACGCAACTGCAGCGACATACTGGAGAGAAATCGGCGCAGCAAAAACAGGACCGGCTCTAACGAATCCACCTCGCACTCCAACTCCTGACGTTCCTCGACACGGTGCGCAGGCTGGACGAGTCGCAGCGGCGGACAATCCCGGCTGTTGAGCAAATCCCACCACTCCACGCCTTCCTCTCCCAGTCGCGCGGCAATCGACGACCGGGGAAAACGCGCGAACTCGCCGAGAAAATGCAGCCCCCACGTCTGCAACCGCTCGATGAGCCGCCCATCCATCTCCGCCGTCGCCAACGGCAAGCGATCGAGGGCTTCCAGTCGTCGCGACTCCGGCAACTCCCAGATCTTTCCAGTCTCTCGCTCAGCCGCGAAAGCGGCAATGCGAGCAAGAGCAGGGGTTGCCGCCAGGCCAACACAACTGACCAACTCCTGGTCAAGCAAACGTTCCCGCGTCTCCTCCGCCGCCCCCGCCCGTTCCTTCTCCCCCTGCCCGGAGAGGTCGAGGGTCAGCAAATTCCTCTCCGTCGCCTCCATTTTTGGCCCCCAATCCCACGCCACGGCCAGCATCAACCGCCGCACGGACTCCTCGGCCTCGGGATCGGGTCGCCGGATCTCCAGTTCCGGGCACCGCGCCAATCCCCGACCCACCGGACTCCCCGGCTCGATGCCATACCGCGCCGCCGCCTCGTTGCAGACGAGAACGACCGGTTTGCGCTGCGCGTCATCGACGAGCGCGAACGGGCGCCATGTGTTCGACTCTCCGCGCAAGACTGCTTGGAGCCGGAAACGCGGCAACCAGAGCACTCCATACATCGATTCGCGACGCGATGCCCTCATCCCACTTTTCTCACCGGATTGAAATCCGCCGCAACCCGACCTCCACGCTCAGCCCGCCCCCGCACGAGTTCTCGCCTCGACACATCAAAGGCTTCCAACCCTAACATGGATACCAATTGAATCCGCTGTCGCGCGAACGATCCCACCATTGCCTGCGGTGAAAGCACAACGAGCGCCGAACCTGATTCGCGAAGACTATGGGCAAAGCGCTGCCAATGCCGGGAAGCCACCGTGTCCACCTTGCGACGCCCGGTCGCATCGAGGAGAAGCCATTGGAAATTTTCATCGCGTGCGAGGATATCGACCGCCCGCACCGCCTGGTCCATGTCGCGACACCGCACCCAGAGCAACGTCTCCAATGTTCCCTCGCGGTAGCTGCCCGGATCAAAAGTCCCGCCCACATCGATCAAAGCCGTGTAGATCCGCCGCGAACGCGCCTCGCCCAGCAACGACGCCACCATTCCTGCGGCCCCCGTCCGCGCCGCCACCATCTCGGTGATCGCTCCCTTCCCAACCCCGCCGCCAAGTTCCCGATCGACCTGCTCCAAGCCCGTCGAAAAACATCCCCCCGACCGCTTCTGCCGCCGCTCCAGATCCGCCCCAGTGCACAGAAGCCCCCCCGCCTGCTCACGCAGACTCGCCAATCGCAGGGCCTTCTGGCTCGCTGAGAGGGAAACGGGCATCCCTCATGATAATGTTCATTTGAACAGTTTCAAGAAATCTCAAAAAGTCGCTGTTCCCCAAGCATCTGGAAGATCAGCCTGACTATCGACTCCATCCATTTCCTCTCTCAACACTCTCCCAAAGGCATCTACTCAAGCTGGCACAAATCGATATCCCATTATTCAATCGCGAATATCCTTTGAAACTAAAGCCTCAATATCCCGGCTACCATGATAAACATAGAGTATCCGCGTCTGCTCATTGTCCTCACGGTAGAAGATCATGAACTTTCGATAACGCGAGCGAGGCTGAGGGCAAATCCATCGCACATTCTGCAAGAGCGGATGAGCCGCAAGATCGGGATTACGGAACTGGTAGAGAGGCCCGCCACGCAGCGGCAGTTTTAGTTTCTCAATGGCAGATTGAATCGCATCCACCACGTGCATGGCATTCCAGCCGGATTGCCGCGATATAAACTCATAAATGTCCGCAACATCATCCTCAACTTTAGGATGAACCGAGAAACTAAGCATTGGGCTCATCTTCAATCCCGGCCATGCGTGAATCGCATTTGGCTCGAACCCTCTTCCAGAATTCCTCGTCCAAAGGAACAAACGGCCCTTCGGCTCGGGAAAGAAGCGTTTGCTCGACTTTCGCCTGTTCGCTATCTGACAACTCTGGTTCCTTGCAACTGTGCCTGACCAGTTCTTCCATCAGAATACCCTTTTCCTCTTCAGAGAGGCTGGAAACGATTTCCCGAGCTTTGTCCAAAGTTACCGACATCGTGAAACTGTAGCAATTCCTGCACTTCCTGTCCATCGGAAGCGAGCCACATAATTTGGAATTACTGCTGATCTAATTCGCAAAACCAGCAGCGCCCGAGGCCTAAAAACCTACTCCCCCCGCACCGCCTCAATCACCCGTTGATACACCACATAGGTGTCCCTCCCGGCAAGCAGCCAACCGGATACAACATCACTCCCGCTGGAAGACGGGACGACCACGACGGTCGGCATGGAGTCGAGTTGAACCATCTCGGCAAGTGAGGCTTCGACGAGGAAATCGATCTCACCCGTCGCCTTCCACTCGTCAAAATCCAAATCCCACGCCTCGATAATCGTGCGCACGGAATCCTCACTCGGAAACTCCTTCAAAAACGCCGCTTCAAAGAGCAACACATCAATGTCTTCCATGAAAACGCCACGCCTTGCCGCGAACTTCGCGAGTCGCGCCGCGGCCATACTGCGCGGATCTTCCGGCTCGGGGAGGTAGCAAAACTCCACCGCCAGTTCTCCAATTTCGACTTCGTCCAGCATCAGATCATCCAGAGCCCCCACATGCAGATCACGACAGTGGGGACAGGTGAAGTCCGTGAAAACCACCATCCGCACCGGCGCCTCCTCCGATCCCACCATGGGAAGTTCACCACGATCCAGAGGTAACGAAACCTCACGCGCATCATCGGGAGGACCAGTTGCACTGCCTCGCCTTCGCGGTACCGAATCCCCGTCCATTCCCGGAATAACCGGCTTCAGAGTCACCGGATTCAAACGCTTCTCCGAGCGCACCTCAATTCCCGCAAGCAGCCAATCTCCCCCTACGGGTGCGAGCTTGAACTGTCCCTCGAACTCCTTGGCAAAAGCGTGCTGATGCCCCCAGTGTTCGACGCCGCCCAGCAATCGCCACACCGCAGATACATCAAATCCCGGGTCCTTCGCCAAGGGCTCCAGTTCCGCGGAGATCACCTCCAAATCCGTCGCCGTCGCCTCTGCACCACCCTGATCACGCATAATCAGGCTTTGCCCGATCTCCGCCCGCAAGCGCTCCCGCAACGGCTCCGCCGCCCCCGCTTGGTCTGGTGATAGGAACGCCGACTTCATTCGCTCCGCAAAGACAGTCTTCGCCTCGGACTCCGCGAGCGATTCACCTCCGCCAAGTGCGATCAATCCCGCGGATTGGAAAAAAACGGCTCCCGCGAACAAGGCCGCCCCTCCGAGGACGCGCACCGCCGTGAAATCCGGAACCCGTCGCGTGAACCACAAAAATCCTAACGCCAACAACAAAAAAACCACCGAAACCGTTGGCAGACGGAACCCCCGAGCATCAATTTCCACTTCAATTGGATCCGCAAAAAGCATCGAGCCGTCGAGCGGCGCGTGCCAGATATACTCCGGCTCATCCGGAGAAAAGGTCACTGGAATCGGCGTGCGCCCGCGCACGAAAACGAGCTGCAAATCCTGCGGATGCCCCTGCCCGTCCCAAATCGCATCCCACCCAAAGTCAGGCTCCGGAACAAAAATCCCCCACACGCACGAAACCTTCTTGGGCTCGCCCTCGAACGGGTAACGGATCCGCATCTTCGCGTGCACATAGTCGCGCTCTTCGCCAAGATGAAGGCCACGCTCGATCGGAAGATAATCCAATGACTCCATTTCCGGCAACGTCACCACCCCGTCAATGGTCACCGGACACTTCTCCGCGAGGTATTCGAGAATCGCCTTCGTCCGCTCCTCCGACTGCGGATAAGGCCGCGGCGTGGCGAAAGTGATGTCCTCGAGCGGGAGAAAATAGAAAGTCGGAATCCACAGTTCCAACGCCACGTGTTCGTCCATTAACTCAAGATCGAGAAACACATTCGTCTGCACCGTGAGGTGGGCCCGCACGGAGCCCGCTAGACACCACAAGCAAAGAATCGATAAGAAAACCCGATTCACCGGAGTCACCCGCCTTGCTCTTCTTCCTTCAATTTTTCCAAGGCAAAGTCCGCCACACTCTTGTCGAGGAAACGCAAACGCTGCACAAGAAGCGCCGAGATTTTCCAAAGAAGGCGCAACCCACGGTCGGGGTTGCGCAAGATGAAATCGTCGAGGTCGCCACGACGAATCCGCCAAAGCAAAACGGGTTCAATGGCACGCACGGTGGCACTGGCTTTTGCGGGGTCGATGATCGACATTTCGCCGAACGATTCACCGCGTTTGATGACGCCGATGACCAGCTCGCTCTCGCCTTTCACCCGTGTGACTTCCATGCGGCCTTCGAGGATGACAAAAAGCGAATCCTGCCGCTCGCCCTGCTCGACCGCAACTTCACCTTTCGTCATGCGAAGCGAGTGCCCGAATTCGCTGAGCTTTTCGAGCGCGGTGTCATCGAGCGAATCAAGGATCCCGATAGACGGAAGCTGGACATGTCCTCGTTTGGCCATGGGAAAACATGGCGAGCGCGACAACTTCGCCAAGCTGAAATCGACGGCGCCCCCGGTGCCCTTCCGTTCGTTGCGTTGAAGGCGCAAAGACCTACACTTCCCGCCGACCCATGAACGACATCTGCGAATTCGCTCACCCCCAACTCCGCGATCTTGTCCCCTACGAACCCGGCAAACCCATTGAGGACGTGGCGCGGGAACTCGGGCTCGATCCGGCCACGGTCATCAAGGTGGCGTCGAATGAAAACCCGCTCGGCCCTTCGCCGAAAGCCGTCGAGGCGATGAAAACCGCCATCACCGAGGCTCACATCTACCCTGATGGCGGCGGCTACCGTCTCCGCGAGGCGATCGCGAACAAGTTCGACCTTGAACGCGCCAACATCGTTCTCGGTAATGGATCGAACGAAATCATCGAACTACTCGGTCACGTTTTCCTTAAACCGGGTATGAACGTCATCGCCGCCGAACACGCCTTCGTCGTCTACAAACTGATGGCCACCCTCTTCGGCGCGGAAACGATCGAGGTTCCCGATCCAGACTTTATCCACGATCTGGACGCCATGGCCGCCGCGATCACTCCAGATACGCGTCAGATCTTCATCGCCAACCCTAACAACCCCACAGGAACATTGGTCGGCCAGGACGACATTGACCGCTTCATGGACAAGGTCCCGGATCACGTCATCGTCGTCTTCGACGAAGCCTACTACGAGTTCCTCGACACCCCGCCGGACACGATGAAATTCGTTCGCGAAGGTCGAAACGTCGTCATCATGCGGACGTTCTCAAAGATTCAGGGTCTTGCGAGTCTGCGCATCGGCTACGGCATCGCTCCCGCGCCTCTCGCCGAACTCCTGCAAAAAGCCCGCCAGCCTTTCAACGCCAATGCCATTGCGCAAGCCGGTGCCTTCGCGGGGCTCCTCGATCAGGACCACCAGGACAAGACCAAATCTCTCAATGACGAAGGCCGAGCCTACCTGCAGAACACCTTCGGTGAGATGGGCCTCAAGTATGTCGAAAGCTACGCCAATTTCGTCCTCGTCGAAGTCGGCGATGGCGATCACGTCTTCGCCGAGATGATGAAAAAAGGCGTCATCGTCCGCGCCATGCGCGGCTACAAGCTCCCCGGATGGGTTCGCATCTCCGTCGGAACGATGGAAGAAAACGAGCGGGTGGTAGAGTGTCTCAAGGAAGTCCTCAAATAGTATAACAGGCTTCCAGCCTGTTACCGCGGCTCGTTCAGCCCCCTAACTTCCATTCACCACCCCCCAGAACCCATAACCACCTGCCAAAACACCGCAGGCTGGAAGCCCGCACTACTGCACCAACTGCTCCCAATCCTTCCACACCGGCTCAAACCCATTCCGTTCCAACATCGCGGCTACTTCCTTCGCCGACCGTTGATCCGCGATCCCAAATTGCTCCGTCGCGCAAGCCGACTCACCCTCGGGCGCATTTCCATTCAATTCCACGCGCCTCCCTTTCACGGTCAGGTGCAAGTCTTCCTTCCCTTCCCCCGTATAGCCGCCCGGTTCCGTGTGACTGCCCGCACTCATCGAAGTCACCCCCAAGTGAATCACTGAATCTCGAAGGTCTTGCGGCTCACGCGTGCTCAACACAATTCCAACTTGGTGAAAGGTCATCCGCAACGCGCAAATCAACTGCACCATGTCCCGGTCGGTGAAACCATATCTCGGCTGAAACTCTCCCGCCGCCGGTCTCAGGCGCGGCAAACTCACTGTATAAGTCGCCTTCCAACAGTGGCGATAGAGGTACTCCAAATGTGCAGCCATCCCGAGTGCCTCCGTCCGCCAATCGGCCAAACCAAACAAAGCTCCAATGCCAATCCGTCGAAACCCGGCGTCGTAAGCCCGTTCGGGACATTCAAGCCGCCAATCAAATCTTCGCTTCGGACCCGCCGTGTGCATTTCCTTGTAGGCGGGACGTTCGTAGGTTTCCTGGTAAACAACCAGTCCTTCGGCCCCGACCTCCACCATGCGCTCGTACTCCGGCCGTTCCGTCGGCCCGATCTCCAGCGCAATCGTCGGAATGAACGGTCGTATGCGGCGGATGCATTCCTCCACGTATCCATCAGAAACAAATTTCGGATGCTCACCCGCCACGAGCAAAATATGACGGAAACCTTCCAGCGCGAGATGCCGCGCTTCCCGCTCGACTTGGTCCGGTGAAAGCGTCACCCGAAGAATCGGATTGTCCCGCGAGAACCCGCAGTATTTGCAGTTATTGACGCACTCGTTCGAAAGATAGAGCGGGGCAAAAAGCCGCATGGCACGGCCAAAATTCTTCTGCGTCAGCGCCCGCGATTCCCGAGCCATTGCCTCCAACTCCGCGTCCGATTTGGGCTCCAATAACCCCACAAACCGGTCGAGCAACGGCGACCGGTCTTCATCGAGGCGGTTGAAGGACTCCACGAAAGACATTTCAGCAGTCTGATACGACATCCGCACGAATTCTGCAACGTCCACCGTGGCGAGAGCATCCTGCTCTCGAGAAATCTGAGCCAACCCAAGACCTCCCCCTACTTTCTCCCGGCTCCAGACTCTTCGCTCTGCGCTCTGCGCTCTGCGCTCTGCGCTCTGCGATAGCAAGATGCTCTCGCCACGATTAGAACCACGAAAACAGCAAGCCCGGCACGACCCCGAAAAACAGCGTGGCGACAATCAGCACGAGAATCGTGACCCGGGTCACCATCGATATCTCGATGGTCTGCCCCGGAGCGAACTCGACGGCTTCGTCCGCCTTCTCCCAATACATCGACTTGGCGACCTTGAAGTAGTAATAAAACCCGGCGGCAGCCCCGAGAATTGCAATGGCAAGGAGCCAATACAGCTTGCTTTGCAGAGCAAGATTGAAAACGAAAAACTTGCCGAAGAACCCTGCCGTCAGCGGCAACCCTGCTAGCGAAGCCAGTCCGATCAGCATTCCGAACGCGAGCAACCCGTTTCGCTCCGAAAGCCCGCTAAAGCCAATCAACTCATCACTCCCCCCATGTGCCCGCACCAAACAAAGAATGAAGAAGCACAGCATCGTCATCGCCAAATATGCGCCCAGATAAAAGGTCACTGTCCGCCACGCATCCGGATTCCCTTCAACAGGCGCCGCAATTGCCACGAGAAGGAAACCCGCGTGCGATATACTCGAATAGGCAAGAAGTCGCTTCACGTTCGTCTGTGGAATGGCGGCAAGATTTCCAAAAAGCAACGTCGCCGCCGCCATGATGGCCAGCAACGTGAGAGCCGCATCGCGCGTCGGCTCTGCTTGCAAAAATGGCTCCAGAACCCGCAAGAGGATAATGAACCCCGCGGCCTTCGACCCCACGGAAAGAAAAGCAGTCACTGGCGCAGGAGCCCCTTGATACACATCAGGAACCCAGAGATGAAACGGAACCGCCGCAATCTTGAATCCAAGTCCAACCAAAAGCAGGACCAACGCAAAAAGCGCGGGGATACTTGATCCTTCGATCTTTGACAACCCTTCGCCCACGGCGTCGAGATGAAAAGCTCCCGTCACTCCAAACGTCCAAGTGATTCCGAAGACCAAAAACCCTGTCGAAAGCGCACCCAGAATAAGATACTTCACACCGGCTTCGAGCGATCCGACATTGTGACGCATGAACGCCACCATCACATAGAAGGTGATGGTCACCGTTTCGAGAGCGACAAAGATCGTGATGAGATCACGTGCCGAGGCCATCCACATCAAACCGGCACACGCAAAAATCGGCAGAATGTAATGCTCTCCCAAGCCGGATTGGGATTCGTCGGTGTTCGTGTATCGCTTGAAGACCTCCGCGTAATCGACCGACATGAGGATGACAAGAATCGTCGAGGCCAATGCGATGCCTTTATAGAACTTCGCCCAGTTGTCCCATTCGTAAACACCCCAGTAAGTCACTCCCGTTTCCTGGGTTCCGAAAACGAGAAAGACGAGCACCATCAACAACCCGATGACGGCCAAGCCGGCAATGGCCGACTTCGCTCCCTTCTCCCGGAACGCATCCATCAGAAGCAAAAGGAGTCCGAGACAAACAACGGCTATTTCCAGTCCGTAAGCGGGCATCGATTCAGGTCAGTCAAGGAAGCAGGTTTAAAATGAGGTTTGGAAAGATTCCGGCAGCAACAAGCCCGGCGACCAGAAGGACGAGCGGCCAACGTTGATCCATGGCGACATCCAGCAGTCCTTCCTGTGGCTCTCGCTCGCCCTGAAAGATATTTCGGTAGGCACGGAGCATGTAGACCGCGGAAATGACGACGCCCCAGACCGCGATAATGCAGGTAATCTGCAGCGGCGTGATCCCGCCGTCCTCGCCCAAGCCGTCTTTGAACGCGGCAAGAAAAATCATGACTTCCGAGGCAAAGTTAGCAAAGCCCGGCAAACCAATGGAAGCGAATGCCCCAAGACCAAAGAAGACCGCCAAAAACGGCGCCGCCTTGGCCACTCCGCCCAGTTCCCGAATCTCCAGCGTGGGCACCCTTTCCCGAAGCTGCCCGCACAGCGCGAAGAGCAAGGCGACGGAAAGACCGTGCGCGAACAGCATCAACACCACCCCATTATAACCCACTTCATTTAGTGCCATCATGCCAAGAAAGGCATATCCCATGTGCATGACACTCGAGTATCCAAGCAAGCGGTCGAGATACCTTTGGGAAATCGTGACAAAGCCGATGAAAATCACGTTCCCGAGCAGCAAGACAAGAATCAGATTCTCCCACGCGGCAAACCCTTCCGGCAACATCGGCACGGCCAAGCGCAACAGCCCGTAGAGCCCGAATTTCTTCAATACTCCGGCATGCAACATGGAGACCGGTGTCGGCGCGGCCGCATAAGCCGGCGCTGCCCATGAATGAAACGGGAAGAGAGATACAAGCGTCCCAAATCCAATGATCAGAAGGAGAAAAATCCACTTCTGCGCCTCCGCATCGATATTCTTCCCGGCTTCAATCAATGTCAGCATATCAAAGCTCTCCACACCAGACGCCTGATAGAGCCAAAGCAAGCCGGCAAGCAGCACCAGGCTGCCCACACCAAGGTAAATCGTAATCTTCCACGCAATCGAAGTGCGGTCCGGACCATGGCCGAAGATCCCGATCATCAGAAAGGTCGGGATAAGCGCTAACTCATGGAAGGCATAAAAGAAGAACAGGTCAGTCGTTGCAAAAGCGCCAATCGCCCCACCACCAATGAGCAAGATTGAAACGATGTAGAGTTTCTCGCTGCCTTCGATCCGCTTAGGCACCTGCCAAACCGCGCATAACATGACGATAACACTCAACAAAACCAGCACCACACCCAAACCATCGACCCCCAGCGCAAAGTTAATACCCGGACTCTCCAAGACATTGAGGGAAGCCACAAACTGAAAGCCCGCATCGTCCCGGTCGAAGAGAGAGAATAGTAAGACACCAAACACCGCGTTCAAAACACTCGAACCCTGAGCCAACTGACGCGCCGGAGCACCTACCATGATCATCACGGCGGTGACGAGCGGAAGGAGAACGATAAGATGTAGCAGTGATATTTCCATGACTTACCGAGCAAAGGAAAAGAGGAGGATTATCGCCACCAAAACACCACCACCGAAAAGGAACGCATACCCTTGAAGATTCCCGACCTGCGTAAAACGAAACAGGTTACCCACGCCCCTCGCAAGTCGAGCCGATCCCAAAACTGCGAGCGAATCCACCACGATCTGATCCAGCGCTTTCGCGACATAGGCCACTCCATCCTGGCAAACGCGCACCATTCCAATGTAAATCTCATCGATGTAAAACTTGTCACGGAACAGCGCGAACCCAATTGGCTCTTTCTTTTTCCCCTTGTAGAGAAAGAACCCTAGAGATACTCCAAAAATCAAAGCACCTATGGATGCACCCAGAATAAACGTGGCATGTCCATCTGCGTGGTGCGGCGGATGAATTCCGAACCATTTGTAAACAAGCCCAGACGCCGCGATCAGCGAGGGCACGGCGAGAATCATCAACGGACGCGTCATCACGGCTCCCGGATCCTTGGCGTGCGCGGCATGATCGGTGCGAGGCTCGCCGAAGAAGACGATTAGAAAGAGCCGCGTCATGTAAAAAGCGGTCAATGAGGCCGTTCCCACGCCAATCCAGAACAGGACCGGCGTTCCGTAGGCCTCAGCGAGGATAATTTCTTTACTCCAAAATCCACTCGTCACGAACGGGAACCCCATTAGTGCAGCCGTCCCAATGGCAAAAGTGATCGCCACTTTCGGCATCCGACGAAAAAGCCCTCCCATCTTCCAGATATTTTGCTCATGGTGACAGGCGTAGATAATTGCCCCGGACCCAAGGAAGAGAAGCGCCTTGAAGAACGCGTGCGTGTAGAGATGGAAAAAGGCCGCGTGCCCCGCGTAATCGCCACCCGGATGCTTCGCGACCAAACCGACCGCCATCACCATATAACCCAGTTGAGAGAGCGTCGAGTAGGCAAGCACCTTCTTGATGTCGTCCTGTTGCGTGGCCATCAAGGCGGCGAGGAGCGCCGTCCCTCCACCG
Organism: Verrucomicrobiota bacterium; assembly: GCA_039192745.1. GTDB lineage: Bacteria > Verrucomicrobiota > Verrucomicrobiia > Verrucomicrobiales > DEV007 > JBCCWV01. The sequence continues at coordinate 17,571 of JBCCWV010000014.1, read as the reverse complement.
ATATAGGCAATGATCTCGCCAGCCATGGGCGCGGCTTCGACGAGAAAGATTACCCGCACCATCATGTAAACACCCGCAGCCACCATGGTTGCTGCGTGAATAAGTGCGGAGACTGGAGTCGGCCCCTCCATCGCATCTGGAAGCCAAACATGCAGAGGAAACTGCGCGCTCTTGCCGACAGCTCCGCAAAAAATACATAGCGTTGCGACAATGAGAAGCCCTTGCGCTGGCGGACTATTCTCAATCGCCGTGCGGATCTCCTCGAATCCCAATGAACCAGTGATCGCAAACAGAAGAAGAATTCCAGCCATGAAACCGAAGTCACCAATCCGGTTCACCATGAAGGCTTTGTTCGCAGCATCAGCGGCCGAGTCCTTCATGAACCAATGCCCGATAAGAAGATAGGAACTGACCCCTACGAGTTCCCAAAAAATAAACATCATCGCGAAGTTGTCGGCCAGGACGATTCCCGTCATTGAGAACATGAAAAGCGACAGCCCCATGTAATAACGGGCCTTGCCCGGATCGTCCTTCATGTATCCCAGAGAAAACACATGCACGAGCAGCCCGACAAAAGTGACAATGAAAAGCATCCCTTGGGCAAGCTTGTCGTCAGAGAGCAACCCAATCTTCAGGCTGAAGTCACCCGCTGTAGCCCACACCAGTGGCTCCACCGGATTACAGGACCAGATGAGCATGATCAAGCTGCAGACGAATCCCACGATCGCCGAAAGCACGGATAGCTTGGACGCCGCTTCCGGCACACGCCTCAACCCGAGGGCAATGATGGCCGCCGTGATAAGAGGAGAAAGCAATGTGATGACGCCGAGCATTCGAATCTGTCAGTATTTCATCGAGGTTAGGTCGTTCACATGTACCGTTTCCCTCGCCTTAAAGAGCGCGACAATAATTGCCAAGCCAACGGCCACTTCAGCCGCCGCAACAGTGACAATGAAAAAGACAAGTACTTGCGCGTTGTAGTCGGGCAATCCGGCCTCTGTGAGATTGAACCGCGAAAACGCCACGAGCGAAAGATTCGCAGCGCTCAACATCATCTCCAGGCACATGAAAATGACGATGATGTTTCGCCGCAACAGGACTCCCGCGAGCCCTATCGAAAAGAGAAGGCCGCTAGCGAGAAGAAAATGGTTGAGTGTGAGCAAGTAAGACTAAGTGGACGAAGTGAGAGCGAGTTATTCCGGGGCGGCGCGCGGCGGAGCATCCCGTTTACTGAGTGCGATGACTCCAACCGTCGCAACAAGAAGCAGGACTCCTACGATTTGGAGGTGAAATACATAATCCGTGAAGACGAGTTGGCCGACCGCCTCCACATCACTGCCCTGACTTTCAGCAAGTTCAGGCATCTCCTTCTTACCGAAGTCTCCCGCTCCCAGAACGGCACCAAGCTGCGAGACAAAGAGAGCCACAACGATAAAGGCCCCACCCACCGAAAAAAGATTCACCTTCCGCTTCGACTCCGCCTTCACGTCGAGCAACATGATAATAAAGAGAAACAGAACCATCACCGCGCCCGCATAAACCAGGATCTGAATGATACCGATGAAATAGGCATTCAGCGAAATGAACAGAGCCGCCAACCCGACAAAGGCAACGACGAGACAAAAGGCCGCAGAAACCGGATTGCGATTCGCCACGACACCGAGGCCGCCGAGGAGCATGATTGCCGTCGCTATATAGAAGGTTAGGGTCACTTCAGCTTATTCCACTTATTGACGAGACCTTCGCGAACGCCTCCGATTTCATAGAGCCGCTTCTTGTCATGCACCATCTCGCTACGGTCCAGCCCGGTGATGGCGTAGTCCTTTCGGAGGAAGATGGCTTGCTCGGGACAGACCTCCTCGCACATCCCGCAGTAGATGCAGCGCACCATATCGATATCGAATTCCTGAGGACGTTTCTCGACTTTAGCCCACTTATCCTCCGAGGGAATTTCCTCTGGTTTAATCGTGATTGCCCGCGGCGGGCAAATGAATTCGCAGAGCTGACAGGACACACACCGCTCTCTTCCCTGCTCGTCGGTGACCAGTGCGGGTGCTCCGCGATAGTGCTCCGGGAGACTTGAGTCCCATTTCTCCTCGGGATACTGCATCGTCACTTTCTTCTTTCCACGGAATATCTTGATCGCGTGCCCCAGAGTAATGCGCAAACCTTTCATCAAGCCCGGAATATAGAGCTTGTCCCAGATCGAGAGCTTGGGGCGCCTGACAGTAATGGTGGCCATATCAGATGAGAAGAAGGATAACTGCGGTGAGAATGATGTTTGCGAGTGCAATCTCGAAAAAGAAGACCCAGCCCAACTTCATGAGCTGATCGAAACGGAAGCGAGGAATGGTCCAACGCACGCAAATGAAAAATAGAATGAAGGCGACGACTTTGGTAAAGAAGCAGCCAATGTGCACAAGCCCCAGCCAGAGTGGGACCTCGCCTGATTCGCCGATAAATAAGTTATCGAGTCCGAAAGGCAGCGCCCAGCCCCCGAGGAACAGTGTCACGATAAGCCCAGATCCAATAATCATCGCCGCATACTCCCCGAGGAAAAAGAGAGCGAACTTCATCGACGAATACTCGGTGTGATACCCCGCAACCAACTCGGTTTCACATTCCGGCAAGTCGAACGGCAGCCGGTTGGTCTCCGCAAAAATGGAAGTCGTGAAGATGATGAATGAGATGAACAGCGGGATAACGAGAATCCAGCGAGACAGGTCAAAGCCCGCATTCTCACCGAAAAAAGCGATAGGAAACAGAAGCCAGCCGTTCCGACTCTGGTCTTCAACAATGCTCATCAGGTTCAGCTCCCCGAAGACCAAAAGCACCGGAACGACGGACAGGCCCATGGCGATCTCATAGGAAATCATCTGGCTCGTCGAGCGCACTCCGCCGAAGAACGGGTATTTGGAATTCGACGCCCAACCTGCCAGGACGATGCCGTAAACCCCGAGTGATGCGATGGCGAAGATGAACAGCGGCCCCACATTGAGGTCGGCGATGACCACTGGAATCGTGGTGCCAAAAAGATTCAACTCACTGCCGAAAGGAATGACCGCCACCGTCAACAGGGCCGGGATCATCGTCAGACAGGGCGCGAGCCAGTAGTAAAACTTGTTCACATGGGCGGGCGTAAAATCCTCCTTTAACAGGAACTTGATTCCATCAGCGATCGGCTGCCCGAGACCAGCGAGTCGGATGTTTGTAAAAGGAATGCCCACCCGGTTCGGCCCCACACGATCCTGAATCGCTGCGCTCAACCGCCGCTCCGCATAGACCGAATACGCGACCCCCGGAAGGATCGCGAAAAAGACGATCACGACGATCTTGGTCACGGTGAGAAGAATGAAAATCCAGTCCATGCTTCAGCCGATAAAGATTTCTCCCCGTTTTGCTTTCTCCCGCTCGCGTTCCAGCAAGGGAATTCCCACTCCGGTTTCCAAAACTTGCACACCCAGATCGCCAATTTTGCCAAGGCTCAGACCCTCGAAGATTTCCACCTTTTTCGACATCTCCTTGAAGACGTCCTCGATCAGGTAAATGCCATTCGATCCTGCAATCGAAAGGAGCAACTCCCGCAACATCTCCCAGTCATCCATCGCCAAACCGGGCGGCTCGACCGCTTTGTTCAATCGCTGGAGACGGCCAGCCACATTGATCATCGAACCGCGTTTCTCCGCAAAACCAGCCGTCGGCAAAACGACATCCGCATGCTCCGCGGTCGGATTCGCGAGAATGTTCGTCACCACGAGGCTGTCCAGTTTCTTCAATTGCGATTCCGTGAACCCCGCGTCGATCAGGTCTTCCCCAAAGACTAGCAAGGCCTTGATGGAATTGTCATTGATCCCCTCCCGAATTTTTTCCAACTGACTCCCCGGCTCAGTGATGTTGAGGAGAACCTTCGCGCCATTGGTATTCGGATTGCGGTCAGCGGAAACCAGATAATCATCCGCCTCTCCGCTCCTCGGAACGACGTCGATGTGATCGGGCTCAAGGAAATTCGCGAGCTTGTTAACCAGGAATAGCTCTTCGTTTGTCATGCGCGCGGAGGCCACGATCGCCAACCCATTTCCCTTGTACTGCAAAAGCCCGTCCGCCGCACGGCGCACAGCCTCCGGCCAATCCACCGGTCGATGATGGGTCGCATTTTCTTTGATGAGCGGCTCGGTCAAACGCGCCTCGCTTTCGAGGTAGTGGAAATTGAGTCGATGGCTGTCCGGCATCCACGACGAATTTACCTCGTTATTCTCACGTGGCGTGATGCGGTAAACCTTGCCCTCCCGGCTATGAATCACGATGTTCGCGCCCGTTCCGCAATTCACGTCAATGCTCTTGGTCTCCTTGAGGAACCAGACACGCATCTGGAAACGAAAGTCATTCGAGGTGAGAGCGCCGACCGGGCAAATATCGACGGTGTTCAACGAGTAATTGTTCGCAAGCTTCTTGCCGGGGTGCGTCGTCAGGACGTTGTAACTTCCGCGATCGACGAACCCGAGGACATCGTCGTCGGCCACTTCCTTGGAAAACCGCACGCATCGAGAACAAAGGATACAACGCTCGTCGTCGAGCCGGATGCGAGGACCAATCTCCACGTTTTTCGGCTTCTTGACCTTCTGCTCAAGGAACCGCGAATCACCGTTCCCGTGCTCAACGGAAAATTCCTGCAAGCTGCACTCTCCCGCTTGGTCGCAGATCGGACAATCGAGCGGATGATTGATCAGAAGAAACTCCATCACCCCACGTCGGCACTCCTGCGCCATCATGCTCTCCGTCCGAATCCCCATTCCCGGCGCCACCGTATTCGCACACGCAATCGCCGGGCGAGGCATCCAGCCGATCTTCGCATGTCCGTCCTCATCGAGTTCAGGCTCTTCACCGGGTCGGGGCCTCGGAGGCATCCCCATTTCCACAAGGCACATCCGGCAGTTACCCGGAGAACTCAGCTTCGGGTGGTAGCAGTAATGCGGGACCGTTGTCCCATCCCCCCGCGCCATCCGAACCGCCTCGATCATCCGCATCCCTTTTGGCACCTTGTGCCACTCGCCGTCAATTTGGACGTCGATCAGCGGAATTTCGCTGCCGTTGGAGTCGCTCATCAATGCGTAAAATCAGCCTTCCTCAAGGGCTACGACGACTATCAAGCAGAGGATGTAACCCGTAAACGGATTTTGTGAAAAATTTCACAAGCTCCCGAGGCCCCTGTTTTTCAGGCAAAAATCCTTGATCGATCTCCGCCGAAAGTGCTGATTTCCGGCAGGGATGGACGGGGAGCAAAACGACCGTGAATTTGGTCATTCGATACTGCGAATCCATCCTCGCCAACTCTAAAATTTACCTGCAAGACAATGATAATTAACACTTTATGGCGAAAGCAATGCCATCTGTTCCAGACTTTCTCGTAAATCGAGGATTTCAATACGTTGACTATTTTCCCCCAGCCCAGCCAGGCATTCACCGCTTCGAATTCCGAGTTTCCGGGGGAATTGCGGAAAAATGCAGCATGTCCGCCGTGAAAACCGGAAATATCTGGCGTATCAGTGCAGTCTGCGGTGGTGGCCAATACCAACTATTCCCGTCACCCTGAAGAGAACACTCATGCTCAAAGTCTACGCCTACAAAAACTGCTCTACCTGCAAAAACGCCATCAAGTGGCTCGAAGATAATGGGAAGAAATTTGAGGTAGTCGAGATCCGCGAAACTCCACCTCGGAAATCAGAACTCAGGCTCGCGGTCGGTCTCCACGGCATCCGCAAGCTCTTCAACTCTTCCGGACAGGAATACCGAAGCCTCAAGCTGAAGGACAAGCTAGATGACATGCCGGAAAAGGAAGCCCTCGAGTTGCTCTCCTCAAATGGTAATCTGGTGAAGCGACCCTTCGCCATTGATACCTCTGCTGGCATTACACTCGTCGGCTTCAAGGAAGACCTCTGGAAAATCAAGCTCAAGTGATGGAGCATCCAGCGGCATCCATTTCCCCTGCTCCCGCTGAAGACGTCACCAGAAAACCTACCCGCCGAGCTCCCCACACCAGCGCAGCTTTTTCGAAAGTTTGAAAGCGGCGAGCTTTCACGTCGGCAGTTCCAGGCCGCAATGCGAATGCATCAGGAGGATCTCGTCGATGACATGGTCGATGCGAAGCTCAACCCCATCGTTGCCTTTCTCGATCACCAACTCTGCAGAAACCACGCCGCTCGCCTCGCCCGCCGCCACGGCGAAAACTTCATCCGCCGCGTCTTATTCGCGCTCAGCGAAATTCCCAATTTCCCGCCCGCGCAGCTCACATGGAACGCCATGCATACCGACGTTCCCCTCTACTGCTTTTTCCGCATCAAGCGTGAGCCGGTGTTCCGCATTCTCGATTTACGCAACTCCAAGGACGGCGTTGTTGTGAAGGTCGAACACGGAAGCACGAAGAAAGCCGCCGCCATCAGGGAGCAGATTCGACTCAAGGAAAACAGCGATTCCGATTGGGAAGTGACCGGACGAACCCGGCAATCGTGACTTACGCTGGCTCTTCGATCATCTTTCCGTCCCGCCAAATAAGGATCGGCAATCCGAGACGACGGTGCTCCTCGCGCACCTTTTCAGCAGCGCGTTTCATCGCCGCCTCTGTAGCCTCATGTAAATCGATCTCCGAGAAATCCGGCACAGATTCCCGAACTCGACTGCTTGATGACCTTCCTTCTTTCAACGCCTCAACGCTAATCTCAGACGAGGAGTATTTCAAGATCGGCGGAATCCTCGTTGACTCGTAAATTTCCCAGTTATCCGCAATCGGAAGATACGTCTCCAGCAAGTTCTCCCAGAATTTCTCAAACCGTCGCCGCAGATCCTTCTCGGGAATATCGTGACCTCCCTTGGAAACCCGCAATTTCACACGCGCCGCCGACACCTCCGCGCTCGGGAGAAGCAATGCGCGAATGACGAGCTTGTATCCCCTTTCTTTCGCCTGCTCAAACCGCCGCCGGTGCGCTTTGCCTGTGAGCGTTGATTCCAACGCAAATGATTCCCCCTTCCCGACCATCGCTTCCATCTCCTCCAGCAGAATCCGCCCCGCCTTTATCCGCATTGACCACGGATCGAACGGCGACAAACCTCGCGCAATTTCATCTGCGTTGAGAAATCGCAAGCCCTTCAACTCGTGCGTCAGAATCGACTCCGCAAAGGTCGTCTTCCCGGCCCCATTCGGGCCGGAAATGACAAAGAGCATTGGCTGCCTCTCCCCCGACACGGATCAATTCAACTCAAGACGTGAAGGAAAACCCGCGCAAAGCGCGGAACTCTCGCGGGCAACGGATTCCCCTTCATGGAAAAACTCCAGCTTCCCCGTTCCATCACAGATCCACACTTCCTTCGCTCCCGCATCGAAATAGAGCATCTTCTTTTCCGCAATCTCGGACTTCGTGTTAGAGGGCGACAAAACCTCGACGCAAATATCAGGCGCCTCGCGGTAGGCGCGGGGATCAAAGATGCCTTCCCATCGTTTCTCTGAAGTCCATGAGACGTCCGCCGCACGCACTCCGTTCCGTGTGGAAATGGGAACCTCCACTTGCGCCTTGCCCTCGGGAAGCAGTGTCCGCAGAAGGTAATAAATTTCTGATTGAGAAAAGCTATGGTCGTTTCCTGGGGGCGGGCTCATGATCAGTTGTCCATGACGGTCGGTCTCGACGCGGTATTCGAGCTTGGCCAACTCAGGATCGGCCAGCACTTCCTCCCATCGCCGAAGATTGAATTCCGTCTGCTCCTCGAGACTGGGCAGCTCAATGACCAACTCGCTCATGAAATCACTATACCCCCGATCTCCCTAGCGGTAAACCTCACCGCCCGTCTCCACAAACTCCCGCGACTTCTCTTCCATGCCTTTTTCAAGCGCCTGCTCGGGCGTCACCCCTTGTTCGGCGGCGTATTGGCGGATGTCGTCGGTGATTTTCATGGAGCAAAAGCTAGGCCCGCACATGGAACAGAAGTGCGCCGTTTTCGCGCCGTCCATGGGAAGAGTCTCGTCGTGATACTCACGCGCCTTGTCAGGATCGAGGCCGAGATTGAACTGATCCTCCCAGCGGAATTCGAAGCGAGCTTTTGAAAGCGCATTATCGCGTTCCTGCGCAGCGGGATGTCCTTTTGCCAAATCGGCGGCGTGGGCGGCAATCTTATAAGTAATCACCCCTTCACGCACGTCTTCACGATGAGGCAGGCCGAGGTGCTCCTTCGGCGTAACATAGCAAAGCATCGCGCAACCGTACCAACCGATCATCGCCGCGCCGATGCCACTGGTAATGTGGTCGTACCCCGGCGCTACATCAGTTGTTAGCGGCCCGAGCGTGTAGAACGGCGCTTCGTGACACCACTCGATTTGCTTCTGCATGTTCTCCTGAATGAGATGCATGGGGACATGACCCGGACCCTCATTCATGACCTGGACACCTTTCTCCCAGGCGCGCTTAGTCAACTCTCCCTGCACCTCAAGTTCCGCAAGTTGTGCGTAGTCATTCGCATCAGCAATTGATCCCGGGCGCAAGCCATCACCGATGGAGAAACTCACGTCGTACGCCGCCATGATATCGCAGATGTCATCCCAATGATCGTATAAGAAGCTCTCCCGATGATGCGAAAGGCACCACTTCGCCATGATGGAACCACCTCGACTGACAATTCCCGTCATGCGACGGGCAGTGTGCGGGACAAAACGCAAAAGGACTCCCGCGTGAATCGTGAAGTAATCGACTCCTTGCTCCGCTTGTTCGATGAGCGTGTCGCGGAAGATTTCCCAGTTCAATGCCTCGACCTGACCGTTCACCTTTTCGAGCGCCTGATAGATCGGCACCGTTCCAATCGGCACCGGGCTGTTCCGCAAGATCCACTCGCGCGTGGCATGGATATTCTTCCCCGTGCTGAGGTCCATGACCGTGTCAGCACCCCACTTCGTCGCCCAACGCATCTTTTCCACTTCCTCGTCGATCGATGAAGCGACCGCGGAATTGCCGATGTTCGCATTGATCTTCACGAGGAAATTGCGGCCGATGATCATCGGCTCGCACTCGGGATGATTGATGTTCACCGGAATGATCGCACGACCTCGAGCTACCTCGTCACGGACAAACTCCGGCGTGATGAATTCCGGCGTCTTCGCTCCAAACCCTTGCCCCGGATGCTGATGCTCCAAGACGTTGCGCGGCACTTGCTCCAGCGGATTAACCTCCGAAGGACGGGGCATTTCATAGCCGGGAGGCGTGGTATTGTCAGGACGCGTTTTCAGGTTCGGATACGCATCGTGAATAGTCTTCATCGCCGCTTCACGCCCGAGGTTTTCCCGGATGGCGATGAACTCCATTTCCGGCGTCACGATGCCCTGCTTCGCATACCACATCTGCGTCACCGGCGCTTCACCGCGCGCGCGGAGCGGCTTGCGTTTGAGACCGGGATATTCCTTTAACTTGTTCTTCGCCTTCTTTCTCGAATTGAAGCGGTCGGCATGTTCTTCACTGAGGTAACCATTGTCCTCCGGCTTCACCTCGCGACCGTCGTACTCCTCGACATCGCCGCGAGCCTCGATCCATGGACGCCGCAGCGCGGGCAACCCACGGGTCACGTCGCCATCGAATTCCGGATCTCCCCACGGTCCGCTTGGATCGTAAACCCTGACCGGTTCATTCACTTCGATGCGACCATCCGGATGCTCTGTTTTAGCGAGACTGATTTCCCGCATGGGCACGCTCACCTCGGCGTGGAGTTGGCCATCGACGTAGATCCGTCGGCTGTTGGGAAAAAGGCTGGGAGTCGATGCGGACTTTTCCAGGGATTCGGCGTCGGCGATCATGATGGGATTCTACTTTTCTGGTTATAAAAAACGGTCACACCACTCTCAGGAGCAACGTGACCGACTTGAAGAATCGACTGGCAGCTCCCTGCGACGGCATTACCCGCTTCAGGTTCGAAGGGTTTCCGGAGACCGGATCTCAGCCATCCTCACGGACAGCGCCCCTGCTTGGTTGATTGTCACCCTCATCCTTGTCATCATAGCTGTCAATCAATCACCACCACTCCGCCGACGGAACACGCATGAGCCAAGACAAACCATCACAGCAGACCCCTCTCCCTGAAACAGGGGGATTCCTGCTCCGGTTCTTTCGCTGGCATTTTCCAAAATTTCTAGCGAAGAATTTCGGCGCGCTCTGGATCGAGAAATCCTCGCTCGAGCGCATCCGGGAGGTTGAGGGCGGCGCCGTTGTTTTTTTTAATCACCCGAGTTGGTGGGATGCCGTTCTCGGGCCGGTCATCAGCTACCGTCTTTTTCCGAAAGCCCGGCACTTTGCGCCTATCGACGCGGAAGCGGTGGAGCGCTACGGTTTCATGAAAAAGATCGGATTCTTCGGAATCGATAGCGAGAGTGGACGGGGACTTCGCGATTTCGTGCGGATCGGAAAATGCGTCCTCGAAACGAATGACGCGTTTCTCTGGGTCACTCCGCAGGGGAAGTTCACCGACTCACGCGACCGGCCCGTTCACTTCAAACCAGGTATCGGCCATTTGGCATCCCGGGCGTCTTCCGGATTTCTCATCCCAATGGCACTTGAATATGTTCTCGGAGAGGAGCGTTGGCCGGATGTGTTTTGCCGATTCGGGGAGCCAATTCTCTTGAGTTCCGAAAAAGAATTCACCGCTGCCGAGTGGACCTGTCGGCTCGAGAGCGCCTTGGAAAACTGTCAGGAAAAACTGGCGGTTCTCACCAAGGAAAGGAATTTCGAGGCATTTGAGCCGCTCATCGAAGGACGGCGCGGCACCGGCGGCATCTACGGTCTCTGGCAACGTCTGAAGGCCTTCGTCCGCGGAGAAAAGTTCGATCCCCGGCACGCCTCCATCGACGAAGCGAAGAAACTAAGGTCGGCCCCTCCGTCGTAAGCTTTTCCAACACGATGATCGATATCCTTGCCCAAGTCGCCTTTTGGCTCGCACTGATCCCGGCCGTCGTTTTCTTGGCAAACTTGCGGGAATTTCGCCGCCCGCCCCGCCATTCGCGCGAAGACCGTGATTCTGTTTCGATTCTTATCCCGGCACGTGATGAAGAGGAGAACATCGAGGGCGTCCTGAAAAGCGTTCTTGCCAGCGAGGGGGTCGATTTCGAAATCGTCGTTCTCGATGATCACTCGACGGACCGCACGGTGGAGATTGTGCAAACCATCGCCGAAGAAGATTCCCGTGTCCGTCTCGAACACGCTCCGCCGCTTCCATCGGGATGGGCCGGGAAGCAGCATGCGTGCGCCTGTCTCGCCGAACACGCACGCAATGAAATTCTCTTTTTCCTCGATGCCGATGTCCGCATTCAACCGCAGGCCGTGGGTGCCATGGTTGACTTCCTCGACACGTCCGGCTCGCAACTCGTGAGCGGATTTCCCGAACAGGAATTGCGGACCTCCGGGGAGAAACTTCTCGTTCCGCTGATTCATTTCATCCTGCTCGGTTTTCTTTCCATGCGAATGATGCGCATGACGAAGTCCACCGGTTGCGGCGCGGGCTGGGGCGGACTGTTTGTGACTCGCAGAGCCGACTACAACCAAGCAGGCGGCCATTCCGCAATCCGCAACACGTTCCACGACGGCATTCGCCTCCCTCGCCTCTACCGGCGCGCCGGGATGCAAACCGACTTTTGCAACCTGACTGGACTCGTCACCTGCCGGATGTATCGAGATTTCGGCGGCGTGTGGAAAGGACTGGGAAAAAACGCCACCGAAGGCATTGCTTCACCGGGACTGATCGGCCCATTCTCTTTCTTGCTCTTCGGAGGCCATGTTTTGCCATGGCTTCTTCTTCCATTTTCACCCCTGTTGGCGGGAGCGGCCATCCTGGTGAGCCTCTTTCCAAGATTGGCGCAGGCCATCCTCTATCGCCTCTCTATTGGCGGCGCTCTCCTTCATCCCGTTGGTATCGGACTATTCCTGGCCATTCAGTGGGAGGCCTTTTACAAGGACCTCCGAGGAATTCGCCCGACGTGGCGCGGCCGCGCCCTCGATGAATCACTTCCGGGATAGTCGCCAAAAGAGAAACCCGCCGAGCCCGAGGAAGATGACATTCGGCAACCACATCAAGAGATGCGGATAAACATCGGGACTGCTCTTTTGCGAATCCGCGATGATGATGAAAAGGAAGTAGCTAATCGCGATGATCAACGAAAGTGCAAAGCCAATGGACGTCTCCCTTCGCTGCGCGGTGATGCCGAGCGAAATTCCGATGAAAGCAAACGTCACACTCGCCATGGAGAATGAGAATCGCTTGTGTACTTCCGTGCGGTAACGGCTCTCCTCTTCTTTCTCGAGATCTGGATTGGTCCGCAATTCGTTAATAAGGAAATTCGTCGTCCGCGTGGACACCTTCACTTTGGATTCATCTTCACGGAGAGCTTCAAGCGAAAACTCAAGGTTCCATTCCTCGCTGGCAACGCCGGGATTGACTTGCGAAAGCATTTTGCGCCTTTCTCCATCACCTTTCTCCAACGTCATCATTCCGCTGAACGACATAATAATCGAATCCGTCCCCTCATCGTATTCCATCGACGCCCAATCCGCGTTGAGATACATGATCGGGTATTTGAATTTGTCATACTTAATGACAGAGACGCCCTTGAGCCGATCCTCGATGCGTTCCTTCGAGTAGAATGTGTATTCCCCGACATCGATGATCTTGTCGGCTTGAAAGAGCGCGAGCGGATCGTCCACCGCCATCTCATACATCGCGTCTTTCATTTCCTCGGACGCCTTTGGAGCTACCTCGTTATTGATCCAGAGACTGACCCCGGAAAGAAAAAGGGCGATGATGAAAACGGCCCGGCAAATTCCCGGCATGCTCAGGCCCGCCATGCGGAGTGAAACCAGTTCATTGTCCGCAGAAAGTCGCCCGTAAATCAGGAGGACCGCCGTGAGGAATCCCCACGGTATCGTGAATGTCAGCGAAAACGGCAGAATGAAAGCGATGAACTTGAAGACCGCATCCAGCGGCAAGTCCTTCTCTACCAACAACTCAAAGACCTCTTTGAAAATTTGGCCAAGCACCACCACCACGCTCAAAACCGCCACACCCATTATGGTGGCAAGAAGCACCTGCCAACCGACATAGCGGTCGACGATGCGGGCTGGAATCGGGAGCACGATCCGGAACAGTCCGGTGAAACCGGGCGTAAATCAACGGGTGATTCTCGGCGACCTAGAGCGGATAGAATTAAACTGTAGCCAAAGGTAGATGAGTATTGAATGGAGTCGCGAAGTGACCTCATAACCTGTAGCCGGGCGCTTTAGCCCCCGGTAGAGCGGCCCAATGGGTTACGTCGCGAAGCGACCGTTTAACCAGTATTGGTCACGCGGGCCATTAAGCGGTCGCTTCGCGACGCGAGATACTTTGTGAGCTACCGGACGTTGAAAAGTCCGGCTACAGTTAAACTGTCGCTTCGCGACGGACGCTTACCCGCTGCAGTTTTAATTTAAGTACTCTAAACCGCAACTGCTTCCATTTCCTCGAACGGTGCCCGGACGGCGTCACCACCACGCACATCTTCATCGAGGCTATCGGCGGCGATCCATCCTGACATCATCACCATCGGCATCCCCGGCCCAGGGTGGGAGGCTCCACCAGCCAGATAGAGACCATCGACGTGCGGACTGCGATTGGCCGGCTTGAAGGCGCCGTTGAACTTCCCATGGCTCGCGAGCCCGTAGATGGCGCCGTTCAAAACGTGATAGCGGTCGTGGATATCCTGAGGAGTAAGCGCGCTTTCGCAGACGATTCGATCCTCGATATCCTCGCATCCGGCGCAATTCTTCATTTTGTCGAGAATGACTTGCCGGTATTTCGGGAACATCCTTTTCCAGTCGTGGTGATGCCGGAGGTGCGGCGTGTGGACCAGGATATACATGGCTTCTCCCCCTTCCGGCGCAACCGCCGGCTCTGTCTTCGCAGGCGCGGCGACGTAACAGGTGGGATCCGGCGCAGGCTGTCCGTCCTGGTAGATGGCACGAAACTCTTCTTCGGGATCTTCCGAGAAAACAAAGTTGTGGTGCTCAAGATGGTCATAACGCTTGTTCAACCCGAGGTAGAGCACAACTCCAGAGCATGCGGGTTCATACATCCATTTGTGAAATGGCTTGTTCAACTTCGAATCGACCAGCTCATCATAAGTCCGCACGCTGTCGCAGTTGGAGACCACGGCATCGAACGTGTGACTCTCGCCGGATTCCGTCTCAAGGCCACGAATGCGCCCCTCTGCCGTCGTGATGTGCCGCACTTTTTGACCCGTGCGATAAACCACGCCCAGTTCCTTTCCGAGTTTCACCAGCGCCTCCGGCACCGCGCGTGTCCCTTTCATGGGATACCAAACTCCCTCACTCACCTGCATGTGAGCAATCCCGCAGAGGACGGCGGGAGAGGCTTCGGGTGAAGACCCCACGTATTGTGTAAAATGGTCGAGCATCTGCGCGACGCGTTCGTCCTTGATGTGCTTGCGGACCGTCTTGTAAACCGAACTCCCCATTCGCATGTCGAGAAGGTCACGCAGAACTGACGGCTGGAAGGTGCCCCCAACTTCAAACGTGTCCGAAACACCGCCGACGGAGCGCCAGAAAAAATACTTCTCCGAGATGTCGTGCAGGCGTTTCGAGTAATCGATGAATTTTTCGTACCGACCCCCCGCTCTTGGGACATGAGAAAACTCGTCGAGGGTGGCCTTCATGTCCTCCACCCGTTTCCGCAAATCCAAAACAGAGCCGTCCTCATAAAAACAACGCCATTGGGGATCGAGCGGAATCAATTCGAGATAGTCCTTCATTTTCCGCTCCGCCTCATTAAAGATGCGTTTCAAAACGGATGGGACCGTGAGAATCGTCGGCCCCATGTCGAAGCGATAGCCGTCGAGGTTCAACTGAGCCGCTTTACCGCCAAGCCAATTGTTTTTTTCAAAAACGGTCACCTTGTAACCGCGGGCAGCAAGGGTGCAGGCGCTCGCGAGACCGGCAAGTCCGGACCCGATTACACCCACCGAATGATCAATATTGGAATTCATGCGAAGAGATTTACGATGATCGCGCCCGGTCTCGCCGAAGCTTTTCTCCAAGGCCTTGGAAAAGACGCCGCCAGGCGCGAAGTCGCGCACCATGCCCACGGCCATGCATGGCGGCAATGTAATTTTCGAAGACCTCCGCATCCTCGGGGAACGACCCCGCCAAGTGCGGCAGAAAGTTTCCCTTCCGCTCGTAGATCACCTTGGAAACCGTCATTTCGAGCAACCCCTCATCTCCCCGCGTCACGCCAAATCCGCTCTCTCCACGCCCGCCGAATGGTGCCCTTGGATCCGCTGTCGGGACGATCATATCGTTAATCACCACCGAGCCAGATTCGACGAATTCCGCGAATCGCCGTGCGTGTTTCTCCGGCCCGAAAACCGTTGCTCCGAGCTGATAGGGGCAATGCTTCGCCATCTCCAGCGCATCGTCCTCGGAATCGAAGGAGACCAGGAACGAAACCGGCGCAAAGAGGTCTCCATTGGCTCGCGGATCTGCCGGGTCCAACCCGGCAAGGACCATCGGCTTCAATCCTCGTTCATCGACTCCACCGCAGACCACACGCCCGCCGGATGCTGTGGCCAAGCTTCGAACTCTTTCAAACACCGGACCACTCAACTGATTGCATTCATCTCCACATGGAATCGCCGGCAACGCCGCCAACCGCTCCTTCAAGGAAGCTTTAAATTCGGAAGCCAGTGTCTTCGCGACAAAGAGGCGACGGGGCGCGATGCAAGTGCACCCTCCGTTCAGCATAAGACCGAAAGTCACCGCATTGGCCGCCCTTTCGATGTCCGCCCCCTCCAACACGAATGCCGCGTCGCATCCAGAAAGCTCCATCGTGGACGTGATCAATCTCGGCGCGGTCTCTGCCAAGACCGCACGCCCCGTCTGCGCGGAGCCGGTCAGGACCACATGATCCACTCCCGCTTGAATCGCCGCCGTCGCCTCCGACGGATCGGTTCCGATGATCTGCAGCAGCCCTTCACTCAGCGAAAGCTTCTCCGCCAGAACCCGCATCGCCTCGACTCCATTCGGAGCGGGTTTCACCAAAACGGCGTTACCCGCCGCAAGCGCATGCAAAATCTGTACTCCTGGCAAAGTAAGCGGATAGTTTCCCGGGCCAATCACGAGCACGATGCCCCGCGGTTCGCGATGCACGGTGGCATTGACCTTTCCCATCCACAGCGGACGACCCTTTCTTAACTTTCTCGCGGACAAAACCTTCGGAGCCCGTCGCTCCAAAAACTTGCACGAGTCCACGAGCGTCAGCACCTCGGCATTCAGAGACTCTGCGATGTTGTCCCTGCCGCAGGCCGCCGCCAGATCACGCGCACCTTCGGCCAATCGACGCCGCGCGACCCCCAGGCAATCGAGCCGGTGTCGGAGTCCCGCGTCCTGCCACTCTTGCTGCGCTCGTCGCGCCTTGGCCAAGGTCTCGGGCTGAAACGGCATTCGCGATGCTACCCCACTTAGGTCGATCAGGGAAACGACAACCGCCTAGACGGCGTCAGCGAGCGCGGCCTCTTCGTCCACGGGCAAAACGGCCTCTTTCCGGACTTTCGCCCCGTTGATCCCGAGGTCGCGGAGCAGCAGATCTGAACTGATCCTCGCGGATTCGAAAATCACCGGCAGCCCACTTCCAGGATGGGTTCCGCCCCCGACGAGGTAAACCCCATCCAGCTCTTCGAACCGGTTCCTCGGACGATTGACTAACATTTGTCCAAAATTATGCGCGAGATTGAAGGTTGCTCCTTTGTAGATGTGATGGTCATGCTCCCAGTCTGCCGGTGTCACCATCTTTTCATACTCGATCGCCTGCTCCACTCCTTCGAACCCGGCAAGAGCAAGCCGGTCCAGTGTCTTGCGACGGAAACTTTCCTTTTCCCTCGCCCAGTCGATGTTCGCTGTCTTGTGAGGCACGGGCACGAGAATGTAGAGTCCGCATTTGCCCTTCGGTGCCAGCGTCGGGTCGGTGACACAGGGATTCTGCACATAAAACGATGGATCGGTCGGCAAAACCTTCTGATTCTCAATCTGGTCGAGATTGTTCTCGTAATCCTCGGAGATAAAAATCGAGTGATGGGGCAGATCGTCGTAACGACGGTTCAAGCCGAGATAGAGCATGAACGTGGAGCAGGAATACTGCTTTCCTGAAAGCTTTTGATCCGACCAACGGCGGCGCAGACGATCCGGCACCATGCGACCCATCGTGTTTGCGAAGTCTGCATTGATGACGGTCGCATCGGCAGAATGCTTCCCAGTCCCGGTTTCAAGGCCTGTCACGCGGCGCCCTTTAAACTGCAAACTGCTCACATCTTCACCGAGCCGGATATCCACTCCGAGTCGTTTCGCCACTCGCGCCATCGCTTCCGTCACGGCCGCACAGCCACCGATTGGATGAAAAACGCCATGCTCGTATTCAAGGAACGACAGAATAGAAAAGAGACTCGGGCACTTGAACGGCGACATGCCGAGGTACTTCGACTGAAACGTAAAGGCGAGGCGGACACGCTCGTCTTTG
>JBCCWV010000013.1:0-43229 GCA_039192745.1 Verrucomicrobiota bacterium | reverse complement strand
GGAAAGAAAAGAAGATCCACTTGTGTTCAAAAACGTTAAGGACCGCGCTCAAGTCCCAAAGCGGCGGAAGCACGATTGTTACTTCTTTTGCGACGCGCGAGAGTTCCTCGAAGAATGCCTCGGGGTCCTCAACGTGCTCAAGCGTGTGGGAGCAGAGCACGTTTTCGAATTGTCCGGTGCGAAACGGCAAGTCGTAGATATCCTCAACCTGCACGTAGTTCGGAACCTCAGCATGTTTGACGATGTCGGCGTTCACCCCGCCGCCGTCAGTGCGTCCACAACAGATATTGAGGTCCCACTTTTCGCGCCGATTACGGATTCGGGCGCCAAAAAGACGATAGCTGACGAAATTGAGAAGGACGAGAACGGCAATGATGCCGGCGAGTGAGAACAGGAATATGGCCATGGAATGCTGTTCAGTAGATCTGAAAAGCAGACGCGCGGTTCAGGCGCTTTTGACCATCAAACGGAGAAGTTCGCGGCCTTCACGACCTGGGTAAGCACGACTGGGTCTCCACTCTTTCACCATTTCGAGGCGGCCTGCAAACATTGCGTCGATTTCCTCGACGGAGATTCCCCACGGCGGCGGCGACGGCTCCTCATCTTCGTCCCAGGGGTTGAGGAAGAAGATTCCGAGGTATTTGCCGCCGGGCTTGAGACATTGGGTTACTTGCTTCGCATAATCCTGCCGCTGTGCGGGAGGAATCGCCGAAATGCAGGTGTGTTCGAATACCAGGTCAAACATGCCCTCGAAGGTGGGGGGTGGGTCGAACAAGTCCCCAACCATATATCGCTCCCCGTCGGCACGCGGAAAAGACTCCGCCTCCTCGACCGCGACCGGGGAGATGTCCAATCCCACCACGATCGCCCCACCGCCCGCGGCCAAGGCCCTAACGTCATGACCCCGCCCGCATCCCGGAACCAGCACTCGCCCGGAAATCTCGTTTTCCTCCAGGAATTCCACCAACGGGGGCGCGGGTTCTCCCTTGTCCCAAGGTGTTTCCTTCTTCACATACTGATCGTTCCAGTCGACTTTCTCCATGTTCGGTATAAGAAATTACTATCGCCGGGACTGCTTTCGCAATCCGTCTTTGAGATATTGTTAGATGATTTCGGCGATTCTGTCCACTCGAATGAAACGAAACAACAAAGCCACTCCCCGAATCGGCTCGACGGTCGTGGGAATTCTCCTTCTGTTGATCGTGCTTTTTCTGATCAATGAAGTGGATTTGTCAGGACTAACAGATTCTTCAATACCTCCTGAACTTGAAAAACTAACAGAACCTCAATTCGGGGAGCGGCCCCCGCCGTCAAAATCGAAGCAGGGAGAGTTCACGAGACTGGACGGTTGCACGCTGGCAGGAGACGCCCGGAGCAACGACGGCGATAGTTTCCTTCTGGCTCACGGCCCGGATACGTTTCACTTCCGGCTCTATTTCGTCGATTGTCCCGAGAAATACCGGCATCAGTATAATGGAGAACGGATTGCAGAACAGGGGGACTACTTTGGAGGTCTCTCCGAATCCCAGACAATCTCCGTGGGAATCTCGGCTCAAAAGTTGACCCGACAGATTCTCGAGAACGCCCGATTCTCGGTCTGGACGCGCTGGGAACGGGTCTATAGGAGTGATCGGTTCTACGGGCTTGTCGAGATCCAACATCCCGACCAATCCCCGGTCTTCCTCCATGAGATACTTGTCCGTCAGGGACTTGGGCGGATTCACACCAAGGGAATCGACCTTCCGGATGGGCGAACCTGGAGAAGTCAAAAGCAGCGACTCTCGAAGTTCGAGACCGAGGCAAAGACTCAGGCACTGGGCGGCTGGAAACTCTGATAGGACCCGCGCGATTCCGCCCGACGGCGGCCATAAGCAATTGCTCTTGCTATATGTTCAAATTAACCCTAACCTCGCGACTACAAAAATGTCACTATTTACATTTTTGGAAATTCTTCCCTTGGTAAATCTAACACTACAAACTTTTGGGGAATGCCGAAAGCCCCTTACAACCAATAGCTTCGGCATTAAATGGGCACACAAAAAGATTCATCGGGTCACAGGTCAAGCGGGAGCAAAAAGTCGATTCAAGGGATTGAATTGCGGCACCTGCGTTACTTTGTGGCTGTCGTCAAAGAGGGGAGCATCACCCGGGCCGCCCACGCCCTGCACACGTCCCAACCGTCTCTTGGAAAGCAGTTGCGGGACTTTGAGCAGCGGCTAGGCATCCAGCTTTTCAGGAAATCCAAGCCTGGCAGCGATCTCACGGCCCCGGGCAAGGACGTCTATGCGCGTTCGGAGAAGCTCCTGAACGAATGGAAGTCGTGGATCCAGACCGAGGTCGATGAACTCGAGCGCTTCAAGGCTCCGCTCATTCGCATCCTTGCCCCCGAACACATCGCGGCATCGACCTCGTTTGCCGAACTGCTCCGAAATCTTCGCCGGGCCTGCCCGAACTATCCCTTCGAGGTCGTGGACCCCGATGAAGATGGCGATCTTTTCGTCCTGCTCGACGGTGAAGTGGACTTCCTCTGCACCAATGCAAAACCCGTCGATGACCGAGAGGTCGATTGTTTCCGGGTCGCGAAAAGCCCCTTTTACGCTTTGCTTCCTCCGCAGCATCCCCTCAGCGAAAAGAGCGAAGTCACCAAAGCGGAACTCTCCGGTATTCCGTTTGTCACCCTCGCCAGGGAACATTATCCACGGCTGGAATCCGCCCTCGGTGAATTCTGGAGTCCGGATGAATCTCCCGAACCCATCCGTGAAGTCCGCCATCTCGCCACCGCGCTCGAGTTGGTCTCGCGCGGCGACGGGTTCATGCTCAGTCCCGGTCTGCGTTACTCGCGCTTGATTCATCGGTTCGCCATCTTGCCCGTTTCCGACGCTCCGGAAGCCTCATTGTATCTCGTTTGGAAACGAAAGGTACTCACCGAGCCGGTGGGCCACGTCGCCAGCTCCGTTCCGCGCCTCCCGCCGATCAATCCATCCGAGATCACCGGCCCCGTCACCCTGAAGCGATGAACCACAGACGCACTTTCCACTCCTAAACTCCTAAACTGCCCACATCTGCCATGGAAGATCCTGAACTTAGAGTCATTGCCAACTTCGTCACCATTGCCGAAAGCCCGAGCCTCGCCTCCGCGGCAAAAAAGCTCGGCTTGAGCCAGCCAGCCGTGACGCGCCAGATCCAGAATCTCGAATCCCGGTTCGGCGCCGCGCTCCTCAAACGTCGCTCTTCCGGCGTTCTCCTCACCCGCTTCGGAAAACGCATTCTCACCCGCGCTTCCGACTTCGTGAACGAGTTCGAAGACCTCGTGCAAACAGCCCAAGCACAGGCTCGGGCCCAGCGCCACGAATTGAAAGTGGGGTCGGACTTCGCGCCGTTCGCCGGCGTCCTTGTGTCATCGGAAGAGAGCGCGCTCAATCAGCGTCCCGGATTGCGCGTTCAGCACCATGACCTCTCCCCGGCGAATTCCATCAACGCACTCCTTGACCGACAAATCGATCTACTCGCCACTTCCAATGTTCCGACTCCGAAGCAGTATGAGAAGCTTAATAACGAACTGTGGATGCTTCGCGGAGTCACCGCTGTCATTCCCAGGGATCACCCTCTCTCTAATCTCACGAAGCTGAACATTTCGGATTTCGCCGGTGTTCCCGTTGTCGTTCCCTCGGAGGTTTCCCATCCCGGGTTTCTTCGCGATCTCCGCGACGCGTTTTCCCGAGCGGGGCTTGAATTGAATGTCGCGCAAATAGCTTCGAGCGATTTGACGCTGATGAACTACGCCAACTACGGTCTCGGCATTGCGTTGGTCGTGGGCATGGTCGAATCGGTTCGCAAGCCTTCCCTCAACTGTCGCCCCGTCGGCGGCATCAACGTGTCACGCCCACGCCGCCTAGAAGTTCTCTGGCGTAGCGAAGACGATCACAATGAGGACATTCAATCCTTGCGTCAGGAGATCGGAGCATCGCTCGACAAATTCATCGCGCACACCAGCCGTAGTCAGAATGGGACCAACCGGTAGCAAAAAATCCGAATCACTCCGGAGGGGGATTTCCGGAAAATGTCTGAGCCGGAACGCCGAAAAATTACCCAATTTCTGCACAATGGGACACGGCCCTGACGAAGCATCCGCCCAACTTGACTCGTAAGGCGCTGAACCTCTTGGGCTTAAAACGTACAACGACCGGCCACTCCCCATGCTCTCCAGATCACTATTTCGAAGGATTTTTCTTGATTCAATCCAACCGCTCTTTAAAAAATAGGTAATGAAAAAGATCGTATCCCTGATCACAGCCATTTCGCTCCTCATGCCCGGCCTCAGCTTCGGCCACGTAGGAGGTCCATTTAGCGGAGACAACTTCCTCGTCAACAACACTGGAACCTACCAAATTCTAATGTTTTTCCGGAACGGTATCGGTCAGGCAAGATTTTCCGATCAGCAAGATTCAATTTTCTCGCTTCCAAGTCTAACCGACCAAGCGGTTTTCTACTTTCGTGGAGTCACCTACTTCGGTCGATCCTTCGGAGCCGTTGATTTCGCCCGAAAAAAAGTCACGTGCATCGTCCAGGCGGACAGCAATGGTGCCGGGATTCGGCTGGCAAATGACGATGATGATGTCTCCATCGTTTCAAACGCCATCGACGAAGAGCGTATCACCAGCGTCGGTTATCAAGGACGTCCCGCTCTCTTGAACGCATTCGCCCGAATGTCCTTCACCAACGAAATCCAGATCATTGAATTCGAAGGCACCGGACGCGGTCAAGTATTCATCCCTCAGCTGGATCTCGACCAAATCGCTACACTTATCGCACTCGATCCAGGCACTGGCGGTGGTTTGGGCGACGGGTTGGCCATTGACCAACTGCTGCAAGACGAAATCGTGCCTATCAGATACGATGAATTCGAGTTCGGACTACACGCTTTTGGAAGCCAAATATCCTTTGTTGGCAAACAGCCAAATATCCTCGGTAACGTCCTTACGGGGAACTAAGGCTACTGGAACCTTCAACATTTGATGTCTCAAGGCAGGGCGCTTGCGTCCTGCCTTTTTTGTCATTACGCACAACAGACTCACTATTAAATTATGGCTTCAAACCAAGCGCCCGCTGGAAAACGCCACCTCAGTGCTTTCACGCTTTTGGAACTGTTGGTTGTAGTCTCAATCATTGCAGTTTTGATCGCGCTAGCCATTCCCGTATATTCCGGCTTCCGGATCAAGGCGGAAAGAGCGCAGTCGATTCAAAACTTAAAATCCATCTACGCGGCACTTTCAGCACACCTCGACGAGTACCGCTCATGGCCGCTCGTCCCGCAAGGAGACCGTGAAGAGAAGTTTGAGTTTTGGAAAGAAACCCTTGAACCATACGGCATACTCGAACGCCACTTGGTCGCCAACGCACACCGTCGAAGAAACGAAGAGGAAGCAGAAAAACTGGGGAGCTATGTCATCATGGAGTTTGACCCTTACGACGATCTGCTTCCGAGAAGATGGGCGAATCAACCATGGGCTTTTGAAGCCGGAAACTTCGATGGGACAGGTCAGTGGATTGTCCGATCATCAGGAAAGATTGACCAAGAGATATCTATTTTCTCCCCTTGACTCAGCGCTCCAATTCAGACTTCTTGCGCCGCGAAAGCAAGTCCGTGAGAGCCTCTTTAGTATTCTTCCCGTTATAAAGAATGGAGTAAACCTCCTCGATCAAAGGAGTCTCTGTCTTCTTCTGCTGCGCCACTTCTCGGATACTCCTCGTGTTCGGAACCCCCTCTGCTACCGTTGGCATTGAAGCGAGGATAGCTTCGAGAGTTTCACCCTTACCCAACCGTCTTCCTACCGTCCCATTCCGACTATGTTGGGAGTAGCAGGTGACAATCAAATCGCCTATTCCGCTGAGCCCCTGGAACGTTTCCAGCTTCGCACCCATCGCACGGCCGAGTCGCGACATCTCCGCCAGTCCTCTTGTGACAAGCGCAGCCTTCGCGTTGTCGCCTAATCCCAGCCCTTCACAAATGCCAGCAGCGATAGCATACACGTTCTTCACAGCACCACCGATCTCGACCCCGGCGATGTCATCACTCGTGTAAATCCGAAACCAGGGGAGCGAGAAAGCCTGCTGAAGCGCTGCGGCAACCTTCTCATCTCCACTCGCCACCACTGCTGCGGACGGAAGGCGTCCTGCCACCTCTTCTGCATGATTAGGGCCTGAGAGAGCGGCGATGGCCGAACCGGGAAACTTCTCTTCCACGATCTGACTCATCCGCATGCCCGTCCCTGACTCAATACCCTTGCTGCACGAAAGGAAAATTACTTGCTCTCGAAGACTAAGCTCCGCCAAGGCCTCCACAACGGAGCGCGTTGCCTTCGAAGGAAGCACGAAAAGAATTAACTCCGCCTTGCCCACAGCCGCCTGCAAATCCGTCGTCGCCCTTAGTCCGTCTGGGATCTGGATTCCAGGCAAGAAAAAGGAATTGGTCGAAGACGAGTTGATTTCTTCAACCACTGCTTCCTCTCGCCCCCAAAGGACGACCTGTTTTCCGGCACTCGCCAGCGCAAAACCTAAAGCCGTCCCCCAACACCCGGATCCTAACACAGTGACTTTTTCAATATTCATGAATCTTGATCGACAGTCTTTTTCTTTCTTTCGAATCGATGCTCAGTGCCATCCCGTAGACGCCTAATGTTGGATTCGTGGCGTACAACCCCCATCACCGCCATGATAACCGCCGTCACCAGGTAGATCCAATTGATCCCGTCTTGTAGCAATCCTTCCACCACCACCGTCACCGGAAGAGAAAGGCCGGCGAGGATCGACGCTACGGCGACGAAGCCCGTCGTGTAAAACAAGACCAGCCACACGACCAATCCGACCAAAACCGGCACAGGCATGATCGCCAACAACGCCCCAGCCGAAGTTGCCACGCCTTTCCCTCCTTTGAACCCCAACCAAAAAGTAAAATTGTGTCCAATGATCGCGGCGACTCCCGAAACAGCTGCAGCCAGCGCCAGCAAAGTTCCTTCATCCTGCGCATCTTCCCCGATCGAACTTTCACACAACCATTTCCCTAGCAAAACCGGCACGACTCCTTTCAAAACATCGAGGATAAAAACCGGAATCCCCCATTGCTTCCCCAAGGTCCGTAAAACATTCGTCGCTCCAATGTTTCCGCTTCCGTGCTCGCGAATATCGAGCCCCTTCATTTTCCCGGCCAAATACCCGAAAGGCGTAGCCCCAATCACGTAGGCGACGAGGGCTGCTACGATGAGGCTCAGGGGATAACTCATGGGTCGCCCATCGTTAACATCTCCACGACGACGGGCAACTCCCGACTCCGCTATTTCCGCTTCGCCGCCAACACAGACTCGATTTCTCCCAGCGGCAGGCAGTTAACGACGTCCTCCCGCGTGAGCCAACCCTTGCGTGCGACCTTCACGCCAAAGGCGAGGAATTGGAATCCGTCCACGGAATGGGCATCAGGATTGATCGCACACTTCACACCTTTCTCCTTCGCCAGTTTCCACCAGCGCCAGTCCATGTCGAGGCGCCACGGGTTGGCGTTAATTTCAATGATCGTTCCCGTGTCCGCCGCCGCATCGATGATCGCCGGCACATTCACCGCATACGGCTCACGCTTGAGTAGCAACCGACCGGTCAAATGACCAAGCATCGTCACGTTCGGGTTCTCGATCGCGGAGATAATGCGCTTCGTCATTTCCGCTTCAGCTAGTGAAAATGCGTTGTGCACGGAAGCGACGACGTAATCGAGCGACGACAGAACGTCGTCGTCGAAATCCAGCGAACCATCCTTGAGAATATCGCACTCCGTCCCCGAAAAGAGCCGAAAGTCCTCACCGAACTCTTCATTCAATTCGGCAATATCTTCTTTTTGTTTCTTCAGGCGTCTTTCATCCAAACCGTTCGCTTGAAACGAACTTTTGCTATGGTCCGAAATACCGAGGTATTGCAACCCAAGCTCACGCGCGCCCTCCGCCATTTCCCGCAGAGTATTCTTCCCGTCACTTTCCGTCGTGTGGTTGTGAAACGTTCCGCGGAGATTCTCGAGTTCGATCAACTTCGGCAGGTTCCCATCTTCGGCCGCTTCCACTTCTCCGTTGTTCTCTCGGAGCGCCGGTTCCACGTAATCGAGGCCCAGAAGCTCGTATAGATCTTCCTCCGAATGGATCTCCGGCAAGTCTCCCGCCTCCTCGGAAACCGCCTCCAGTCGGTATTCGTTCAAAGTGAAGCCCTTTTTCAAGCAACGCCCACGAATCTCCACGTTGTGTTCTTTGCTCCCGGTGAAATAGGCCAACGCAAACGGATACTCCTCGTTCTTCACTGCTCGCAGGTCACATTGAAGCCCGTTCTCCATCCGCACACTCGACTTCGTTTCACCGTTGACCAAAATCTCCTCGACTTCCTCCTGCCCGACAAACGCTTGCATCACATCCCCTGGCTTCTTCGTCGCGACCAGAAAGTCCAAGTCATGCACGACTTCTTTCCCTCGCCGATAACTCCCGGCGACGTCCACTCTTGAAACTGCCGGATGATTTCGCAGAACTTCCAACGTCCTTTCCGCCGCGGCTGATACTTGCTCCATGCGAAAGAGACTTGCGTGGGTTTCCCGGTATTCAATGGCGGCGAGAATCTTTTCCTCCGTCTTCTTGCCAAACCCTGACAAAGCAGCCACTGCTCCTTCCTCGCACGCCTTCTTTAAGTCTTCCACACTCGCGATCTTCAACTCTTCATGAAGTGCCTTCACCTTCTTCGCCCCCAATCCTTGGATCTCAAACAACTCAAATATCGTTTCCGGAAATTCCGCGCGAAGCTTTTCGTAAAACTCCAGCTTCCCCGTCGATGCCAGTTCGTGAAGCTTCGACGCAAGCGCGTCACCGATTCCCTTGATCCCTTTCAAGTCCTCGTCCTTCGCCAACTGCACAATGTCACCGGAATGACTGCGCACGGTCTCCGCGCCCGTCCGGTAAGCCCTTGTTTTAAAGGGATTTTCTCCCTTCAGCTCCAACAAGAGCGCAATATTTTCAAGCGTCTCCGCTAGCAGATCGCGATCAGCCATCCCTTCCCTTAACCCGCCTTTCGGTGGAAAAGCAACTCTCCTTCGCGCTTCCCTTCTCCGGCAAATGAGTAGCCATCGACATCGAAATCCTTGAGGCCATCAGGAGTCTTCACGCGCTCTCTCACGATGAAGTTCGCCATGGAACCGCGAGCCTTTTTGGCAAAGAAGGATATGATCTTGAATTGCCCGTTTTTCCAATCCTTGAAGACCGGAGTCACCACGGGCTTGTCGAGCATATCAGGCTTGATCACCGAAAAATATTCATTGGAGGCAAGATTGACCAGCGCCTTTGCCTTCGCCGCCTTTATGGCATCGTCCAGCGCCATCGTGACCTTCGTTCCCCAAAACGAATAAAGGTTTTTTCCGCGGGCCGTCTTGAGTTCGGTGCCCATTTCCAATCGGTAGGCTTGAATCAAATCCAAAGGTTTCAGCACACCGTGCAAACCACTGAGGATCCGCAAATGCTTCTGCGCGAAATCAAAGTCTCTCGCATTCCAATCATCGCATTCAAATCCGGTATAAACATCCCCCTTGAAGGCAAGCAACGCCTGCTTCGCGTTCGTCTTGTCAAAAGGCGTCGTCCAATCTTGAAAGCGTCCATGATTCAGTTCGGCAAGCTTCTCACTGATACTCATAAGCTTCTTCAACCGCGCCTTCGTCATGCCCGAAAGCGTGTCTACGAGTTCCTCGGAGTCTTCGAGAAATTCCGGCTGGGAAGCCTTCGGCGTCAGCTTTTGCGGACAAAAATCCAGGGTTTTTGCGGGGGAAATGACAGTGATCATAACAGTTTCGATTACGCCTAGCGATGCCTCCGGGAAACTCGAGAATCAACCTCCTTCTGGTGACTTTTTCCCCTCCGCGAGAGCTTTTACCCGAAGGTAATCCGCATGAAAGTTGTTCCCCTTCGCTGAATCCTCGAGCAACTCGAGAGCCTCGTCATAGCGCCCGGCAATCTCCAGCACGAATCCTTTCTGGCGACGAAAAATCTGCCAGTGTAAGTCCTGCTTAATCTCCATTTGCCGCAGCTCTGCCTCGAGTTGATCGATGATGCCGAGCCCAGTCAATGGGCCGACTTTCTCCGCCACGGCGCGCGCGTAAATTCCTTTCACCGCTGCATGCGCCGCCCAGTACAAGCCACTGTTATGTTCGCGGAGTTCCTTTTCCGCGAAATACAAATCTCGCATCGTCTTGGCCAACTTGGGCCAATCCGATTGTTGGCGACGAATCACAGCTTCGATCTCGCCATTGTCGATATCTCTCCGGTGCAAGATCCAAATAGCTCGCGACTGAGCCGGATATTGCTCGAGGACATTTGCCATCAAATCGTCAAGATCATGCCAAAGAAAAGAGCGCTTGGCGGACAAGAAAGAGGCGACGATCAGAACTAACCCCATCAATGGCGCGGGACTGACATTTATCCTCAACGCCCTCCAAAGACCATGCACGACAATAACCACCGCCAATGAAAACCAAGGCAACGCAGGATAGATCCGGTATTCCGGCATGTATTCATTTGTGTAGAAAAGGAAACGATAGAGAATTGCTCCGACCGTCAGAAAGAGACAGACCCCAAGAACCCTCGACTTTCTCCAAAAGAGGAGGCCCAGAGAAAGCAGTGTCCATACCGCCACGCCCGCGACTGCCCAAACGGCAGCGATATCCTTCCAAGACCTTGTTTCCGCGACCATATGATCCGCGCTCAATCCGGAGGGATTGAAAAAGAGGCCGATGAACTGCCAGAAAACACGACAAAGCGTGACCGCATGCCATTGAAAATTCCCCCGTTCGAACCTCGCGAGCGCCCACTCCCATCGTCCTTCCAAAAGTGGAAACGCAATTAGCAGGACTAGAATTCCCAGAGCCGCGATTCCGATTATCCAAGACTTCCTTCGCTTCCTATCGCGTCGCTCTTTGAGAAGTATCGTGACCACCACCAAGGCAAGCATCATCAACGCGTGACCAATGCCCGGACCTTTGGAAAAAGTCGCACCCGCAACCATGAGCGGAACCAAAAGCAACCACCAAAAGCCACCTCTCGCCGCCCACTTCGCGAAGAACCAGCAAGCGAGCAGGGAAAAGAGCACGACCCACGCTAAATCCTGCGCTCTCGCATAGTTGAGAATTTCACTACCGAGCGGAACACTTACAAAAAGGAGCGCCCCCGCAAGAGCAAGCCCCCGGCCGTGGCCCGATTCCCGCAAAAGTTCCCGTCCAAGCAGATAAGTCACCACCGCGACCGCCACATGGAGAAGCCAGTTCACCGCATGGTATCCCACCGGCGACTTTCCAAACAAATGCCACTGCACGGACCACCAAAAGTAGGTCCACTGCTGCAGGCTCATCTTCCACCAGCTCCCGTACTCGATCTCGTAGCTGTCGCGAATCTTCCAGAGATCATCCATATAGAAGACCGCGTTCAAGCACCAGATATGGGCCAACGCCCCCACCCCTGCGATAAGCGCGAATGGCACCCAGCCCTTCTCCCACCACGCCTCCTCGGGCACCGGACTTGCCCCCGCCTTTCGCTTGGTCTTCTGCCGTTTCTTTTTGCTCATCAGGGAATTCACAAAGGCCATGCGCGGCCTTGAATCGACGGCAAGCCTGCCTACTATTTCCGCCCCTCACAAACGGAAAAATCCAATTCCCATGAGCACCACCGCCGAAAAACACACCTTCCAGGCCGAAGTCCGCCAGCTCCTCGATATCGTCATCAATTCGCTCTACACGGACAAGGAAATCTTCGTCCGCGAATTGGTCTCGAATGCCGCCGACGCCCTCGAGAAAATGCGCCGCCTGCAGTTAAAGGAAAACGAGGTCTTCGACGACAACCTCGACCTTGAAATCAACATCACCACCGACGACACCGCAAACACCATCACCATCGCCGATTACGGCATCGGCATGACCGAAGAGGAACTCGTCGAAAACCTCGGGACCATCGCCCACTCCGGATCAAAAGCGTTCGTCGAAGCTCTCAAGTCCTCCGGCGACAAGGACGCCAACCTCATCGGCCAGTTCGGCGTCGGGTTTTACTCCGCCTTCATGGTCAGCGACGAAGTGAAGGTTTACACCCACTCGTGGCACAAAGATGGGAAGCACCTTTGCTGGTCCAGCGACGGAAAGTCCGGTTACGAAATTGAGGAAACCGAAGGCCAGCGCCGCGGCTGCCGCATCGTTATCAAGCTCCGCGAAGACTGTGAGGAGTTCGCGAAGAAGGAACGCATCGAAGGCATCCTGAAACAGTATTCCAACTTCGTTTCCTTTCCCATCCATCTCAACGGCGACCGCGTGAACAAGATCGAAGCCATCTGGCTGAAATCGAAGAAGGATGTCACCGACGAGGAATACAATGAGTTCTACAAGTTCGCGGCCAACGCCTTCGACGAGCCGCGCTATCGCATGCACTTCAGCGCCGACGCGCCACTGGCGATCAATTCTCTCGTCTTCGTCCCACAGCAAAACACGGAAAAATTCGGCTTTGGCCCCACGGACCCGGGCGTCGCCCTCTATTGCAAGAAAGTCCTCATCGATCCCGAGCCAAAAGGCCTCCTCCCAGAGTGGCTGCGCTTCCTCAAAGGCGTCATCGACAGCGAGGACATCCCCCTCAACATCTCGCGTGAAACTATGCAGGACAGCGCGCTCGTGCAAAAGCTGAACCAGCTCATCACGAAATGCTTCATCAAATTCCTCGAATCCGAGTCGAAAGACGAAGAGAAATACCTCGAATTCTACAAGGAATTTTCCCGCTTCATCAAAGAAGGCGTCGCCACCGACCGCACCCATCAGGAACAACTCGCGAAGCTCCTCCGCTTCGAGTCATCGATGACCGAAAAGGGCAAAACGACGAGCCTCCCCGAATACATCGACCGCGCCAAGGAAGACCAAAAGCAAATCTTCTTCCAACTCGGCGAAAGCCGCGAAGCCATCGAAGCCTCCCCCTATCTCGAAGCCTTCAAAGCCCGCGGCCTCGAAGTCCTCTTCTGCTTCGAAGGCATCGACGACTACGTCTTGAACAACCTCGTGAAATTCGGGGAGAAAGAATTCACTTCCATTGACCGGTCGGATGTCGATCTCGACGACTCCGCCCCGGCTGCCGAAGGCGAAGCCCTTTCCGAAGAAGACACGAAAGCGTTGTGCGAATGGCTACAAACGACTCTCGAGTCCAAAGTCGAAAAAGTGCAGACCGGCCAACGCCTCGTCGACAAACCCGCCGTCGCCCTCACTCCCGCCCACGGCATGAACCCACAAATGCGCCAAATGATGCAGGCCATGCAAAACGACCTTCCCCCGGTGAAGGTCGAACTTGAGATCAATCCCCGCCACGACCTCATCAAAAAACTCGCCGCCGCCCGCGAATCCAAACCCGAAGTCGCCGCCGCCGTAGCGAAGCAAATCTGCGACAACGCACTCCTCTCCGCCGGCCTCCTCGAGTCCCCTTGGGAAATGGTCGACCGCGTTTACGACCTCATGGGCGAGGTGATTTGACGCTTTCGTTCTCGGAAGGCAGCGCATTGAGATAAAACCGACGAAGATTCTCGCCGGCGATTAGCCTAATAGCCTCCTGTGAGAGCCCGTAGTGCGGTTTCATCAATTCCGCAGTCACCTGCACCATAGACGAGGTATCGATCATAGTCTGGACGGCACCGTCAAAATCGGAACCGATTGCGACATGCTCGGGACCATTCAATCCAGCGTCGTTCATGAGGGATACAGCATGGGCAATCGTGACAACTAAGGATTCAATCGTGCATTCCCGCAACGCTGGCGCGAAGAAACCGATTCCGATGATTCCTCCATTCTTCGCCACTCGCACCGCTTGCTCGTCTGCGATATTGCGATGGTGATCATGGCATCCCCGCAATCCCGTGTGGGACACGATTACCGGTCGCGAAATCTCGCCATTTTCAAGCATGGCGAGAACGTCATCGATGACCTTTTCCGCCGCATGCGCCAAATCGAGAACAAGCCCCATGCGATCCAACTTCTTCACGAACTCCCGTCCCTCGTCGGTCAAACCGCCCTGGATGTTTCCATGGGCAGAAGAACCGTAGCGATTGTCGTTGAAATGAACCAACCCAATCGTCCTTACTCCCGCCTCCGCAAGTTCGACAACATCTTCTTCCGTCGTCACGCTGTGCGCTCCCTCGATCGCAAACATCACGCCACGAACACCTTCCCCTGCCGAACGGCGTTCTTCAAGCCGGAGTAAGTCTTCCTGCGTCTTGATACCCACCAGCGCTCCTTCCGAGGCCTTGATCCAGTTCTCCATGTGCTGCTTCTGAAGGAGTGCCCGACTCTTCGCACTGAAAATGGCCGAAACAGGATTCAATTGAAGCACTTGATTCCACATCAAGATGTCAGCGCCGAAAAACCACGAGAGCTTTCGGTGGGCCGAACGCCGTGTGGGCATCGCGCACATGAAGAGTCCGACTCCACCTTCCTTCAGTCGCGGCAAGTCGAGGTGGCACCACTTGCTCCGGCGCAAAAAATTCCGCCTCCAAAGTCCCGCGTCCGTGTGTAAATCGGCAATGAACAGGGAATCATGGAAGCGCTTCACTTCCGCCGACACCTCTGGGGAGTTGCCAGGTTTCACCGTGTTCGAGAAAGCGAGCATCAGATAGAATCCGGGAATGGCCGCAGCAAGAATGATCGCCAAAACTGGAAATCCCGAAGCCCACAGCCCGGCCGCAACGGCCAGCACCGCCAGCTGTCGAAGGCGAAAATCCAATTTTCTCATTGTCTGGAGGGGGCTCTACGCATCGACAGACGAACGAAAACTCATGATACCCAAAGAACAACGGCCAAACCACTTCCTTTTTTTCGTGACCTCCATGCGACCCATCCGTTAATCTGCAAAAAATCCAATCCACCATGGAAGACAAGCCAGAATCCCAAGAAAAAGACGAGTCCGCAGCCGCCGCCAAAGAAGCTGCGGAGAAAGCCGCCGCCCAAGCCAAAGAGGCCGCCTCTAGTGCGGCGAAAGCCTTCAAAAAATTCGACCTTCAATCGCAAATCTACTTCGGTTCGATGCTTCTGATGGTCCTCTTGATGATCGTTTTCAAAGCTTGGAAGTATTCTTCTTCGGGATCATTTGTCGATTTCTCCGGCATTTACTCCATGACGCAACTCAGCCCCTGGGGTCCCCTCGCGCTCCTCGGCGGACTCGGAGGAATCGGAATCTTCGTTTGGCAAAAAATCGCGTCTCGAAAGGACGCGTGGATCCCTCTTGCCCTTGCCGGAACAGCCGGACTTGCGGCACTCTGCATGCTCATACTCATGTTACAAAGTCCAGAGACTCAGTCCATCAAGAGTGACATCGTAAACGTAAAAGCGGGTTGGACACTTTTCGGATTCTATATCCCATTCCTCGCCTCCATCGCCGCAACGGCCTCAGCAGTTATGCGCATCATGAAGGCTTGATGATTACAGAGTGGGCGTATGACTAAAGGCGCTCGCTCAGCTTAAGAAGCCGGAAGGCGAGGAGAGACACGGCCAGAGCATAACCTCTCGGCAAACAGTCCGCTGGTGCAACGGAACAAAGCACACCGTAAAGTCCACTCTCAAATACCTGTTCAAGGTAGCTCTCGCCCAAAAAAGCAAACTTTGGGAATGGCTCATTCCGTGAATTTTCTCCGTTGAGCGCCCCATCCTCTAAGGCGTTACTAGTGGAATTCCGGCCGATATCACGACATGTTGGTCGCCCGGCGAACGTCGCCGACCCCCGCCGAATTCCCCCATTTTATGGCCAGGTATTCCATCGCAGTATTCTTCGCTCTGGCGCTCCCTCTCCAAGCGAGGATCGACTTTGCCGAGAAGATCAATCCGATCTTCGTGAAGCACTGTGCAGCTTGTCATGGCGGCGTGAAAGACGCGGGAGGCATCAATTTCATTTACCGCGACAAGGCCCTCGCCGAAGGGAAGTCCGGTCTGCGCGCCATCGTCCCCGGTGATCCCGACGACTCCGAACTCATCTACCGCGTGACGCTTCCTCCAGACGACGAGGAAGTCATGCCCAAAGCGGAACACGGGCCACCGCTTTCAGAAGAAGAGATCGAACTGCTTCGTCAATGGATCAAAGAGGGCGCCGAGTGGTCTGGCCACTGGTCGTTCACCCCGGTGGAAGGATCCACCGAACGCAGCATCGATGATTTCATTGAGGAAAAATGGTCCGAGTATCTCCTCACCCCTTCACCCGAGGCTCCAAAGGAAGAGTGGCTTCGTCGCGTCACCCTCGACCTGACCGGGCTCCTGCCGACGCAGGCGGAAGTCGATGCCTTTCTCGCCGACCAATCTGCGAAGGCTTACGAAAAAGTCGTCGATCGTCTCCTGCAAGCACCGGACTACGGCGAACGCTGGGCATCGGTCTGGCTCGACCTGGCACGCTACGCCGATTCGGAAGGACTGGGACAAGATCACCCGCGCGAGATTTACCCGTTTCGCAACTGGGTCATCGAAGCCTTCGAAAACGACATGCCATTCACGGACTTCACCGTGAAGCAACTTGCCGGCGACCTCCTTGAAGACTTCACATTCGATGATCTCGTGGCCACCGGTTTCAATCGACTCACCGCGCAAAACAGCGAAGGCGGAACCGACGACGAGGAGTTCCGTATTAACGCCGTCATGGACCGCGTCGCGACCACCTACAACGTCTGGCAAGGCCTCTCCATGGAGTGTGCGCAATGCCACGGCCATCCCTATGATCCCATCCTACAGAAGGACTATTACAAGACGATGGCCCTGTTCAACAATACGGTCGACGCCGACCTCGGCACCCATGACACCGCCATCCGCGTTCCCGAGAACACCGAGAAACGCGCCGAATTGCTGGAAAGCTACCGGGATCTGGAAAATGTCCTGACAAAGCTACAAAACGAAACGCACCGTTGGAACCAAATGTCGGTTTGGACAGCGCCGGACGTCGAACAATTCCGCACCTTCGGCAGTTCCATGAAGGCAAAACTTCGAAAAACTCCGAAAGGAGAGCCTGACTTCATCGCCACCGGTACGCCGAAGAATTCCGCCGTGCACGAAGTCGACTTTACCCTTCCTGCCGCAAAATCCCTTTCCGCATTGCGCTTGACCGTTCTCCCCGAGGACATCAAGACGGCGCGCTACCAGGCGGAAGCGAGCTTCTCGCTGAAGAACGTGCGACTGCGACAGACGACGGCCGATGGAATCGTAAGGACCATCCAATCCCGCGTCGTCTACACGTCTCGCCGTGACACGCCGACGGCCGATGCCTTGCTCAACAACCTGAGCAACTCTGGTTGGGAAGTTCCCTCAAAGTTTTTCCATGCGCACTGGGCGGTCCTCGTTTTCGACGAGCCATTGGTGGCTGCTCCCGGCGACGAATTTCAAATCACGCTGACGCACAGCTCCCGTCGTGGCAATTCCAACAGCGTTCCTCTCGTTGTCCGCCGCTTCCAATTTCATTTTACCGATGATCGCTCATGGCCGTCCGCCGCGGCCGATCCAGAGCGGAATCAGCGCATCAAGCAAGCCCAAACCTACCGTCGTCAACTGGAGACAACCAAGGGTCCGCGCACGCTCGTCATGGCCGAACGCGAGCCAAGGCTTCGCCGCGAGACTCGTATCTTTGAACGCGGCAATTGGCTCGACCGCGGCGACGTCATCGGCCCCGGCACCCCTGACAGTCTCCCACCTCTTGGCACTAACGAACCGACCAGACTCGACTTCGCGCAGTGGCTTGTTTCCGAAGAAAATCCCCTCACCGCGCGCGTTTGGACGAACCGGCTTTGGCATCAGTTGTTCGGGCAAGGGCTCGTCGAAACCCTCGAGGACTTCGGGGCGGTCGGCATGCGCCCCACTCACCCGCAGTTGCTCGACCACCTCGCGCATCGGTTCATGCACGATCATGGCTGGAGCACCAAGTCCATGCTCAAGGAAATCGCGCTCTCCAAAGCCTACCGCCGGTCTTCCATTGCCACCGCCGAGCAACGTGAGAAGGATCCGATGAACCGTTACCTTTCCTTCGGACCGCGCCAACGCATGACCTCCGAAATGGTGCGCGACGCAACCCTGCAAGTCGCAGGGCTTCTTAGCGACAAACGTTTTGGCGGTGTCTCCCATCCCCCGATTCCAGAGGGAGTTTGGAAGCCGTTTGTCGGCGGTGACAAATGGAAAACCCCGGCCACCGGCGACACCAATCGCTACCGGCGCATGATCTACACCTACACCAAACGCGAGATCCCCTTCCCGGCCATGGCCATCTTCGACGCGCCTTCCCGCGAATTTTGCGAGCAACGCCGCGCCGTCAGCAATACTCCGCTACAGGCATTGCTAACCATGAACGACGAGGCCTACTTCGAAGCCGCCACCGCCTTGGCCAAACGTCTTGAAGCCGTTCCCGGAAAAATGAGAGATCGCGTCCGTTCCATATATTTTGAAGCCACAACGAGCCAGCCCGATAAGTCCACGTTGCAAAAGCTGATCAAAGCGCGCACGGATTTCCTGAAGACTTATCGAGCAAATCCAGAACTCGCCGAAGAACTCTCCGCCACTCCCGAAGAGGCCGCGAACATCATGCTTTGCAACGTCATCCTCAACCTCGACGAATTCCTCACCCGCTAAGTCGCCATGAAATTGCACACCCTTTTGCAAGAAGAAACCCGCCTCCGTCTGGAACACCAGACGCGTCGCCACTTCCTCCGCGATGGCATGACCGGACTCGGCGGACTGTGGTTGGGCCTGCAGGGATCCGGGGCCCTTGCCGCGGGCGCCAAGCTCGATCCCATTCAGTTCGCGCCAAAGGCTAAGCGCGTCATTTTCCTCCACATGGTCGGCGCGCCGTCGACCCTCGATCTCTTCAACTACCGGCCCGAACTGGCCAAATACAGTGGCAAGGAATGCCCGCAAGAGTTTCTCGAAGGCGAACGCTTCGCTTTCATTCAAGGCGTTCCGAAAATGCTCGGCCCGCAATTCGAGTTCAAGCGCCATGGCCAAAGCGGCGCCCACATCTCCGACCGGTTTTCCCTTCTGACCAAACACGCCGACGACATGTGCTTCGTGCACACGACGAAAACCGACCAGTTCAATCACGGCCCCGCCCAACTCATGATGCATACCGGGCACGCCATCCTCGGACACGGTTCGATGGGGTCCTGGGCGACTTGGGGACTGGGCACGGAAAACGAAAACCTTCCCGGCTTCATGGTCCTGCTTTCCGGCGGTCGTCGCCCTCGCGGCGGGAACGCGCTCTGGGCCGCGGGCCATCTCCCTTCGGTTTTCCAAGGCGTCCAATGTCGTTCCGTCGGCGAGCCTGTCCTCAACACATCCAACCCCGTTGGCGTGAACCACATCCTGCGCGGTCAATCCATCAAGGCGATCAATGCCATCAACGAAACGGCGCACGCAACGATCGGCGATCCGGAAACGCTGACCCGAATTTCGCAATACGAGATGGCCTACCGCATGCAGGTCTCCGTTCCCGAAGTCATGGGTATTGAATCGGAATCACCCGACGTCCTCGAGATGTATGGAGCGGAACCCGGCAAGATGTCCTTCGCCAACAATTGCCTTCTCGCCCGCCGTCTTGCCGAGGCGGGCGTGCGCTTTGTCCAGCTTTACGACTGGGGTTGGGATTCGCACGGCGCTTCGGCGGCGGGAGACCTCAACGGCGGATTCAAGGACAAGTGCAGCTCCGTCGACCGTCCCATCTCCGCTCTCCTGACGGACTTAAAGCAACGCGGCCTCCTCGAAGACACCCTCGTGATCTGGGGCGGCGAATTTGGACGCACCCCCATGCAGGAAAACCGCGGCGGGGGTGAAATGAAATTTGTCGGACGCGACCACAACCCGCATTCCTTCACTATCTGGATGGCCGGCGGTGGCGTGAAGCCCGGCACCAGCTACGGCGAGACCGACGAGTTCGGCTACAAGCCCCTCCCCGGCGAGGAAGTCCACGTCCGCGACCTCCACGCCACCGTCCTTCGCCTCATGGGCTTCAACCACGAGCACCTCTCCATCTCCGTGAACGGCCTCGAGCAAAAACTCACCGGCGTGAAAAAAGCGCGCGTGATCGACGACATCATCGCATAGAGCCTGAAAGACTCCGCGGTCTCCGTAACGTGTGTCAAGGCACGGCAATTCCAGTGCCGAATCAGGACCCGAATAAGACATGCCTACGGAGTGTTGAGTCTAATTCGGTTTTCGTCTATCGTTCTTACAGGACATGCACTTAAAAGAGCAAATTGAAAAAAATGCTTCGTCACTATGCCAAGAGTTTGGCATCAAGCGGCTGGGCATCTTTGGATCTGTTGCTCGAGGCGAAGAGAGTGAGGAAAGTGACATCGATTTTTTTGCGGAATTCGATTCCCCCACACCGGAATCGATGCCTGAAAGATATTTTGGCTTCATTGATGCCGCTTCCCGCGTCTTCGAACGCTCGATCCAACTTGTGACGCCTCGCATGCTTAAAAACCCTCACCTCATTCGTTCCGTCGAGAGAGATCTTGTCACGGTTTATGACTGAACAAACCCTGAAACATCTCTTTGATGCTCTTGAAGCGGCCCGCCATATCGTGGCGTTCTCGGCGAAAAAGACATACGAGGATTTTTGCGCGGACGAGCTATTGTCCTCTGCCATAGAAAGAAAGTTCGAGATTATTGGCGAAGCCTTGACGCGGGTCCGAAACAAAAAACCCGAGGATCTCGAAATCATCAGTGAGTGGACAGCTATCATTGGCTTCAGAAACATTCTGGCACATGGTTACGATCACGTAGATGAAGCTGTCGTTTGGGGAATCGTAGAAAACCAAATACCGCCACTGATCCTTGAACTAGAGCGCATAGAAGGCATCGAAGGCTAGTTATCTTAATGACACCATCCACAAAACCCCGCATCTTCGAACTCATCCTCCGCTGGATGTGCGCTCTGCTTTTTGTTGGTCATGGCCTCGTCACGATTCAGGGCAAGTTTTCGATTCGTTCGCTCTTGTTCTACGAGGATTGGATGTCAGCGAATGTGCAGTCGTGGTTTGGCATCTCGTGGAATGACTGGGTGACGGACGCTACGATTGCGTCGCGCATTGATGCGGCAAACGTCGGCCTCGGTGTGCTATTCCTGTTCATCGCCTTTTGCTGCATCGTTCCAGGCCGGCGGTGGTGGACGCTGGCGAATTACTTTCTCGGCGGACTGCTGCTCATCGGCGTTTCCATCATCAAGTTTCAAAACGCATCTTCCGGCATCGGGATGTTTCTTGAGCACGCGTCCCAGTTCATCGCTCCCTTCATCCTCTTCGCCGTCGTTTGCTGCCGGTGGAGTGGATTCACTTCCGGCCTTGCCCGTTTCGCCGTTGCTTCGACCTTTTTCTTCCACGGTCTTTATGCCTTCGGTGTAACCGGCGAAATGCTGGGCATCGAGGATGCGCCTCTTTGGATGGAACACCCCACGCCCGGGAAATTCCTTTTCATGACGATGGAAACCCTGCAGATCGAAGACGAAGGGATGGCGCGGGGGATTCTGAAAACCGTCGGCGTGCTCGATTTTATCGCCGCTTTCCTCATTCTCATCCCCGCTGTGCCGGCGATTTTGCCGCTCGGATGGATGATTCCCTGGGGCTTCGTCACCGCGCTTGCCCGGCCTTGGGCCTACTTCAATCCGGCTGAACCTGCCACCAGTCTCTTCACATGGGTTCCGGAAATGTTGCTCCGCACACCGCACTACGCGTTGCCACTTCTGCTCTTGCTTCGTAACTTTGCCGCAAAGTCGGTCATTACCGATACCAAGAATGATGAAGCGCCTGAACAAACTCTCATCCACGAGAAACCGCGAGTTTCCTCGATCGATCCTTTTCCTGACGTCCGCGATATTCTGCCTCGCCCTGAGTCCGGTCGCTGACGCTGCGACCAAGCACTACCGGCTTATCTGGAACGACGACCCCGCGACCAAAGCGACTGTCGGTTGGACTCACATCGATGGCGACGACGCGACCCTTCACTACGGAAGCGTCGACCACGGGCAAGACTGGAAAAAATATCCCGTCACGGAGGAAGTGGACCGCAAGACGAGTCACCAACGGCTGAAAACTCACTTCGTTCGCCTGACAGAACTGAAGCCGGATTCCATCGTCTACTTCGTTATTCGCAGCGGTGACCATGTCAGTCCACGATTCTGGTTCCGCACGGCACCTTCCGAAAACAAGCCACTCACCTTCGTCGCCGGCGGTGACAGCAGGAATCACCGCGACGCGCGCCAACGAGCCAACCGCTCCGTGGCCAAACTCCGTCCGCTCTTCGTCTGCTTCGGTGGTGACATGATCGACCGGCCCGTTCCCCGCGAATGGTACGATTGGTTCGATGATTGGCAGCTTACGATCGCGGAAGATGGACGCATTTTTCCCATCGTGGCCGCCCGCGGAAACCACGAACACTACCGCGACGTGAACTACCTCTTCGACACGCCGAATAAGGACGACTACTACGCGTTCACCATCGGGAAGCAGTACCTCCGGGTCTATACCCTGAATTCCAACATCGTTCGCGGCGGCGCGCAGGGTGCCTGGCTGGCCAGTGATTTGAAAGCGAATCAGGACTACACCTGGAAAATCGCGCATTACCATCATCCCTTTCGACCGCATACCTCCGGAAAGAAAGAACAAGACGCGCAGTATGAAGCGTGGGCGCCAGCCTTCTACGAGTTCGGTCTCAATCTCGCCATCGAGTGCGACAGCCACACCGTCAAGCGCACCTGGCCCGTCCGCCCATCCAATGAAGCAGGGAGCGACCACGGATTTATCCGCGACGACGAGCGCGGCACCGTCTTCATCGGCGAAGGCTGTTGGGGCGCGCCGCTTCGGCCGAATGATGACATCAAAGAGTGGACCCGCGACTCCGCGAGCTTCAATCAAGTCAACTGGATCGCAGTCACTCCGGAAAAAATGACCGCCCGCACCATCCGCGTTGATGAGGTGGATCAATTCGAATCCGTCGATGATGAAAAGCCCCTAACACCTCCGGCAAATCTGCCCGTCTGGAAAGCGAGCAACGGGACCGAGGTGGTGATTGAGCCTTGGAAGTAAAAGCTTTCCGCATGAAAAGAGCCGCCATCGTTGCTGCGCTTCTCATCGTTGGAATCCCCATCGGCTTTCTGATTTTCAAAAACACTTCGATTAAAAACTGGAAGCGAAACGCATCCAACGAAATAGCGCGCCAGTTGAAGCTCCACTCGGAACCTCCCGGACTGGATGAACACGAGTGGATGACGGGCTACGGTCACGACACTGTGGGAAACTGGATGAGCACGCAGTGGATCACATGCAAGGATGGTTCGTGGCTCGCATATCGGAACGAATGCACGAAAGAAGGTAGATGGTGGCTCGGGGATCTTTTTATCGCGCGCGACTCAGAGGGGATATGGTATCAATCCGATTACCATTTCTGCGTCGATGCTTTTGTCCTTCGAATGAGAGGCCAACCAGAATCACTTGGCGAGTTTATTAAGAACTACGATGCCGTGAGAATCGAATCCGAGCCCTAAGTTTACGCTTCAGAAAAATATCCGCGCTCTTCGAGTAACTCGATCACCCGATCCGCCGCGTCAGCCGCGCTGACTTCTTCTGTGTTGATCGAAAGGTCGGCATCTTCCGGCGTTTCGTAGGGGTCACTGATCCCGGTGAATTCCTTGATAATTCCTGCTCGGGCCTTGGCGTAGAGCCCTTTGCGGTCGCGAGCCTCGCAAACCTCGACAGGGGTCGAAATGTGGACAAGGACGAACCCGCCCAGCGGCTCGATCATGGCTCTTACCGCCTGACGCGTGGAATTGTAGGGGGCAATCGGGCAACAAACGGCCGCTCCGCCGTGTTTCGTCACTTCCGAGGCCACATAGCCGATTCGCCGGATGTTGATATCGCGGTGCTCCTTCGAAAACCCGAGCTCACTCGACAAATGCTGCCGCACGAGATCGCCGTCGAGCAAAGAGACGGAGCGACAACCTCGCTCTAACAATTTCACCTGCAAGTGCCGCGCTACCGTGGATTTTCCAGAGCCAGAGAGGCCCGTGAAAAAGACGGTGAAGCCGGCAACTGAGGGGTCGGCGGCACCTGAAGAAACCTTCCCTGCTTCACGGAACGCTGACCAGTTTCCCGGTGCGGATGTGCATCCAAATTTTTCAATAATCTCCTCCTCGAGAGGCAGCCATCCACTTTCCGGCAAATCCCCTGGAAACGGCACAACGATCAATCGAACATTGTGCCCTGAAAACTCTTCTAGCACTTTGCAAAGCTCACCTTGCAGCGGCAAGTGCGGGAAGTCTCCGCTCTCTGTCGTGGAAGCAGGAAGAAATAACGTTACGCTCCGCTTCTCTCCGCCCGAAAGCCATTCCTGAACTTCGCTCACCATTGCCCCGTCTACTCCGGACCGGAAGAACACCCCTACATTTTCGCCCCCAAAGGGCGGGGTGTCTGATGGGCTGAAGCGGAACTCCAACGAATCATATCGCGTCGGGATTTCCAAACCTTCAAGGCCGCTTGAAGTCGATTGATCGACAATGGCCAGAATCACGCCTTCGGCATCGCGCAGAGCGAGCTTCGGCTCTTCAGGAAGGCCGGAAAAAACACGGTTCAGATTCTTTTCCCCAACAGCCCCTTGCATCAGCAATTCCAGCCAGTCCGTCTGGCCCGGAGAAAGATCATAAACCGGAATGTCTTTCGCCCCCGCCTTTAATTCGGCGGCTCGTTCGGGAGTGACCAGTAGCGACATGAGAGATCGAGGAATTCACCCCTTCTCGACCTCGTAACCACTCAAGTCAAAATCAAACGTCCCTGACGGGAGACTCGCGTTCCGTTTCGTGTTGTGAAACTTTGTCGTGATGTTCGAACCATCCCGGAAGCGCAAGTACAACTGATCCAATTCCTGGTTCTGCTGATTAATCGTAAACTTCACGTGCCGAAGAACCAATTTCGCCTTCCTCGCCCGAGGCTCGGCGCGGAATGTGATAGTGCCGTGACCGTGTTCCACCTCGGTGACTTGGAAGTTCTCGTCAAAAGCCTCGAAGGATCGTGGAAAACCGGCGTCAAGAAACGAAAAGCCTCGCGCCTTCCCTTCTTTCTGCACTTCTTCCATGGTGTAGGTCTTTGCCTTCTTCTTGTGCGGCTCGGCAATGACAATACCCTTTCCGGCATTTTGCACGGCGACGGACTTCGGTGGTTCGCCCGGTTCTCCGATCTCCCAACGGAAAGACGAAGGTGCCTGGTAACTGAACTTGCCGGAATTCTTCAGCGGACGCTTCAAAGATCGAAGTTCCCGCTCTTGATTGAAGGTCGCGGAAATCGATTTCACTTTCTGCTGCGCCTCAATCCACTTTTTGACGGGCGCAAGATCGATGTTTTCCGCGTGAGCGGAGGAACTGACGAGAGCGACGGCGAATAGGACAAGACTTAATCTTTGCATATTGGAGGCTGTATCGGGTGGTTTTGCGCGGCAGACGGTAGTGAAATTCCGCGGATTGTCTGCAAAAAATTCACTCGCCTGACAGCCCTTAGACGGAGTTCGCCCCGTGATGTTCATCTTTTCTACATCGACTTCCCCGTTGCCCAGCTACTCCGCATTTCCGTCGCTGACACCCATCATCATTTCGATCATGACCCGGGACTGGTCAGTGTAGATTTGCAGTTGGTCAGGAGTGAGAATGTCTTCCATCGCCTCAACCCTGGGGGCAAGATAGTCCTGATTGAACGCCTCGGCTTCATTGCCAGGAGGCAGATTCATGTAGGACTCCGGAGTTTCCCGCGTGGCGAAATCCGCGAAAATGTTAAAAGCCGCATCCTTCTGTTCGTCGGTGAGGGACACAACCATCTGCAATTGCGTCAATTCCTCGTTCGCGTTGCGCTCAATGCGATCCACCTCTTTCCGCTTCTTGTATTCTTCGTAGGTCAGCATCTGCTCGTCATTCAAAAACTCCTCCGCAAAGGCATCGACCTGCGGCGTCGCCCCATCGACGATCGCGAACTGCCGGTAGGATGCCTGGCCTGAAAACATCATGCCGAAAGCCTCTTCTCGTTCCTTCATCAGTTCCGCCATCGCGGCCTCGAACGCCCCTGTCTGCACGGCATTCAAGCCAAGCAACTTCTGCAATTGATCCTTCTCTGCAGAGGCCTGCATCTTCCCCCACATCTCAATCGCCTGGCCCCATCCTTGCCCCTCCTCCTCTGATTGCTTCGCCACTTCTGCAGCGGCCCGCTTTTCTTCGATCCACATTTCCCGTTCCTCTTTCAAAGTGGCGATTTCCCTCTGCGCTTTCTTCAACTTCGTCGCTTGTTCATCGAGTTCCTTTTGGACTGACTCCAGCTCTCCCGTCTCCACCAACCCGTTCGCGGTCGCATCCGAACTTGGCTCATCCACGATTCCCATGATGAACCACATGCCAAGCGCTCCACCCGCGATTCCGGTAAGAAAGAAAATGATCGTTTTCATCGCCCTAGATCATTGATAACCGCGGAGAACAATCCACGCAAGCCGCTTGGATTCCTTGCCGTGTGAGCGATGTTTCCCGTCGATGGATCTCCCGAAAACACTGACTGGATTGCACCGCGACGACCTTGTCGCGCTTCTGGAGTCGTGGGGAGAACCATCGTACCGGGCACCGCAGATTCTTGACTGGGTTTATCGCAAACGCGCCAAGTCCTTTTCCGCCATGACGAATCTCAGCCACGGTCTGCGGGACAAGCTCATGTCGCATTTTAACGTGCGGGCACTTGAGCAAGTCCGCGATGTCGATTCCTCCGACACGACGCGGAAATACCTCTTCCAATTGCACGACGGACGATTCGTCGAGTCCGTTTTGATCCCGGCATCACCGGCACTCTACGGTGAAAAATCCGACCGCCACACGATCTGTGTTTCCAGCCAAGTCGGTTGCGCGTTCGACTGCAAGTTCTGCGCGAGCGGGCTCGCCGGGTTCACGCGCAATCTTGACGCCGGTGAAATCGCCGAGCAAGTCACCGCCGTTGAAGAAGCGTCCGGGAAAACGATCAACAATCTCGTCTTCATGGGCATGGGTGAACCGCTGGCGAACTTGCCGAATCTTCTTCGCGCCATTGAAATCATTAACGCCGACTGGGGACTCGGCATTGGTGCGCGGCGCATGACAGTTTCCACGAGCGGTCTCGCACCGCAGATCGAAAAACTTGCGCGCACACCCTTGCAGATTCGCCTCGCGATCTCCCTGCATGGCGCGAGCGACGAGGTCCGGCGACGCATCATGCCGGTCAATGATCGCTACCCGCTCGAT
Source organism: Verrucomicrobiota bacterium (assembly GCA_039192745.1). Lineage (GTDB taxonomy): Bacteria > Verrucomicrobiota > Verrucomicrobiia > Verrucomicrobiales > DEV007 > JBCCWV01. The sequence continues at coordinate 15,912 of JBCCWV010000013.1, read as the reverse complement.
CGTCTTTTCGCCGCCCTTCAAGTTTGGAACGCGTCGAAGAAGCAGAAGATCACCTTCGAATATATTCTCATCGACGGCGTGAACGACAGCCTCGAGCAAGCGGCGATGCTCGCCAAACGCGCCCGGTCGCTCAGCGCAAAAATCAACCTCATCCCCTACAATAAAGTGGAAGGCCTTCCCTGGAAACGCCCATCGGAGACTCGCCAGGAAGCCTTTTTAAAGAGGCTTCAGAACGAAAAAGCCCAAGCCACCCTCCGGCGAGAAAAGGGGCACGACATCAACGCCGCCTGCGGCCAACTTCGGCTGAAAGAAGAAGAGGCGGCGATTGGATGACTGGGATTAGATGATTGGATGATTTGAGAATAGAGATTAAAGGTTGGAGGCTGGAGAATTGGCTGGTTGGGAATACACAGAGACTTATCCCAATCAAAAATCATAAATCCTAAATCAAAAATCCCAACATTGACCCTCCGCCGCTCCATCCTCACGCTCATCATTGGCCTTCTCGCCGGGACGGTTCTTCTGATTGGGTCGGTCGCCCTGTTTACCACTCGCGCGTCCATCACCAAGTTGCGAGACAAGTTGCTTGAGGAAACCAGTGCCGTCGTCAGCAACCGGGTGCACAACTACTTCGACCAGGTCAACCCGGCCATCGGCTTCATGCGGGATGAAATCTTTGTCGGTGGCGACGGTTTTGAGAATTGGACTTACAAAGCCCGCCAGCTCGCACGCCTCCTTGATCAATTTCCCGACCTCACCTGGCTCTACTACAGCGATATCGACGGGAACATCTTCGGCGCGGTGAGGGCCGAGCAAGGACCCATTCGCATCGTCTACACGCACGAGGAAAATGGCCGCATCGCACAGACTTATGCGTTGGATTTCGACGGCGAACTCATCCCCGCACCGCCTGCCAACGACGTGCCGCCCACGGAATATGACGCCCGCACGCGACCGTGGTTCAAGGCCGCTGAACGATCCGTGGGACTCGTCTGGACTGAACCTTACCAATTTGTCTCTTCGCCCGACGTCGGCATCACCGCCGCCCTTGCGCTCCGCGACCACTCGGATCAGTTGCGCGGAATTCTCGCGGCCGATCTCGTCCTTCACAACGTCGCCGGCTTCCTCGATAGCATGGAAGTCGGCACCACCGGGTCCGCCTTTCTCCTGAGACCGGACGGTAATTTCCTAGCAGAACCAGAAAATCGAAGGCGCCCGGGCATCGAGCGCCTTTACACGGCCCTGCAAACCCTGAACCTCCCGCAAGCAGAGCTTCCCGAAGACCCTGACATGCGGTATTTCCGCTGCACGCGCGGTGGCGGCATGTTTGCCGTTCGCATCGAACCAGTGCAACTGGCGGGCGGCACCACCTATTATTCCACGGTCGTCGTCCCCGCCGCCGACTTCCTCGGCGAAGCATGGCGCAATGCGATCTTCACCGTGCTGGCATCGCTCCTCATCCTCGGCATTGCGATCCGGGTTGGCATCTGGCAGTCCAGACGCGTCACGGAACCGTTGATGGAGATCACCGACGACCTCGAAAAAATCGGGAAACTCGATTTCGACGAGCATACCGCCACCGAAGAGAATGCCTCGCCCATCCGCGAAATCGCCCTCTTCAAAGACTCGCTCGGGAAGATGAAAATCAGCCTGCGCTCGTTTTCGCGATACGTGCCCCGCGACCTCGTTCTCGCGCTCCTCGCCCGCGGCGACGAAGCAAAACTCGGCGGACGGCTCGAACACATCACGGTCGTTTTCACCGACCTCGCCGGGTTTACGCGATTGAGCGAACAGCTTCCCGCCGATGAAGCCTTCTCTGAACTTCGTGTCTTTCTCGAAATCGTGGCCCGTCACCAGGAGGAACACGGCGGCGTCACGAGTAACTTCACCGGCGACGGCACACTCGCCCTCTTCAACGCACCGCAACAGCGGGAAGAACACGAAGCTTCTGCCGTCGAATCCGCGCTTGGCGCTATCGCGGAATTGAAAGCATTAAATGCGGAACGGGAAGAATCCGGCAAACCCAGCCTGCAAGCACGTATTGGCATCAACAGCGCGGAAGTTTTGTTAGGAAATCTTGGCACGACAGACCGCTTTGCCTACACGGCTGTCGGTGACGGTGTGAACCTCGCCAGTCGCATGGAAGGATTGTGCAAATTCTACGGCACACGAATCCTCGTCGGCCGGGACTGCCGCGAGAATACCGGTGACCGTTTTGAGTGGCGCCGCATCGACCGCATTGCTGTTTTTGGGCGTGAGAAGCCTATCGAGGTTTTCGAGCCGCTCGGGCGAAAGAGAGCGGTCCCCGAAACTTTACTTGAACAAAGGGAAGCCTACGAAAAAGCGCTGAAACTGTATTTCGATGGCAAATTCCGCGAGGCAGAAAAAGCCTTCGACGCCATCACGGACGACCGCGCCTCCGCACTTCTCGCCGACCGCTGCCGCGAATTGATCCAGACACCCCCGCCCGCCCCATGGCTCGGCGCCTTCTCCGTGCCCTTCAAATAGACGTGCGATCCGGCTTCCCGTTGCGCATGAGTTCTTCGTGGAGTTAATTGGTATCTCGAAATGAATTCGCACCAACTCATCGACGAACGAAGCCTTGCCTTCGATCGTTTGATCGCGAAGAAACTCAAGGCCGACCCCGCTTTAGTCGAACGGGCGAAAGCAAACATTGAGCGGTGGCTGGAGGCCACGTCTCCGCGGTCGCGCCCGGCTTTGCTCGAGTGGAAAAAGATCCTCGAGAAACCTATCGATGATATTTGTGACCAATTGCTCGCCTTTGACGAGAATGCCAAACGCCTGCGTCAATCGAGCCCCTTTGCCGGTATGCTCACTCAAGCCGAGCGCACCGCTATCTTGAGAGATTACCAAGACCGTGAATCGGACGCAGCTTGAGCACATCATCCGCGCTTCAGCGGGCAATGCGGATGCTAACGACATCGTCATCATCGGAAGTCAGTCGATTCTCGGCGCCGTCCCCGAGGCGCCGCTTGAACTACTTGTGTCCATGGAAGCTGACGTTTTCCCTCTCCGGAAACCTTCTGATTCCATTTTGATTGAGGGAGCCATCGGAGAAAAATCCATTTTCCACGAAACCTTTGGTTACTACGCACATGGAGTCGATGAGACCACGGCCACGTTGCCAGAAGGATGGAAAGAGCGACTCATTGCCGTGAAAAACGAGAACACACGCGGTGCAACCGGCTGGTGCCTCGACCCTCACGATCTGGCCATAAGCAAAATTATTGCAGGTCGTGAGAAAGACTTGGCGTTTGTGACAGTGATGCTTCGCCATGGCTTGACCGAGATTCGTGTTCTCGATGAACGTCTGGCCTCCACCTCCCTCGAATCGGTCGAGCGCAAGCTCGCTACGGATCGACTGAAGCGCTTGGCATCCGAAACCGCGCCATGATTTTTCTGTGAAGGCGTTGCGATTGGGCTGGTTTCGGGCGTGTTTACCCACATCTTCCTTTCCATGAAATCCCCCACTCTTCCTGCTCTTGCGCTCGCCGCTGCTTTACTCGTTCCTTGTTTCGCAAAGGACGCTCCCCCCAACGTCGTTTGGATCATTTCGGATGACCAGACTTGGACTGACTACAGTTTCATGGGGCACGAGCAGATTGAAACGCCGCACATCGACAAGCTGGCGACGGAGAGCCTGACTTACACCCGCGGGTACGTTCCGGTCAGCCTTTGCAGTCCGTCGCTGATTTCGATGATCACCGGCCTCTACCCGCACCAGCATGGGATCACCGGAAACGAGCCCCGCATGCCGGAAGAAGGAAATGGCCGGACCCGCTACAAGGAGAACGAGCGGTTCCGCAAGGAAGTCTTCATGTGGCACAACAAGATAGCGGAGTCGCTCCCCTCGGTGCCGCGCATGCTTCACAACCATCTCGATTACTTTTCGCACCAGTCGGGGAAATGGTGGATGGGGAATTACGCAAACGGCGGGTTTACCCATGGCATGACCCACGGGGACATCGATCGCGGCGGGCGGCACGGTGACGAGGGATTGAAAATTGGTCGCGAGGGGATGGCCCCAGTCACGGACTTCATCGACATGTGCGTGGACGGAGAAAAGCCGTTTTTCATCTGGTATGCGCCGTTCCTTCCGCACACGCCCCACAACCCGCCACCACGGCTCCTCCAAAAATACAAGAAGCGCACGGATTCGGTCCACGTCGCCAAATACTGGGCAATGGTCGAGTGGTTCGATGAAACTTGTGGCGAATTGCTAGGCCACCTCGACAAGAAAGGCGTCGCTGACAACACTCTCGTTATCTACATGACCGACAACGGTTGGATTCAGCAGCGGGAAAGCACGAAATACGCGGAGCGGTCCAAGCGCTCTCCTTACGACGGCGGCTTACGCACGCCTCTCATGATTCGGTGGCCCGGAAAAGTCAAACCCGCGACCGTCGACACGCCGGTGAGCACGATCGACGTTGCGCCGACAACCTTGAAAGCCTGCGGCGTGGATTACGCAGAAATGTGGAACTTGCCTGGCATCGATCTTCTCGACCCAGAAGCCGTGAAAGCCCGTGAATTTGTCTTCGGTGACATGTTCCTTCACAACGCCGAGGACATCAGCGATCCAAAGACAAGCCTCACCTACCGCTGGGGACTCCGGAACAAGGACGGTTGGAAAATCATCCTCCCGCACAAGGAGAATGTCACGGCCAAGGCCGGATTCGGATCGGCTGGGCATGGTGAAATCGAGCTTTTCAACGTTTTCGAGGACCCGCTCGAAGAAAAGAACCTCGCCGCCGAAAAACCGGAGATCGTCGCCGAAATGACCAAGGCCGTCGATGCGTGGTGGCCGGCGAAATAACCTGAACTTATAAGGCCGTTCCGCCTGAATCCCCTTTTCCTTGACGGATCACGGTTTTTCCTATTTATTACGTTTTTCTTAACTATTCTGGAAAATTAACTAATTTGGAACTATGCACGCCGTCTTGCTTCGATCACTCCTAGGAATTTCCGTTGCGCTTGCTTTTGCGAGCTGCAAATCCCCCACAAGCACCTCGTCCAACGACGCTTATGGCGCCTACGGCGGCCAGAGTGGTTCCGACGATTTCTACCAAACCGGAGGCAGCAACAGCTCCGGTGGCGAATACGACTACGTTTACGATCAGGGGAACAACAGCGGCTACGACTACTCCGGCGACTCCTCGTCCTACAACTACGAGAGCAGTTCCGGCTCCAGCAATTCCTACAGCAGCTACGACAACAACAGCAGCAGCAGTGGATCGAGCTACAGCACGCCGAGCAACCAGTATTACACGGTGCAACGCGGTGACACGCTTTACCGCATCAGCCAGAATCACGGAACCACCGTTGCCGCGCTTCAAAGCGCCAATGGCATCAGCGGCACGCTCATCCGTCCGGGTGATCGACTCGTGATTCCCTAAGCAACGAAACAACGAATTTCGTTAGCCATCTCGCCGCGCGCGGGATGGCTATTTTTTAGTCGCGATCGCGAGGAGGGTTTGAAAATTCGGCGACTCCTTTTCACGATCAACCACCGTGACATCAATGTCATCGAAACCCGCCGACTTTAGGAAGTCGAGGACTTCGACCTCCGAAAACCCCAGCCACTCATCGGCATAGAGTTCGCGGGCTTCCTCGAACTGGTGCTTCAACAGGTCTAACACAACCACCTGTCCGCCCGGTTTCAAAATCCGGTAAGCTTCTGCAACCGCCACCTTTGGCGCAGCGGCGTGGTGCAAGGCCTGGCTGAAAAGCGCGAGATTAACGGCTTGATCTTCAATCGGCGGGCTCTCGATGTCGCCAACACGGTATTCGAGGTTCTTGAAACCGTTCTCCTTCGCCGCCTTCCCGCCGAACTCGACCATCTTCTCGGAATTATCGACGGCGATCACCTTTTCTGCACGCTGGGCGAGCAATTGCGAAAGCGTGCCCTCGCCGGCTCCGAGATCGGCGATGACCTTCGGTTGCATGAGCTTGATCAACGTCTCCGCCAAACTCTTCCATGACCGCCCCGGGACATATTGCCGCCCGAATTTTCCCGCCAATTGATCGAAGTAAGCCCGCGCCTTGTCCGTGCGCTTTTTCAAGACAAGATCCAGCGCCGCATCATCGCGCTTGGATTCCGGCAATTCCTTGGCCGCCAGTTCGAGCACCTCGAGCACCGGCGGCGGGAGCGCACCGTCATCACCGAGTCCGTAGAGGATGTGCTTCCCGGAACGTCGATCTTCCACGAGCCCCTCTTTCTTCAATTGGGAAAGTTGTGTCGAAATCCGCGATTGCCCCATCGACAGAATCTCCTGAAGTTCCGCCACTGAAACCTCCTGGCGCCGCAAAAGGCGCAAAATTCGCGCACGAGTTGGGTCGGCGAGCAGTTTCAAGGTTCCTAGAACAGACGGCATTGGGATTTTTGATTTATGATTTTTGATATATGATTTAGGAATAACTAGCATGAAAACCAACCCTCCGAAAACGACCCGTCGCCGCTTTCTCGCCACCGCCGCCGCTGCGGTTTCCGCCCCCACCATCATTCCCGCCAGCGCCCTCGGCCGCAACGGTCGTCCCGCGCCGTCGGAACGCATCAACGTCGGCGCCATCGGATTCGGCACCATCGCCTACGTCACCGTTCCCGGATTTATGCAAGACGAGCGCGTACAGGTCACTGCAGTCGCTGATCCCGTGAAGGACATGCCGCACTACGGCTACCGCGGTGAAAAACGTGGCGGGCGGATCCCTGGAAAAGAGGTCGTCGATAAGCACTACGGAAATTCCGATTGCAAAACATACCTGGACTTCCGCGAAATGATCGAGAAAGAGGATCTCGATGCCATCAACGTCAGCTCGCCGGATCACTGGCATGCTTACATGGCCATCTACGGTGCCCGCAAAGGTCTTCACGTTTACGGTCAGAAGCCGCTTGCGTTGACCGTCGATGAAGGGCGTCGCATGGCCAACGAGATCGGCAAGGCCGGGGTCACCTGGCAGACCGGCAGCCAGCAGCGGTCGGATATCTACTTCCGAATGGCTTGCGAGTTTGTCCGAAACGGTCGCCTTGGAAAACTTGAAGGCGTCAACGTTTATCTCCCGGGTGGGCACAAGAACTGGAGCACCCTTGGCGATCGACAATCTCCGGAAGAAGCGCCGGACGGCATTCAATACGACCTTTGGGAAGGTCCCGCTCGCCACCGCCCTTACATCCCCGCGCTTCTGCCACTCAATTGGCGACATAACTTTGATTACTCCGGCGGCATGGTCACAGATTTCGGCGCCCACCACATCGACATCGCTCAATGGGCACTTGGGATGGACGGAAGCGGACCTGTAAAATTTGAGGGAATTAAAGGCGATCTTCCAGCACCCAGCGCCATCTACAACACAGCGACAAGCTATGAATTCACCGCCGAATACGCCAACGGCACGCGCATGCAGGTCATGAGTATCGACAGGTCAAAACGTGACGCGTCCGACACTGGTGTCCTCTTCAAAGGCGAGAACGGAAAGTCCATTTTCGTGAAACGCGGAAAGATCGAATTCAATCCACGAGAACTCGCGAAGGAAAAGATCAAAGACGACGAGATCCGGCTCTACGAAAGCAGCAGCCACACCAGCGACTTCGTTGACGCCGTTTACTCTGGCGGTGCCACCGCCGCGCCGATTGAGGCCGCCCATCGCTCGATCAGCATCGGCCACCTCGCGAACATCGGCCTCCGCATCGGCCAAAAGAATATCCAATGGGATCCGGTGAAGGAAATCTCCACGAGCGATGAAGTCAACGCCATGCTCGCCCGACCCATGCGCGAGCCATACTCAATCTGATCGGGCGCAGTTGCGGCTCCCAGCCTAAGTGGTTGCAGCTTCCAGCCGCACTGAGTCTAGTGGCGTCTTGCTGCCCATGTGCACCTTTGGATTTACCATGAAGAGCATGGAGGAAATGAAGGAATTCAAATTCTCCGCCTTCATGTTCTTCATGCCCTTCGTGGTGAAAAAAGCCGAACAAGACAATAGTTGCAGCTGGAAGCTGCAACTATTGCTCTAAAACAACATCAAAGCCGGGCTTTCAATCAGCTTCTTGAACTCGGCGAGATAGGTCGCACCGACCGCACCATCGACGACGCGGTGGTCGCAGCTCATGCCAACTCCCATGCGCAAGCCGGGAACTATGTCGCCGTCATCGTTCACGACCGGCACATTGCGAATGGAGCTGATGCTGAGGATCGCGGATTGAGGCGGATTGATGATGGCGTCGAAAGAATCCACGCCATAGGCACCAAGGTTACTCACGGTGATCGTGCCGCCCTGGAATTCGTCGGGAGCGAGCTTTTTGTTCCGTGCGCGAGTCGCGAGGTCTTTCACCGCGAGGCTGATCTCCAGGAGTGACTTCGATTGGGCATCGCGAATCGTCGGCGTGACCAGTCCATCATCGACCGCCACGGCCACAGCCAGATTCACACTGCCATACTGAATGATATGATCACCGGCGAAACTCGCATTCACCTGCGGAACCGCCACCGAGGCGCCGATCACGGCCTTCAAGACGAAATCATTCACCGTAAACTTGTTACCATCCTCGCCCTGCGAAGCGTTGAGCTGCTTGCGCAGACCCATCATCGGCGCGGCATCCACTTCGATGTTCAGGTAAAAGTGAGGAATCTGCGTCTTCGATTCGAGCAAACGCTGCGCAATGATCGTGCGCATTCCGGAAAGAGGAATCTTCTGGTCTGCTCCGCCAGCGACCGGGCGCGCCATGGGCGAAATGGCGGGTGCCGCTCCACCGGCGACCACGCCATTACCTCCGGCTGCGGAGAGGACGTCGGCTTTCACAATGCGGCCACCCGCTCCCGTTCCCGCCAAGCCAATCAGTGAGACCCCTTTCTCCGCCGCAATCTTCCGCGCGAGCGGGCTTGCCTTAATGCGTTCGCTTCCCTCCGGCGCAACCGCTGTCGCAGCAGCCGCTGCTGGCGCGGGAGCATCAATCGGACCCGACGAAGCAGCAGGATCTTCCGCCGCCGCCTCGGGGGCCGGTGCGGCTCCACCTTCCGGCGGCGCTTCCGGCGCTTCCGGCGCTTCTTCTCCGTCCTCGAGGAGAACGGCGATCTTCTGGTTGATCGCCGCTTTGCCACCTTCAGCGACGTAAATTTTTCCGAGCTTGCCCTCGTCGAAGGCTTCCATCTCCATCGTCGCCTTGTCGGTCTCAACCTCGGCGATGACATCGCCGATCTCCACATTGTCGCCCTCGTTCTTGAGCCATTTGACGAGGGTTCCCTCGGTCATCGTGTCGCTCAATTTCGGCATTTCAATGAAAGTCATGTCGTGGATATCGTTGGGTGAGAATTACTGGTTCGGGGATTCCGCAGGGCAGGACAATTCGCATCGTCTGGAATCGTCCGCAAGCCCGAGTCACCGGCGCAAATCCCGGAAAAATGCCTACTCCGCCAGCTTCAGCCAGATCTTGTCCTCACGCACTTCGAGCCCCTCGATCCCGTCCGACAACGACTTCCAGAAGCTCCCCTCTTCGCCGAATTCCGAGACGAGGTCCTTGTCCTTGATGTTTCCCAACCACGCGTTCGGAAGCGGGATGCCGCCGAGCGAAACTTTCTTCACCGACGCCGCCAGCTGGTTGTCGCCATAGCTGAGCGAAAGGTTCACTTTGATCCTCAGAGTTTTGCCCCCAAAAAACGGGACATCCTCCTCGATCGGCACAATCACCCGCACCGACGCGGCGTCCTGCATCAAGTCGACGTAAATCTTCTCGCCCAATTCAGGATTCTCGCGATTCAAGAGACCGTTGAGCTCCCGCTCGGTAAATTCCAACTCACGCTTCTCCTCGTCGTCGCCCTTGTCCGGGGGAGGGTTCAAATCCGGCTCGCCCTCCCGTCGGCCCGCATCGTCGAGAAAGGTCACCTCACCCCCAAGCGTTTCAATCTTTTCGTCGAGTTCCTTCTCCTCGACCTTCGTCAGTTCCACAGGCTTCAGAGCGGTCGCATAGAGATGGCGCTTCACCCACCACGCGGTCAATCCCGCCGTGATCACCATCACAACAAGGATGATCATCAAAACCTGAAAGCAGCCAAACTTCGGTCCGCCGGATTTCTTCGGGGAATCAGTCACAGGATGATCCTAGCCGGATTTGGGAAAAATGCTTTCGGAAAAACCCTGACGAATTCATCCTCAACCCATCTTGGCTAAACGCTTTCTATGGAAAAAATGACTCACTTGCCCGAAATCATCCAAAAGTCCGCACCGGAAATATTGGGCCACGTGCTTCACATGACAGAGGCTCAATGGAAAAACCTGATTGCCCGCCTTCTCCAGTTCCTGGAAAAAGCGGAATCTTCTGACCAAACTATCGAATGTTACGATGAGCAGATTTGGACATTTCTCTTAGCGGTGGGATTTGCGTCGGGAGACGATAAGAGAGGCATTTTCGAACTCGGCAAACACCTCGGCGCAAAAAACTCCGGCCACTCTCCCACGCTTTGGATGGAAGCCCTACCCATTCCGCCACGTATGAAGGAAGGGAACACGAATCTCGACCTTGCCTGGGGCGGAATTAAAATGCGGGGTATTTCGAAAGAGCGTGGAGGCCTTGGAATCGAGTACGATCCGAGAGCATCCGAGGAAATCATCTTTTGCGAGATGAAATGGTATTCGGACATCTCCAAAAACGTCACCCATGACCAACGAAGAAATCAATTGGCGAGAGTCATCGAGAACGCCCTGACATTTCAGTGCGACGGAGCTTTTCCAGAAAGGTGTGTTGTCACGCTAATCACACCCAAGGCGTTCGTCGGACAATCTCCGAAATCGAGGTTATACCAATACAAGTTCGAAGAATACCTTTCATCATTTTCAAACATCGTCGCTGAATTCGAAAATTGCTCAGATACGATGCCGCGAAGGCAGCAGTCGGACTGGAATTATCCTGAGTCGATCCAAGACAGGCTGAAGAGGCTCACGCTTTATCACATCTCCTTCGAGGAACTTTTTGAAGCGTTACCCCCGAGCGAGTTGCGATCGAATATTCAAGAATTTGCAATCCGATATAACAGAAGCTGACTCATCACGCACAGCGGCGAGACAAGGAACGAACTCTATGTCCAGCAACAAGAACGCGGTTCCCGCGCCGCGTCACATCGCCAGCACCTTTTCGATGATCATCGCGGAGTGCGGCAACTGCATTTTCTCGACGGGTGGACTGTAGAAGGCCGGAGCGTCAATGGACGTGACCCGCATGACCGGTGCGTCGAGGTAATCGAAGGCTTTCTCCTGAATCGTTGACGCGACTTGCGCGCCGACGCCGCAGAAGGGCTTGTTTTCCTCAATGTAAACGGCTCGATTTGTCTTCTTCACCGAATTGAGAATGGTTTCCTCGTCGAGCGGACGCACGGAGCGGATGTCGACGACCTCGGCATTGATATTGTGCTCAGCCTCCAGTTGTTCAGCGGCCTCCAGAGCGGTGAGGACACAACGCCCGTGGGCAATGAGGGAAACATCGGTGCCTTCGCGCTTCACATCGGCCACGCCGAGCGGGATGATGAGTTCACCATCGGGAAGATCCGCGTTTTCCGGGACTTCGCCTTCGATGCCGTAGAGCAGTGTGTTCTCCATGAAGTAAACCGGATCGTTGTCACGAATGGCCGTCTTCATCAGTCCCTTTGCATCGTAAGCGGTCGCCGGGCTCACGACCTTCAGGCCGGGCATGTTTCCGAAAATATTCTCCGGGCAATGCGAGTGCGTCGCGCCGACATTCGTGCCGCCGTTGGCGGGACCGCGAATCACGATGGGGCAATTGAGCAGCCCGCCGGACATGTAGCGACACGTCGCGGCATTGTTCATCATCTGGTCCATGGCGACGTAGGCGAAGCTGAAGAACATCAACTCCATGACCGGCCGAAGCCCCATCATGCTTGAGCCGATTCCCAGTCCTATGAACCCAGCCTCACTGATGGGCGCGTCGATGATTCGCTTGTCGCCCCACTTCTTCCAAAGGCCCTCTGTGACCTTGTAGGCTCCATTGTATTCGGCGACTTCTTCACCCATGAGGTAAACGTTGGGGTCCCGTTCGAGTTCCTCATCAAAGGCTTCGCGAAGGGCGTGACGGTAAGGGAGTGTGCGCATGTCAGGAAAATTTTATGGGTTCGAACAGCCAGTTCTCAGTGGAAGAAGTGCTTTCCGGTGTTTCCGGCATCAGTGCCGTTGTCGACTTCCCAATAAACGTGTTTCGTGATGTCTTCCTCGGTCGGGAAGTCGCTTTCTTCCGCGAATTTCACCGAGGCGTCGGCTTCAGCCTTCGCCGCCTTGTCCAACTCGTCGGCTTTTTCCTCGGAAACGACGCCCTCTTCGACGAGGCGCTTCCGCCAGAGGTTGATCGGATCGAAGTTGTTCTTGTAGTTCTCGATCTCCTCGGGTGTCCGATATTTTTTCGCGTTCGCATCGGCAACACTGTGACCGTAGTAACGATAGGTCGCGATCTCGACGACGGTCGGGCGTGATTCCTTGTGCGCACGCTCGACGGCGTTTTGCAATTTAGCGCGCACTTCGTAGAGATCGTGGCCGTCGATCAGGTCCCAAACGATGTCATACCCGTCCGCACGCTCGGCGAGGCAGTTTTTGAAGGCGCTCGATCGTTTCTGGCTGGTGCCCATCGAGTAGCCATTGTTTTCGATAACGTAAATGACAGGCAGATCCCAGAGTCCGGCGAGGTTCAATGCTTCGTGATAGGCGCCCTGGTTGACGGCGCCGTCGCCGAGGAAGCACATCGCGCAACCTTCGAGGCCTTTGTATTTCAGAGCAAAGGCGAGGCCGGCACCGAGAGGTGTCTGCCCGGCCACGATCCCGTGACCACCCCAGTAATTTTTGTCGGGCGCGAAGAAGTGCATGGATCCACCCTTGCCCTGCGAACAGCCGGTGATTTTCCCATAAAGTTCTGCCATGCATTCATCCATGCCCATGCCTACCGCAAGCGCGTGGCCGTGGTCGCGGTAGGCCGTGATGACATGGTCGTTCTCGCCCATGAGCGAAACCGCACCGACCGCGACTGCTTCCTGACCAATGTAGAGATGGAGGAACCCGCCCATCTTGCCGGCGTTGTAATACTTGAGCGCGGCTTGCTCGAAGCGGCGGATGCGCATCATTTCGGAAAGCATCTCTATTTTCTGCTCCGCATTCAGCTCGGCATTCACCGGCGCGGCGGCAAAGTTTGTGGGATCAGCGGTTTCAGTCGTGGCCATGGTCGTCTCAGGTGGGTCGTCAGATTATCACGTTTCCTCGGATACGGCAGCGCAAGTTTCGGTTTCGAGGGATTCCTTGGGTGCGAGGACAAAAAAGACAAAGAGCGAGGCAAAGAGCGTGTTTCCGATCAGGGCGTTCCGCAGGAAAAAGTAGCTCGGTGGGAATCCAGGGAGACCGACGGTCTGCGCCTGCCACCATCCGGCCAGCGATTTTGAGTAAGCTGGTGTCGCGGCCCATGCAGCCGTGTTCGACAACAGGTAAAACCCAATGACGCCGGTGATCGTTCCCGCAAAAAGCATCCCCACGTTTGATCGCTTCGCGAGGTTCATGCCAGTCAGGAAGATGATCGCGTAAACGGTATAGTTCATCGCCATCCAGGGTGAAAACGTGAGGGAAGCCAATGTCTGGTCCGCCTGCATCGACGCGTAGTGCGCATTCAAAACGAGATCACTCACGAGCAGCGCTCCCAACCCAACGAACAAAGCCACCCGCCAAGGCAGCACCATCGCCGCACAGAAAACGATTCCCACCATCGGCGCGTAATTGACGAGGCTGTTCGCGAACTCCCCCTCGGCCGTCCCCGTCACAAGCCGGAAAACGACCGCCGAGGCAATAAACAGAATAGCGGCAAGAATCTGCATTCAGCGGGAATCTACGCGGATGCGAGGGCGGGGCAAGGTCGGGACCAGACGGAATTTTTAGCCGCCCGTCAGTCGCTTGATCTCAGCACGAATTTCCTCCAGAAGATTCAGCGAGCCATGCTTTTCACACCAGCCGATGATGTAGTCCCAATCGAGATTGGAGCCTTGCGTCGCTATGACGTCCGTGGCATCAGCGTAATCCTTTTCCCGCTTCCCGCCCGCACACCATCTGAGCTTTTGCACAATGACGTCCTCAGCAGTCGGTAGCGAAACCGGTTGCCCTCCCATATTCAATTTAACGCGCCGAGAAAAACGAGATTGATCGAACGGATCGCCACTGAGATCAAAAAGCTCGATCTTGAAGGCAATGCTTTCAACCGTAATCAACGTTTTGGTCGTCGATGTGACAGTCTCGAAAGACATTTGCGGGTCCAGGACAAAACCATCTGGCAACTTGCCTTTTAGCTCATTCAACTCATCTCCACGCATGAAAACGACAAAATCTGCATCCTGAGTTGACCGAGGTATCCCATAATAATTCGAGGAGTACGAACCTACCAGCATGTATTCAATACCGATCTCCTCCAGCAATTGAATCAAGGCCACTGTGGCATCATCTCCGTTCATTGCGGGCTTTTCGGGTGCAATTTTCGAATAGTCTCGAGTTGCTCAAGGAGTTTCCGATGCACTTCTTCTTCGTTAAACTCCGGGAAGCGATGCCTGATCCCCGCCTTCATCCTAGTGCAAGCATCTGCAAATAACTGCCCTCCTGACCAAAGTTTTTCGGTCGGGTCCGTCTTCCGGGCTCGCTCGATTTTTTCCAAATAGATCGCGTCGACCAGCTCTTGCGTCGGCTCCATTGCGGGAACCGTAAGACAGTCCCTATACGGATTCAAGATTCGGAAGAATCCCGCCCCACCACCTTCCCACCCACAAGCCGCAGCGCCCACGCTACTCCACCTCGCATCACACATCCCGCTCCTCGAACCTCGCATCCCGCATCCCCCCGATTCCCCCCTTGTCATTTCCCCATCCCCGCCGCAATATCGCGTTCAAGATGTCTAATCCGCCCCTGCGCCGAAATTTCAAACGCGTCGTCCTCAAACTCAGCGGCGAGGCCCTCCGGGAGAGCGGAAGCGCCGACAACATTTCGCCCGAAATCGTCGAGCAAATGGCGCAGCAAATTAAAAAGGCCCAGCAGGGGGGAATCGAGATCGCCGTCGTCGTGGGGGGCGGCAATTTCTGGCGAGGGATCAGCGCCGCCAACCGCGGGATGGACCGCGCGACCGCCGACTACATGGGCATGCTCGCGACCGTCATGAACGCCCTCGCCATCCAGGCCGGCCTCGAAGACCTCGACGTCCCAACTCGCGTGCAAACAGCCATCGAGATGAAAAACGTCGCCGAGCCTTTCATTCGCCGCGTCGCCATGCGCCACTTGGAAAAAGGCCGCGTCGTCATCTTCGGCGCCGGCACCGGCAATCCCTTCTTCTCCACCGACACGACCGCCGCCCTCCGCGCGAGTGAGATCGCCGCCGATGTCATCCTGAAAGCCACGAAAGTCGATGGCGTTTACGACGACGACCCGAAAACGAATCCTGACGCAAAACGATTCGACACCATCAGCTTCAGCGACGCCATCAGCCGCCGCCTCCGGGTTCTCGACTCCACCGCCTTCAGCCTCTGTCAGGACAATGACAAACCAATCATCGTCTTCGACATGATGAAGCCCGACAATATTTACAAAGCCCTCGTCGGCGAACCCGTCGGGACGCTGGTCACGAACAAAGTCGAGGAGGGGTAGCCACCATGACACCAGAGGGGAAGGAGCATCCGGAGAATTTCGAGATCGAGATCGATCGAGAAGGAGTGTTTCGGTATTTCTGCGCCACGTATAGACGATTCTACCTTTTCTTGCTGGCAATATTGAGTGGAATCATCGCATTGCCGTTGGTGGGAGAAACCATTGACGCCTATGAGCCGAAAAACACTCTTTTATGGGAGAGGCTTGCTACCACAGCCAGTGTCATTTTAATGACGGCGGTCG
>JBCCWV010000012.1:0-44049 GCA_039192745.1 Verrucomicrobiota bacterium | reverse complement strand
TGCCTGCGCACCTTCGAGGGTCACACGGATGAGGTCACGTCGTGCGCGTTCTCGCCGGAGGGAAACCACGTCCTCTCGGGGGCTTTCGACGGGACCCTGAAACTGTGGGAGGCGGGGAGCGGTCGTTGCCTGCGCACCTTCGAGGGTCACACGGATGAGGTCACGTCGTGCGCGTTCTCGCCGGAGGGAAGCCACGTCCTCTCGGTGTCGATCTACGGGACCCTGAAACTGTGGGAGGCGGGGAGCGGTCAGGAGGTCCAGATGGATGAGGAAGAGAAAAAGAAACTCTTTGAGGATGGCAGAACCTGCGATAAAGCGGGGAACAAGATTGAAATCACGCCTCGCGAAACATTGCTCCTGCAGAAAATGGACGGGGAGATTCTTCGCGAAATCATTCCTATGAACGACGGGGAATATGCGGTGCTCGAACCGGAGGAAGGTATCGTTCCAGATTTTAATCGGGCCAATAATGAGCGCCCCGGAATGAAAGTCGTCGGCGCGACGGAAGGAGCCTGGCGGTATCTGGCGCTCTACCGCGACGTCGAAAAAGAAGACGGTTCCGTCGAACGCCAAGTTATCCCTGCCGAGTCCTTCGGGCCGCTGCCATTGATCGAAAAGGTGGCGAAAGGAGGGTGATGTTGTAAGCAGCGGACCGCGGATGTCCACATCCGCATCGGATCAACTGACCGAAGGGAAGGACTTTTTTGGGGGCGGTTTTCGGTGGCTGGCCCGCGAACAAGGAAGTGTGGCGCTTTGCGCCAATTTGGGTGGTGCGGATGTGGACATCCGCGGTCCGCCGGGGAGTGGCTCCTCTTGGAGTGCTTAGTTGGGTGGCGAGCAGAAGGGGGATTAGCTGCGTAGGGCGAGGTAGCGCTTTTTGAGCTCGGCGGCTTCGTTTTTCTTTTTGGCGAGAGCGGCGGCGGCGGTGGCGTGGGACTGTTTGGTCTTGGCGAGAGTGGCGGAGGATTTTTTTTGAGCCTCTGTGGCGTCGTGGAGATTTTGCTCGGCGGCTTTCAAATTCTTCTCCGCGGCGGCGACGATTTTGCGAGCTTCGGAGACGCAGTTGTTTAGGTGGTGGATTTGGTTGGCGAGAACTTTCTCTGACGACTTCACGGCGTTGACGGATTTTGTGAGAGCGTCGCGGAATTGCTGGGCGATAGCGGGTGCGGAATCGTTGGGTGATTCTTCTGTTTGCTGACGAAGGAGCTTTTCCGCTTCGCGCTGTTGCGAAAGAACGAGGCGGGTCATGCGAATCTTCTTTTCCTGTTCGGGTAGGGACGCCTTCGTCTTTTCGAGGGCATTGCGTTCGCCTTCGAGGGAGCGTCTGGCTTCCTCGCGGCTTTTCTCTGCGGCCTTGAACTTGGCGATGACCTGAGAGTGCGCCTTCTCTGCGGTGGTGAGTTCGGCACGTGCCTTCGCTTCAGCTTCCTCAAGCGGGGTCAATGTTTCGGCGAGCTGATGGTGCTGGAGATTGGCGTGGGCGGCTTGCCAGTAACGAAGGGTAGAGCGGGTGCCGGCGATCTGTTTTTCGAGAGTACCGACTTTGCCGGCCGCTTCGTCTCTGGCTTTGGTTTTCACGGGGATATTTTTTTGCGCGGTGGCGAGTTGCTTTTCGAGTTCAGGGATTTTCGCCTTGGCAGCTTCGATTTGTTTCGGGAGGTCCTCGGGGACGGGCTTCTTTTCCTGCTTCGTTTTTTCGAGGCGGGCTGTCAGTTGTTTCAGTTCTTCCCGCTTGGCATTCAGTTGATTGTCGACCTTCGTCTTTGCTTGGGCGGCCGCTTCCGCTGCGGTGGTGGCTGTCTTGTGCGCCGCTTTGGAGGACTCGAGACTTGCCGTGAGTTTCTTCAGGTGATCGTTGTTCCATTGGAGCCTAGAGGCGATGGAAGGGGGATTGGCAACGAGGCTGCCAGATTTAGTCTTCAATTCCCGCGGCCAGAGACCTAGGCCGCCGGTCCAGTCGCCGACGATGAGTTGTTTGCCATCGTGGCGGAAGCGGATGGCGAGGGGCTCTTCGGAAATGGGTTCTGTTTGTCCTAACAGTTTTCCCTCGGCATTCCAGAGTTTCGCCCGCTTGTCGCGGCCGACGGTGGCGAGGGTGGTGTCGCGGTGGAAGTCGAGGTCGAGGATGCCTTCCTTGTGCGCTTCGAAGCGCTTGACCTGCTTCCCTTCTTTCATTTCCCAGAGAATGGCGAAACCATCGCCGGAGGCGGCGGCGAGGATATGGGAATCGGCACGCCATTCGATGGCGTTGATCGGACCTTTGTGGCCGCGGAGTTCATGGAGGATGTTCCCGGTGTCTCCCTCCCAGACGTAGAGGTTTCCCTGTCGGTCGCCGGTAGCGAGTTTCTTGCCGTCGGGGCTGTAGCGGACAGCGGTGACCCAGTCGGTGTGCTTCTTGATGACGGCGGCTTCTTCGCCGGTCGCGGTTTCGAGAATCTTCACGAGTTTGCCCGGACTACCGAAGGCGACGAAAGCCTGATCGGCGGAGATGTCGGCGCTGAGGATAGTGTCGAACTCGCGGCCGAGTTCGAGCTGGCGTTTGCCGGTTTTGACATCGAAGGCGACGACGCGGCCGTTCTTTCCGGGGACGCCTCCGCCGGCGAGGAGGAGTTGGCTGTTGCGGCTGAAGTTGAGGCTTTCGATATGGCCTTCGGGAAAGGGGAGAATGCCGACGAGGCGGTGATTGTCGGTGTGGTAGAGGAGAATTTGTTTTTGTCCGGCGACGGCGGCGAGAGGCGCCCATGGGCTGGTCGCAATGGCGGAGGTAGCGGCAGCGCGTTGGGTGACGACGACCGGTTCGAGGAGTAAGTGCTCGGGCATCGGTGGCGGTCCGTCCGGTTTGCCGAGGGAGGCAACGTCGGCGGACATGGTGAGCTTGTTTTCTTTCGGCTTCTTTGGGGTGCTGTTGACGTTTTCGAGGACGCCACCGGTGATCCAGTTTTTGAGGACGTCGAGTTCCTCTTTATTCAGACCTTGGCCGCGGGGTGGCATGGGCTCGCCTTCGATCTTGGCGGTGACGAGAAAGACTTTGGATTCGTCGGCTCTCCCCGGATTGAGAATCTCACCGCCACTGCCGCCGGCGATGGTGGCGCCGTAGGTGGAGAGGTCGAGGCCGCCGCGTGACTCGTCCTGGTTGTGGCATTCGAGGCAGTAGTTCTCGAAGATGGGGAGGATGTGGTCGTCGAAGGTGAGTTTGTCGGCGGCGGAAGCGGTGACGAGCGTCGAGAGGAGAATCGAGAGGGAGGCTGTGATTCTGCGGAGCATTGAGCGGGGGGAGTCAGTGGGCGGCGATCGGTAATCAGTGATCAGTAATCTGTGGGCGGTTTTTTTGAGATGGGAGCGGTTTTGGGAGTGGCGACTGGCGTCGCGGGGGTTGGCATCGTGCCCGGAGGTCACGATCCACCTTGGGCTGCTAGTGGTTGAAGATGAATTCCTTGGAATTCAGGAGGGCCCAGAAGATGTCTTCGAGAGTGGTCTTCGCGTTGTCGGGGCCGGCTTGTTCGAGTTCGTTTTCCAGGCGGGCCTTCTCCGCTTGCGTGGGGCGGCGGGCGAGGGTGCGGAGGTAGAGTTTGTCGATGACCTGCTTCGGCGGAACGCCTTCTTTGAGGAGCGTTTCGATGAGCTTTCCGTTCTTAATACGGTCGCCGGTGTTGTCGCCGTTGATGAGGTGGAGTGCTTGGCCGAGGTTCGGTTCCATGCTGACCTCACAACTGCAGACGGTCTCGCGGGTGGCGCGGCCGAAAGTGCGGAGGAAGTAGTTGGAGATATTGCCGTCGGCGATCTGCACGGCGCGGGCGCCTTCGGGGAGTCCCTTGAACTTATTCTTGGTATCCGTCACCTGACTGATGGCGTCGAGCAGGACTTCGGCGCGCATGCGGCGAACGTAGCTGCGGGAGAAGTTGGTAAGGTCGGTTTCGTTCGTCTCGTTGACCGCGGTCGCGAGCTGGTAGGTACGTGAAGTGGCGATGTCGCGGACGAGGCGTTTGAAGTCGTAGTTGTATTCGGTGAGTTTCGCGGCGAGGGCGTCGAGGAGTTCTGGATTGGACGCGGGGTTGCTGACGCGGACGTCATCGACGGGATCGACAATGCCACGGCCGAAGAAGTGGGCCCAAATCATGTTGGCGAGGTTGCGGGCAAAGTAGGGATTGTCCGGAGATGCGAGCCATTCGGCGAGGACGCGGCGGCGGTCGTCGCCGGGTTTCAACTCCGGTTCATGGGCGCCGAGGAAGCGCGGCTTCATGTTGCGATTGCCCACGGGATGCTTCGTTTCACCGCTGCCGCGATCGAAAATGACTCTCTCGCGAGGATCCGCGCCGTTCTTGCGGGAGACCTGCGCGAAGAAGGCGGCGTAGCCGTAGTAGTCGTCCATCGTCCAGCGGTCGAACGGGTGGTTGTGGCATTGGGCGCACTGCATGCGCATGCCCATGAAGGTTTGCGCGCTGTTTTCCGCGATTTTCAGAACGTCCTGTTCGACCTGATAGTAATTGGTCGCCGGGTTGCCAAAGGTGCCACCTTCGGAGGCGATGAGTTCCTTCACGATTTCGTTGAAGGGAACGTTATCGGCGATGCGTTCCTTGAGCCAGTTGAAGTAGAGAACCGACGCTTTGTAGCTCATGCGGTTCTGCTGGTTGATCGTCCGGATCTGCAGCAGTTCCGCCCATTTCATGACCCAGACTTCAGTGAACTCTTTTCGATTGATGAGGTCATCGACCAGTTTCTCGCGCTTCTTCGGATCGTTGGAGCTGGCGAAGGTGTGGACTTCTTCTTCGGTGGGAAGTTTACCAGTGATGTCGATTGTGGCGCGTCGGAGGAAAGTCTCATCGCTCGCGAGTTTAGACGGGACGATGCGAAGCTTGTGTAGTTTGTCAGCGATGGGTTTGTCGATGTAGTTGTTCGCGGGGAAATCTGGGCGCGAGTATTTGAGGTTTTCCGGAATGACGATGGCTTGCGAGCCGACGGTGAAGGTGGCGAAGCGTGCGGTGATGAAGGCTTCGCCGCGTTGGCCAGACGTGACGATTCCGTGCTTGTCGATGGCCGCGCTCGGGCTGTTGTTGGATTCGAAAATCGCGAGATCGGTCACGTCGCGATCAGTGCCGTCAGAGTATTTCGCGAGGGCAGTGAAGCGTTGTTTGGTGCCGACGCCTTCCAGAACGACGAGCGGTGGATGGATTTCGAGTGAAATGGGTTTGGCGATGTCCGGCTTGTCGTTGGGGGCGCCGGCCTTGAGCCAATCGTGGATTGTCTGGTAATACTGGCTCCGTCGGTCGAAAAGCTTGCCGCCAGTGTGGGGCACAGACTCGACGGCCTTCGTCAGCATGAGGCTTTCCTCGGGCAAGGCGAGGTTGATGCGGCGGCTGGCAAACTCGCGGGTAATGCGGAAGTGGTCGCCGTCGGGGTCGTAGCCGAAGAGGGACAGGTTGAATCCGTCCTGGCCACGTGCTGCTCCATGACAGCCGCCGGAATTACAACCAGCGCTCGTGAAGATGGGCATGACGTCGAGATTGAAGCTGATCATGCGGTCGATGGCGGCTTTCTCGACGTTGAGGGGAATCTGCTGCGACTTGCCGTGGAAGCTGACCTTGATTGTGCCTTTGCCGTCGCGTGCAGGGGTGAATTCATTGAGGTCGCGGTTTACAAGCGACGGGTTGGTAATGGAATAGGTGGCCGACTGTGTGACATCGCGGGTGGTGTCGTCGGCATACTTCGCGACGACGACGAGGCGTTGGCTATCGTCTTTCGTTTCCAGTGAGATCTTCTTCGGGTAAACCTGGATCTCGACGAGGTTTTTGGCGTCGGCGGGAGATGTCTTTGTCGCGAGGTCTTCCTCGATGCGTTCATGCAGTTCCCGGCCCTTGGGGAATTTGGCCCCCTGGGAAATCCAGTGACGAATGGCGGCTTTCTCGGCGTCGTTCAGGCGCCGACCGTCTGGCGGCATGGCTTCGCTGTCGTCGTGGGCGAGAAGAATGCGGTAGAGAAGCTCGCTGTCGTCGGCATTCCCGGCAATGACCGCGTCGCCGGTGTCACCGCCACGGGCAAGCGCCTCGGCGGTATGAATGAGTAGTCCGCCTTTTTCCTTTTCCGGATTGTGGCAGGAGACGCAATGCGCTTCGAGAACGGCGAGTGCCGGATGCTCGGAAGGGAGCATTTCGTGATACTTGGGGCCCGAATCCTTTGGCGTCGGATTCGTTTTTGCCGAAGCCAGCGTCGGGATCAGGAGTCCGATGGCGAGGCTGAGACAGAGGCGGGGTTCGGGTCTCATGGGAGAAGCAATGGAAGGTCAGGATGGGCCGGGTTATTTTGGATTGGCCTGGGCGACTTCCTTTTTCGGTTCCGGTTTTGGTGTGGGCTTGGGCGGTTTCGGCGGATCGATTCGCAGGATACCGCCCTGGGCGAGCGCGTGAAGAACGATCCCGCCGTTGTCAGGGATTTCGACGCTGCAAAAGAGTCCTTTGTGCTGACCTTTTGGAGAATCCGGGGCAGTTTTCACAGGGAAGACGAGTTCCTTCGTGTCCTTGGTGAAGGTCAGTTCGGGAGCTTCGCACTTGGCGGGTAGACCGGTGAGGCGAACCTTGGCCTTACCTTCGAATGGCGTTTTGTGCTCAATCTTGCAGACGAGATTCGTCGACTGGCCTTGAGTGACAGACGCCATCTCGATCTTCATGTCGAGATAGGGTTCGGCGACGGTGAGCGGAATGTAATCAGAGCTTGCGATCGCTTGCCCATTCGGCGTGTTCGCTTCGCCCATCACCACAAAATGGAAAGTTCCTGTCGCGGCGGAACCATTCGCGCTGATGGGGTAGGTCACTTCGTTTTTGCCTTCGGGGATCCGGACCGTGGTCGTCGCGCTCACGCCGGGCGTTCGGGTGAGCAGCCGGATATCGATAGGTGCTTTGAACCCTTCCTTCCGCACCGCCTTGACCTTGAGCGGGAAAGTTCCTTTGCGGACGATGGGGACTTTCGGCGTTTCAAACTCGATGTGGAAGGGGACTTCTTCGACGACGGCGACGGCGAGCTTGTCGGTGAACGAACGGTAGAACACGGTGTTGTTCGGATTCGCGATAACGAAGTCGAGTTTCTGGGTCCACTCGCCGCGCACGTCACTGTTCTCGGCGTGAATTCCATTCAGCGAAACGAGGGAAACACCGAGCGGGGCATCTTTGGCCGCGTCAAAAAGTAGGGGTGCTGAAGTAAGCGCCTTTGGAATCCCTTTTGAATTTAGGGTCACGCCTTTCGGAAGAGTGCCGGTCGCCAGGTTGACGTCGGCGGAGAAACTCCGGCGGGCGAGATTGACGACGATGCCGGAACGGTTTCCGCGGGCGACGTAAATCATCTGGCGGGACTGGTAGTCACGGCGACTGAACTGCGGCGTGCTCAGGCTGAGACCGGCAACAGGGGGTTCCGCTTCGATGCGGTAAACGTAGTCGGGGCCGCCGTTGTCGAGATGGTCGCGGACGCGGACAAAGTAGTCTCCGTCTTTCTGCGGTTTGAAGTCATACTTGCTATCTAGCCCGCCGGAATCGTCGTTGCCGCCGATGTGTTTTCCGTCGGCGTCATAAACATTAAGGACGGCATCGAGAGGAGATTGAATGGCTTTGGCGATCGCGCGGAAGGTGAAGCGTTGACCTTTTTTTGCGGAAAAGCGGAACCAATCCACGTCGCCGGGTTTTTCGATAATACCGTTGAAGGCGAATGGGAGAGCTTGGCTGGGTGTCGCCTGTTTCTGATCATTGTTTGGCTCGGCTTCCAGGACATCACCAAACGTGGAGGCGCGGACGTAATTCGGGGAAGGGGCACTGCGACCGTCCTTCTTGGCAAAGACGGGGACGCGTTCGCCGGGTTTGCCCTCAACCTTGAACTTCATCTTTTTCGTTCCTGAAGGATCGCCGATGAGTGTGAACTCGCGTTCTGTTCCCACCTTGGCTCCCCCGGGATAGACGGCGGACGGACGGGGAAAATCGCCAATGTGAAGGCGGTAACGCGAGCGATCGTTGCCTTCGTAAGCAGAGTCACGAATCTCGATGATGTAGGTTCCATCCTCGGGCGCGACGGCAGTGGCGAAAGCGTCCTGCTGGAGGAGTGCGGTGTCGTCGGCGAAGGCGAGTTCGAAACGATTCTTGTCGAGAATGGCGACGTAGGGATCTAGCAAGCGACCGTCGAAAACACGCCCGAGGCGCATGCCTTCCACTTCCACCGCGATGCGTTGGCCCTTCTTGGCCTCGACGGAGAAGTAGTCAACGTCCTCAACCTTGATGACGCCCTCGACGGTGGTGTTCAACTTGACCTTTTGAGGCGCGTTGAAATCACCGTTCGGTTCAGTCTCGGCCACGTTTGGAAACTGTCCGACCCAGAAGCTGCGGATGGTCGAGAGACCGGACTTCGTGCGGAGGCGAAAAAGGTGTTCGCCGATGGGGCAGTCTTTGGCGATGGCGAGCTTCACATCAACTTTCTTCTTGTCGACGACCTTGAACTCGAGCGGTTTGATTTGGGGAGAGTAAGAGACGATCTCCGCGGTGTCGTGAAGGCGGTCGCCGATGAATTGAGTTTGGATTTCGGTGCCGACCTCGCCGCCGCGAGGAGTGATGACATTGAGGTCGGGGCTGGCGGCCTCGAGTGCAAAGGGCGACATCAAAATGCCTCCGACCAGATTCGCGAACAGGGTGCGATTTTTCATCTGCAGGAAAAAATGTGGTGGTTGTCCGGGAGCGGAGCGCCCCCGGGGGTCACGCGATGATGTCGCGGATGATGTTGCCGCCATCGACGATTTCCATCGGACGCGGGCCGGGAGCAATCAGCTCTTTGTCCGCAACGATGCCGAGGCGGTCGTAAACGGTGGTGGCAAGATCTTCGGGTGTGACGGCGTCGGAGTCCGGTTCACCGGCGAGCGCATCGCTTCGGCCGTGAACAACACCGCGCTTCAAGCCGCCGCCGGCAAGCAACACACTGAAAACTTTTGGCCAGTGGTCGCGACCGGAAGTGTTGTTGATCTTTGGCGTGCGTCCGAATTCGGAGCTGACCATGACAAGCGTGCTGTCGAGCATGCCGCGATCATCAAGGTCGCGAAGAAGTCGGGTGAGGCCGCGGTCGAGGTCGGGTGCCTGGCGCGGGAAGTTCTGGTTAATGCGATCATGGTGGTCCCATCCGCCATAAACCATCGAAACAAAACGCACTCCGGACTCAACGAGGCGACGGGCGAGGATCATGCGTTGGCCCGCCTGATTCCGACCGTATTCGTCGCGGAGTTTGGCAGGTTCGGCTTCGAGGTTAAACGCTTCGCGAGCCTGTTTGGAACTGATCAGCGAGTAGGCGCGGTTGTAGAAGGTGTCCATCGCATCGAGTGCGTCGGATTGCTCAAGGCCGCGGAAGTGTTCGTCGACAGCTTCGAGCATCGTGCGGCGACGCGTGAAGCGTTTTTCGTCGATGCCGTTCGGAAGTGAGAGGTCGCGCACCTTGAAGCCGCTGCTCGCTGGATCGGCGCCCAAACTGAACGGTCCGTAGGCGCTGCTGAGATAACCGCTGCCGGCATCCGTATTGGGCTGGTTGGGAACGCAAACGTAGGGAGGAAGATTGTTGCGCGGTCCGAACTCGTGGCTCACGACGCTTCCCAGACTGGGAAACTTGATCGCCGGGCTCGGGCGGTAACCGGTGAACATGTTATGGACACCACGTTCGTGCGCGGCTTCGCCGTGGGTCATGGAATTGATGATGACGCACTTGTCGGCAACCTTTGCTGTTTCTTTAAAGTGGGAACCGAAGCGATGGCCGGGAATCTTTGTCTCGATCGAGCCAAACGGTCCGCGGTATTCGGCGGGATTGTATGGCTTGGGATCCCAGGATTCCTGGTGGGCCATTCCGCCGGGAAGGAAGATGTGAATGACAGCCTTGGCGGGGCCTTCTTTCGATTCATAAAACTTCGGCGCGCCTTGCGCTTCCATTTGGAGAATCTGCGGCAAGGAAAGCCCGAGGCCGCCGATGAGACCGACTTGCATGAAGTCGCGGCGAGAGTGCATGAGGGGCCGGATGTGGTCCGATCCACCGCAATCCTGGAGGCGTGACTTAGAATATTTCATGGTGTGAGTGAGCGTCGAGGGAGAGAGCCAAATTGTTCGCTAACCTGAAACGACTTTCCGCGTGGGCCTCTCACAAAAAAATCGCCCGTTTTTCCCGGTTTTTCAAGGGCTCAAAGGGAACGGACTGAGGGTTTTTGGTGGCTCAGATGGCGCATTTGGCGTCCATAGCGGCCTCCGAGGGGGCAAATTCGAGAATATCCGCGTTTTCCCCGTAGCAGTTTCGGCGTCCGGCCCTGCCTGCTGTGGAGAATTCGCCTGCTCCTGAAGTCGCCGGAAAGAGGGAAATTTCAGGGTTTTGCCCAGTTTCCGGGCTGGGAAGAACCTCAAACGAGACCTTCGCGCCGCCGGAGCAGCCACTCGGCGATAACTAGCGCCGCGATTATCCCGAGAAAAAGCGCGTTGTCCCAAATCGGGCGATGACGCCGCTCGACGACCGGAGCGATCGGGGGCTTGAACGCTTGCAGCAGTCGGTCCGCGTCGTGGGGGCGAACGACGATTCCGCCAGTAGAACGAGCGAGGTTATTCAGAAGCGGGAGATTCAGAGTAACGTCCCGCATCTCCGCAGAAGCCGATGGCGGCGCCACGCGGAACTGTGTTTCCACTGCCCCCCCGGGTGCCTCCAGAGTGATGGTGTATTCGCCGGGAAGTTTCGGCGCGGGAAAGGTCGCGTCGAAGAGCCATGGATTCGCGTTTTGCGGCTTCAACATCGGGAGAGCAACGTTCTTTCCATCGCGAGCCACCATTGCTTGGATCTCAAGCGGAGTCTCGCGGGACTTGATTCTCGAAGTGATGGACACCGGATCGCCTGCTTCATAGCGCAAGCGGTCTGTGCCGAGTCTAACATATTCACTTCCCGAACGGAGATTCACCGCGCCGCCCCATTGCAGAACGTTTTGCCAAAACCGGTGATGCAACACATCCCCGATCCCGTAGCGCAATCGCCACGTCCGGTCGAAGTTCAAAAGCAAGACGCGCCCCAGCCCGAAGCGTCGGGCAATGATGAGGGCATTGGTCTCCTGCCTTGCGGGATCTTCTGAAAGGTCAGCACCATTCACGTCTTCCGCGTAAGCGAGCGGAATGGATACCGGTTTCAACGCTCCCGCTGGCAAGCGCCAACGTAGATCGGGCAAGCCCGCCCAGATTCGCGCATTAAGGTTGGGGTCCTCGGCGAGTTGTGTAATCGGATAGGAAAACCCGTCGTCCGTAAGCCGGAGGCGAAACGGGGAAGGGGAGTCAAGGCTGGGTGACGTCGATTCAGGAGTCGGAAGTTCTGTAGGAAGAAGGTCTGCGAGTGTTTCGGAGTCAAATCCCGCAGGCATTCCACGGGGGCCGGCGATGAGAACAAGGAGCGCGCCGCGTTCTGAAACAGCGGCATGGACGGACTTCCAATCCTCCTCCGTCATCGAATCCGGAGGAATGTCTCCAATAATGATCGTGTCGAACTGGAGCCATTCTTCTGCTGAAGAAGGAAGTTGGTTTGCCTCGGGATTTTCGAAAGGGCGGGAGGCGCTCGCGGCGACGGTGTCTCCAGGTGGGAGGCCTTCGATTTGATCAGGACGGAAAAGAACATGCTGCAAATGCACCGATTGGTCACGACCGTGGAAGAGATTGCGGAGATACCGGTATTCCCAGCGCGGGTAGCCGTCGAGTAGGAGAACGTTCGTGCGGTCGTCGCTGGTCGCGACTGCAAACGATTCGGTGTTGTTTCCGGGGAAGGCGTCGTCGGTGGTTCCTTGAATGCGAATTTCAAAATCAGTGATGCCCGGGCGTGATAGCAAATAAGAAAATGTTAGTGTCTGCGAGAAATCATTTTTGTCGACGACGAGCTCTCGTTGCTCGAGTGGCTCACCGTCGCCGATCAGGATCACGTTCAGAGATGCTCCCGACATGCTTGTCGCGGAAATGACGGCACTGACTTTGATTGTCTCGTCGACGTAAACCGTGTCAGGAGCATCGACCCTGGAGACGGCGGCATCACGAGCGCCGTTTTCACTACCGATGGCGAGGACGTTCACCGGGACGGATTCGAGGCCAAGTCGTCGGCCCACGTCGATGACGTTGGATTCCTCCGTATGGCGTCCGTCTGAGACAAGCAAAATACCCGCCGTCGATTCGGAGTCGATCTGTTCGATGATCGACCCGAGGGCCGAAGTCATGTCCGTGAAATCAATGTCGGTATTTGTCGCTCCATACACGTCCTCGATTGAAGCCGGCGCCCCGGGTTCGTCGAGAGTAGCCATGCGCAGCGTGTAAGTGTTCTGGATTTCCTTAAAGAGCGCTTCGTCAGTTCCAAGAACGTTTCGGATGATCTCTTGCCGGGGCTGTGATGCCTCGTTTTTCAGGGTTTCGCGGATCGGTTGCGGCAACTTCGCGAAGAGGAAATCATCGACCGAGGCCAGCAATTCCGGGGCTTCTGATTGGAGTTCCCTGAGCAGACGTAAGGCAGAATTCAGGGCACGAAGACAACGGTCCGCGGAGCGGTCACGAAGGGCCTTGGAAATCTCTTGGAAATCACTTTGCAGATTCCCCGCAAGTCTGTCATGAGAGGTTTCGATCCGCGAAAATATGTCCGTCTCTTCGTCGGGAGAGGGGGCGTGTTTGAGTAAAGAGCTGAACTCGCCAACCGAAGACTCGAGCGCGAATTCTGCAGCCTCGAATTGTTTGAGAAGATACCCGCGATCATTTCCGGTCGGAAATGAAGAAGTGAATTTTCCGTCAGTCAGACGTTCGAGCATTTGTGCCAACGACAATTCGATCTGTTGCAGTGAGGAAAGGGCGCCTCTGCCCGGAATTTCTTCGCCAAAATCCAGCAATTCGGAACTCGAATGATTGACGTCGGTAAGGAACATCGACTTCGAACGATCCAACAAAATATGCAGTTCACGCCGAGACTCGTCGGATCTTTCCAGCACCGTCGATGGCTCTAACAGGGCAAGAAGCAGGACTAAAAAAGCACCGATTCGCAAAGCGAAGATCACTCCGGGTTTTTCTCTCTCGCGATTGTAGAGGAATCGGAGGACTTCGTTTCCAATACCGCCCAAAGCGGCGATTCCGAGCAACGGCAATGGGGTTTCGAAATCCAAAAAGTTTCCTAGCATTTGCAGAGCGAACCAGATACCCGCGACCGCGCTTCCGACCCGAACGGCAAAAAGCGCTGCGCGAAGTCCGGGGGAGCGACGGCTTATTCTGTGAGTTCCTATCCAGAGAAGTGCCGCCACCGCCAGCCCGCCAAGAGCGATCGCGACCGGCAGGTCGAGCAAATCAGCACGGGTGGCAGCTTCCATGCTGCCGACGATCCACAAGAGGCGAGTTTTCGCAAATTTGGGACGAATTTACTTTCATTTTCTCGAAAATTATATAAATTCCATAAATAACGGTATTTTTCCGACCCAAATGGAAGCCGCCCGACAACCTACATCTCCTCTTTGGAGCGACCTGATGCGCACGCTCAAGTACCACCTCAAGTGGCGTCGCCGCTATGTACGGACGATCGGCAAGGTTCGCGACCGCGAAGTCTACCACGAGGAAATCTTGCCCTACCTTTCGACCCTTCCGCAGATCAAACGCGTTCTCGATATCGGCTGCGAATGGTACAACCTCCACCACCGGCGTCTCTTTCGTCAGCATGAATACTGGACGATCGACCTCGATGCTGAAAAGGCTGGTTTTGGAAGCCGAAATCATATCGTCGGCTCGGCACTCGAATTGGATAAGCACTTCGAGGCCGACTCTTTTGATCTTGTTCTTTGCAACGGCGTCTTCGGGTGGGGGGTCAATGAATCGTCGGAAGTCGCCTCGTTGGCGGAGCAAGTGGCAAGTATGTTAGTCGTGGGCGGAAAAGTAGTCGTCGGCTGGAATCCTGGAACAACCAATGTTCCTGAGCTCAGTCCGTCAGTCGCGATGTCTTTGCAGTTCGATCCGTGGAAATTTCCGCCGCAAAAGGCTTCGAGTTTCATCGCGAACCGCGAGAACGGTCACACCTTTGAGTTTTTTGCGAAGAAGCTTCCGTGATGTCAAAGCCGGGTAGGTGACTTAGTGGGCGCGCTCCAAGCGGAGCAGGCTTGACGAACGGAAGGATTCTGATTCAATTTTTCGGAGGCCTCAAAATTCCCTCCTATTTTGGCTTTTTGTTGACGGTGGATGGAGGATTTTCCTGATATGAACGCCTTTGCCAAACCGCTATTAAAACCCTGCCTCGGTGTTCTCGTTTTCTATGTCTTTGTGGTCTGCGCTGCACCGCAAGGCGTCAATGCGAGCCGCGCCTCTTCGCCGCCTAACATCATTTTCATCCTCGTAGATGACCAAAGGTTCGACGTCCTTGGTAAGAGCGGCTCATTTCCTTTCCTGAAGACGCCTCATCTTGATCGCCTCGTGGATGAAGGTGTTCATTTTGAGAATGCGTTCGTCACGACATCTCTTTGCGGCCCTTCACGAGCGAGTTTTCTGACCGGTGCATGGGCGCACCAACACGGCGTCATTGTCAATGAAACCAATGACTATGACTTTGAGCGCTTCAAAAACTTCGGGGAGGTGCTGCAGGAAGCTGGTTATACCACTGCTTATTTCGGCAAGTGGCACCAGGCGAGGCACGGGCGCCCGCGCCCCGGATTTGATCACTGGTTCAGCTTCTTCTCGCAGGGAAAATACTTCGACTGCTGGATCAACCTGAACGGCAAGCAATTCAAAGCGACCCGCTACCTCACCGATGTGCTGAATGATCGCGCTGTAGAATATATTCAGCGCGACCATGAGAAACGCTTTCTCCTTTACCTGAGCCACAAGGCGATGCACGAGCCCTTCACGCCCGCGCCTCGCCATGAAAAACTGTATGAAGGGGTGTCGATGAAGACTCGGGACAGCCTCGAAAATGACATCGCGGCCAAGCCGAAGTGGATGCAGGAAGCCGTGGCCAAAATGCGGAATGGCGCGGCTCTTGCGCCCGTGAATCGCCACGATGGCATGATGAACATGATGCGCACGGTTTCCGCTGTCGATGACGGGGTGGGGCGTATTCGTGAGGCGCTTGAGAAGAAGGGTATTCTCGATAATACCGTGATTATCTACGCCGGTGACAACGGCTACCTCTATGGCGAACAAGGGGGTTCCACAGACAAGCGGAAGGCCTACGAACCTTCTATTCGTATTCCTCTTATTATGAGATACCCGAAACTCGCTACGCCGGGATCAAAGATCGATGCCATGGTTTTGAATGTCGATGTCGCCCCCACGATCATCGAACTCGGCAGGGGTGTGATCCCGAAAACGGTGCAAGGCGAAAGTTGGCTTCCTTTACTTAAAGGGGGAGCCGGTAGAGAAAGTTTCCTTTACGAATACTACAATGAGGCCGACTACCGTCCAAAGGGCGGCTACGGCAATAACCCGACCATCCTCTGCGTCCGCACGCCGAAGTGGAAATACACCACCTTTCCCGATCTGGTGGATGAGATTGACGAGCTTTATCATCTCGAGAAAGACCCTGACGAATTTTATAACCTCGCCGGAGATTCAGATCATGCCGAGAAATTGGCAGAGATGAAAGCTCTGCTCGCAAAGAATCTGGAGGAGCTTAATTACGTCGCGCCGACGAAACTTGATCGTTCAAAGATCCCCGCCGCTCCAGCGAAAGTGAATGGCAATCTGTGAGAGCTGGAAGGCGGCTTCGCCGGTGGGTGGGACGGTCGATGATGGCACCGACGTTCCAGTCGCGAAGATTTCCTGACTTAAGCTCGACTTGTTTCTAGACCTTTATTGCACCATTGTAGATGGAATCTCACATCTGGATTTCCACAAGTGGTGATTCTTGATCGGAATCATTCTAGAGTTGAGGAAAATGGAGGACAAATGGCGGATAGGGATGCCATCCATTCTCCCCGAGTCGGTCATGAACCCACGTTCGAACATTCGCCCATTTACCTTTGGCGGGAACTCCCAGTTTGGCGGCAATCGCCGTCCCTTTTTCGTCAAACCCACCCACGCGGCGGTGCGTGTAGAGGGCCAGAGTGGCGATGAGTCTGCGTTTTGTCGCTTCCTCCCGTTCTTCATGAAGGCGATCTTTGTAGAATTGGAGAAATCTCCATGCTTGCCTAGAAGGCATCGCGGAAATGTCGGGGACCTCTTCGACGGTCAAGCCGAAGACCTTTCCTTCGTCCACCGGAATATCTCCACCATTTTCAAATTGCTTTGCGAGGAGCCAATCGTGCAGGTGAATCTCGGTGAAATATGTCCGGCTTGATAACCCGTTTGAGGCGACTTTGATCCCAACTGCTCCTGAGACAATGAAGTAGAAGCTGAAACACGCGACTGATACCGAAAGGACTGGAAAGGCGATCTCGCAGAATGACCTGAGCCGTGCGCTTCCGAGGCCCGCAAACGCAATCACGAAGAGTGAAGTCCCGACAAACGCGGAGGGCCAGAACCCGTAGTCAACGAGACGCCATAATCCATAACCCACTTTTAGAAAAACGGGGCCTGCGTAGTTGGGAGGATACTTTTCCAAGAGGTGCTCTGCGGAAGAACCTATGATCGTGCCTAACCAGACTGAGGCGAGTGCCGCGACAAACAGCAGTGCAAATAGTAGAAGAAGAAACCTGGTTTTGTTAAAAAAGGGCGCCGCAGAATCCATCGGTATGTCTCAGTTAAAGTGAAAGTGTGTTTCGCCTATTGCTTACAGCCAAGGAAAAAACAATGTCTGCGAGCAATTCGAGATAAGCCTTTTGGCCATCCCGCATTCAAGTTCCGATCATGTAACCAACTCTACTTCGACCACTCCAGCATCCGCATGATGGGCTCTTCGGCGCGTTTGCGGATTTGTTCGGGGATGATGAGTTCGGGGGTGAGGGTGTCGAGGCAGTCGCGGAGTTTTTCGAGGGTATTCATCTTCATGAAACGGCATTCCGCGCAGGCGCAGTGGTCGGTGGGGCCGGAGATGAAGTTTTTTTCTGGGACCTCTTTTTGCAGTCGGTGAAGCATGCCGGCTTCCGTGGCGACAATGAGGTCCTTTGCCTTGGAGGCTTTTGCGTAGTGGACCATTTTTTCCGTCGAGCACACTTCGTCCGCAAGCATGCGGACGGCGTAAGTGCACTCGGGGTGGGCGATGAGTTCGGCGCCGGGGTGGGCGTCTTTGATTTCGCGGATGCTGTCGCGGGTGAATTCGACGTGGACGTAACAGCTTCCTTGCCAGAGGTCCATGTGACGCCCGGTTTGTGCCATGACCCAGCTTCCGAGGTTTTGGTCGGGGACGAAGAGAATGTTCCGATCTTCGGGGATTCGCTCGACGATGCGTTTGGCGTTGCCGCTGGTGCAGATGACATCGCAGAGGGCCTTCACACCGCCGCTGCAGTTGATGTAGGCGACGACGTAGTAGTTTTTATCCTCGTTCTTTTTGAGAAAGGCTTCGAGTTGATCGGCGGGGCAGACTTCTTCCAGCGAGCAGCCGGCGTCTTTGTCGGGGAGGACGACTGTTTTCTCAGGATTCACGATCTTCGCGGTTTCGGCCATGAAGTGGACACCGCAGAATGCGATGACATCGGCGTCGGTGTCGCGGGCCTTGAAGGAGAGCCCTAACGAATCACCCACGTAGTCGGCGACGTCCTGAATTTCGCCGACCTGGTAATTGTGAGCGAGAATGACGGCGTTTCGCTCTTTTTTGAGCTGGAGAATCTCTTCGCGAAGGTCGATGGCGGGTGCGACGGCGGGCATGCTGAAGTGATTTTAGCGAAAAGAGATACGAAATAAACGGATTTCGGATGGGGGGTAGTCGGAGGTCGGTAATCAGAGGTCAGAGGGCGGTGGGGGAGGTTGAAGTGTGGAATATGTTGGTAAGGGATGTGGGCGGGGGAGTGGTTGTCGGTTTTTGATTAGATGGTTTTGAGGAGGAGTGTCGAGCTTTGCGCGAAGGAGGTGGATGCTCCGGTGTTTTGGGCGAGCGAGGCCGCTCGCGCTCCCGGTTGGCCAATAAACTTCGACTTCCGACCTCTGACCTCTGACTTCCGGTCAAGCGGGCAGGATTTCGAAAATTCCGTCGAAGGAGGCTCCTTTGGCGGTTTGGACGGACTTGGTGCGGACGGTTCCGGTGGCTTCGCCTTTGCGGAGGAGGCGGAAGGCTTTAGTGCAGGTGAGGTCACCGGTGAGTTGACCTTCGATGAAGGCGGTTTCGGTTTCAATGCCGCCGACAAATTCAATTTTGACGCCTTTGGTGATGTGAAGTTCGCGGCATCGGACTTCGCCGAGGACGCGACCGGAACGACGGAACTCGAGTTTTTCCGAGGCGAAGATTTTCCCGAGGGTCTTTCCGTGGACGGTGACGTTGTGGGCAAAGATGGCACCGATAACGACACCGTTGCGGTGGACAGTGACGTCACCTTGTGTGCGGATTTCGCCGGTGCGTTGGCTTTTAATTTCGACGTTGCCGAGACTGATGTAGGCGCCGCAGGAAGGGCAATTTGTCGAAGCGGCCCCAAGTGAGACGCGATGGGAAGTTTCGCAATCAACGCACCAGATGTTGCGTGATGTCCCGCTTGAGTGCCGCCGGGTGGCGACGGGTGCGGTGGCGTTCAGTATGGACGAAGGCCCGTCGATAAACGCGGCTTCTTTGCCGCGTGGTTTCTTTCCGACACCGAATGGGCTGGACGGAGATTCATCCGGCTTTCCGTTGGGGCGCGCGTTCTCCCGGCTGGCGGCTGTGATCTGGAAATTGCTTCCACACTTCCGACAGAAAGTAGAAACAGCGAGAACGGATTCCTCCTGGCAATGTCCGCAATCGGGACAAGCCACAGGAATCCGCTTCCCGCGGATCTTTTGCGTTTTGGTTCTCGTCGTTTCTTACTCGGTTAGGATGAAGGAAGAAATGCGAGAGGGGATGGACTTGGATAGCGCGTTGGGCTCAAGGTCAGGCTGCGGCCGACTTCTGCGGATTTTGTGATCCTCCAGAGCTGCTGCTTGATGCGGCTGCGGCGGCGGCTTTGCCCACTTTCGAGGAGCCCATGAAGGTGGCGCCTCCTTCAATGGAAAGCGTTCCGGCACCAATGTCACCGACGATTTCTGCGTTTGATTTCAAGTCGCAGTGTTCCTTGACGGTGATGTTGCCTTCGACTTTACCGAAGACGACAACGGACTTGGTTTTGATGTCGCCCTTCACGTAGGCGTTTTCGCCGACGGTGAGGCTGCCATCGGAGAGGACTTCTCCTTCGATGCGGCCATCGATGATGAGGTCGTTGGAGAATTTGATGGTGCCTTTGATTTCGACATCATTGGACAGAACGTTTTTCGAAGAACTCATGGCGGACGACAGTTTTTTTGAGTGACTTTGGGAGGTGGAGGAATCAGCGGGTGAAGCGGAAGACTTGTCTTCGGACTTACCCTCCTCAGATTCCGACTGATTAATGATTTGTTTTAACACGACAATGTTGGGTTTAATCGGCATTCACCGATCTTAATTTCTATAATTTAGAGATCCTTTCATGTTTAACCAAGAAAGTTAGATACCTAAAAATACGAAGGTGCGGACATATTACTTTAGTTCATTAGTTAGGGCCAATTCTTCTGCAGGATAAGTCCAAATTTCGCTTAACGTGGGGTGATAGTGCGGGATTGTTAGGAAATCCTGAGCAGTGGCTTTGAAGTGCATGGCCACGACGACTTCGTGGATGAGGTCCGCAGCTTCCGGGCCAACAACGGATGCTCCAATGATCTCGCCCGTGCTTTTGTCGGTGATCATCTTCACGAAGCCATGGGTTTCGCCCATAACCATGGATTTGCCGTGGTCGTCGAAGGGGTAACTCGCGGTGGCAAAGTCCATGCCCTTCGCAGCGGCCTCTTGTTCCGATAATCCAACGGTGGCGACTTGGGGTTCGCAAAAGACGCCGAAGAGTTTGAGGCGGTAGCTGACGGAACGCTTCTTTTCCGGAGGAAGCTTGCCAAGTAAGACGGCGGCGTTAATGGCGGCGGCTTCGCCTTGTTCGATGGCAACGTGAACGATTTCATGCGGTCCGGTGACGTCGCCGGCGGCGAAGATGTTCGGGGCGCTGGTCGCGAGCGTGTGATCGGATTCGATCTGGCCATTTTTTCGAAGAATGACGCCAACTTCGTCGAGTCCCAGTCCATCGGTGGTTGCGCGGCGACCGAGCGCATAGACGATCTCGTCAGCGGTGACAATGACTCCCTTCTCGCCGTGTTGGAATGAGACTTGTTTCTTCCCGTCTTCAGTGGAAGTCACGTTGGAGATGGAGGTCCCGGTGTAAACGTCGATACCGCGTCCGCGAAAGGCGTCTTCCACTACCGGCGACAGATCGTGGTCGAGTTCCTTCAAGAAGCGTGGGCTGCGTTGAATGATGGATACTCTTCGGCCGATTGCTTCGAGATAGTGGGTCAGTTCCAAGGCGATGGCGCCGCCGCCGAGAACGATAAGACTTTCAGGCAAGGACGCTGCTTCGAGAATGTCGTCGCTGACAAGATATCCGCTTTCGGCGAGTCCGGGAATAGGTGCGGTGGTGACCTTGGAGCCGGTGGCGACGACGGCGGTGGCAAAGGTGAGGCTGGAATTCTCGCCATCGTCGAGTTTCAAGGTGTGGGCATCGGAAAAGGCACCGCGCGCGCGGATCAGATCGAAGCGACCGTCAGCCAGTTGGTTCTGCCGATATTCGGCGAATTCACCGATCAGGCTACGCTTGCGGTCTCGAATGGCGGAGACGTTTGCGGTGGGGGCGGACGTGTGAATTCCGAATTCGCTGGCACGACGGGCGCTAAGCATTCGGTTGCCGGACTCGATCAGCGTCTTGCTGGGCATGCATCCGCGAAGGATACACAGTCCGCCAAGCGTTTCCGCGCCGTCTACGACGACGGTTTTCAGTCCGAGTTCATGTCCGGTGCGGGCGGCGGCGTAACCGGCGCTGCCGCCTCCGAGGATGAGGAGATCGTAATCGTAGTCCATAGGGAATCGAGTCGCGGGGAAGAATCGATATTCCCGTGATTACTTTACCGGAAAATGCACCGTCGTCAGGATGTCGGCTTCGTCGACTTCTTGGGGGTCATTTTCATAGACTTCGAAGGCGGTCGCTTTTTTGTCCAAGGCGAAGACTTTGGCGCGGTCGCGGCCGTAGCCGGATGTCCACGCGTTGCCAAGGTGGCGGTAGGCGCCGGTGTGCTTGATTTTGTAGGCGTTGCAGGCGGGGCGGTGGCCCGAGGTGAAGTCGTCGGGAAGAGATGGGGGGATGGTGGCAACGGGGAAGGCGATGGTGTAGGTCGCGGTTCCTTTGACGAAATCCCATTTGTTGTAGAGCGCAAATGGAGGGCCGCTAGGGGTGGATTCTGAGGATTTGATCCACTCGCCCAGTTTGGTCATGTCCTTTTCCATGGCCGGACCGATGTCGGCTGTCGCGCAAGTGGTGGTGATTCCGAAGAAGTCGGTTCCATCGGCGGCGGATTCTCCGGCGAATTCAAGCTTTGATGGGACCGATCCTTTTTCCAAGTAGTCTTTGAGCATGGCGAGTCCACGTTGGTAGTCGCTTCCGATGAGCGCGACGAACATCTTCTTCAGGAAGAACATGAAGAAGGGAAGCGAACTGTCCATGGCCCACGTGACATCGGTTTTCTCACCGTTCGCTTTGAAGGCGAAACGGACCTTGGCTTCGGACTTGAAGGGTTTGAAGAACGACAGGTCATAGTTGATCGAACTCGGCGCGTCTTCAGAGGTGATTTGCATTCTTCCGGAGCCGATAATCTTGCCGTTCCAGCTGTAACTTTTCCCGTCGTCGGCGTAATCGACTTGGCAATCGGGTTCGGAAATCAGCCAGGGCGACCACGTGGGCCATTGCTTGAAGTCGCGGACGGAGGCGAAAACCTGATCCGCGGGTTTGTCGATTTGGATGGATTTGGAAACGGAAAATGCGGGCATGAGACAACGGTTTTCCGAGGATATCGGACTAGCGCAAGATTGGCCAGTTAAACCGCAAGAATCTGCGCCGTTGCTACAGACTAACAAGTATGCGGAAGAATGCGCGGGTCGACCCGGGCGACGGAGGAGCCGGGAGCAAGCGAGGGTTCCCGTCCCCGGTGATGGTCTGGATAGTAGTCCAGCCGCTGAGTTCATCGGAGCGTTGCACTTGATAGATGCGACCGGAGACGGTCGGGAAATTGATGAGGAATTGACCGGGATTGCTGCCATCGGGAGACATAGTCGCGGCAAAGAAAGACGTGGGATCGAGCGGATCGGTGAGCAGCAGGAGCACTTCCTCGCCATCGGTGAAGCCGTCGGAATCCGAGTCTTCATCAGGATCGAGGGTGCCGTTGTTGTCGGTGTCGGCGAGCAGGGGATTAGTTCCAAGCGAGGCTTCGACCGTGTCGGGCAGCGTGTCGTTATCGTCGTCGGGATCCAAGGCGTCGGGGATGCCGTCGAGGTCATTGTCTGGGAGGATGCAGATCGTGACGTCGTCGATGGCGATGCCCTGGGGATTGACCGGATTGAGGAATGTCTGGCCTTCATTGATTGCTCCTGCGGTGAAGGCGCCGGCAAAACGGATCCAGCTAAAGTCGGAGGCTTCGTCACCGCTGCCGGTGAGGCCGATGCTGCGTTGGCCGACGGGAGAAGAAGCGGGTTGGCTGACGCCGACATCGACGGAGGTCAGATTATTCGCGGGACCCTCTGTGCCCGTGAACGAGCCTTCATAGCTGAGAAAGCGGATGACTTGAGGGCTTGGACCGGAGTTGTCGACGAGGGCGAAGCCATCGGGCGCACCGTTTTGAATTCCGGCGATGTCCTTTCGATAAATCCTGTAGCCTGACGGGGTCGTGGTCTCGAGGGTGAAGGTGTTCAGGGTGTGAGTCTCGTCGATTTGCCCGTTGACGCCGTTGTAGAGAATCAGGTCGATGTCGGAAGTCAGACGCGAGAACCCGGGAGTGGTGACGATTTCCACGAACTCGTCCTGGTCAGGCCCGTCGTTGTCGTAGTGGAGTTCATTGACGAAAACGTCGTCCGTGCCAAGGCTCGCTCCCGTTCCTTGGGCAGCGGTGAATCGAAGGGTGAAGGTCGAGCCATCCGGGATATTCAGGTTCGTGAGCGTGGCAGTGAGCGTTTGAGGATTTCCTCCGCTCACGGCGCCCGTCGGTAGGGAGGTGCTGGCGGTAAAATCGAGGCTCGGCGTGATGGGTGTGGGAGTGCCGCCATTGATGGAAATCGAGACGGCCCATGTGTCGATCGTTCCGCCGAGGGAAGCCCGCCATTGCTCGGCGGCGTAGGAAATATCGAGAGCGGTAATGGGTTGACCGGTGTTGTTCAGGAAGTTGGCGGAAAAGGTGGTGTCGGTGGAAGCAGTAACCAGTCCCGCTGCTCTGTCCGTGGCGCTGTCTCCAAAGGAATAGCGGTTTTCCGCGAAATCGCTGCCGTTGCTTTGATTCGACCAGGATCCGCCGCCGGATACGGTCCATCCTGCGGGATCAGCTTCGCCGCTGAAGAAAGTGAAATCCTCGATGATCTTGGACGTTGTGGGGCCAAAAACGTAGGTGGCGAGATCTGATTCCGTGATGTCGATCGATGCGGTTCCGTCTTGATGGCTGAGCGCTGTTGCTGTGAACGTGACCGTTTGCGATCCGTCGAGAATGCCGTCCTGTCGTGGGAGAATGTTAGTTTGCAGTGAGGTAACGCCGGTGGTGAAAGTGAGGGTGGGGTTGGCAACGATGGCCTCAGTGGCATCGTTCGTGACAATGCTTACGACGACGGTTTCGCCGTTGCCGGGTGGTGACGAAAGCTGGATCGTGAGAGTGGCGGCACCTGCTGCCGCGTCTTCGGAAATGCTGGGCTGGCTTGCGGTGGCGGTGATGATGAGATTGGAATCGAGTTCAAAGTCGCCGAAAACCGCGTAGTGATCGGAGGCGTCGAGGCTGGTGGATGAGGAAAGCGGGTTTCCGTTCTTCGGCAGGCCGATTGAGTTCGAGGTATCTTCGGCGCTGTCGTAAACCTCGCAGGAATGGGTCCGATTCAAAAGCGCGTCGCTGATGAGGATGTGATCGATCACCCGCGAACTGGACGGGAAAGTCGCCGTGGACATGCTTGTTGGTTGGCGGCAGACGAGGCGGTTCAACGACGGTGTGCTGAAATAATCTTCAGGGAATTCGCTGTAGAAAACGCCGTCATTCACCAGATCGATGTCGGTGCCCAGCGAGTAGGTGCTGGGAAGGCTGTTCGGAAGGGTATTGTAGGTCGTGGAGAAGGGATCGAGGTCGAGATTGAAGTCGCCGAGGATGATGATGTTGTCGTT
Organism: Verrucomicrobiota bacterium; assembly: GCA_039192745.1. Taxonomy (GTDB): domain Bacteria; phylum Verrucomicrobiota; class Verrucomicrobiia; order Verrucomicrobiales; family DEV007; genus JBCCWV01. Next base: position 19,733 of record JBCCWV010000012.1, on the reverse strand, counting down.
TTCGTCGAGTCCGGCTGCATCAAGGTACTCATTCATGCGAAGCATCTCGACTCCGCGGCGGAAATTGTTGGTTGTGCCCGTGCCGGATTTGAGATGGCAGGAAATGATGACAGGATCGTTGCTCGTGCCGGGGACGTTAACGGTGACTGCGGGGAAGCGTCGGGCCACTTCGTTGGCACCCGATGGCGAACCAACGGCAACGGTCGAAGAAAGCGGGTACTTGCTCAAAATCACCGTCTGCAAGGTGAAGTCGAGACTTGTCTGGGAAGGTCTGTAGATGTGCGGGTAGCCGTAACCTGGATAACCGGTGACTGGTCCGGACGCCAAGTCGTCGAGATCACTGGGATTTCCATTGCGGTCATCGTCGAAGATTTCCTGCAGGCAAACGACGTCGGCGTCGATGCGGGCGAGGATCTCTTTGACGGTGTCGTGATCGACGGTTCCCGCCTCGCAGATTCCGCAGTTATCGACGAAATCCCCGCCGACGTTAAACGTTGCGACGCGGATCGGGACTGCTTGAAGTGAGAGGGCGGAGATCGCGAGACAGAGGGCTAGCGAAATAGCTCGGATCATTGGGGAAGGCCAAAGATACGCCTTTTCTCGATCCGTGTGTCCAAAAAACTGGAAACGCCCGTAGTTGGGGCACAAAAAGAGGCTTCCGACGGGGGAAGCCTCTTTTTAAACAAACTATTTCGGACAGCGCCTACTGAACAAAGAGGAATTGCTGCGTGTTAATCAGCGCCCAGGTGATTCCTTCGAGGGCGTTCTCACCTTCGCGCTTCTTGGCGGCGCGAAGGACCTTGCGCTCATGATCGGTGGGCTTGCGAGAGAGTAAAGCGGTGTAGATGTGATCGCATTGCTCGTCGAAACTCGCATCCTTGTCCAAGTTTCGCATGAGATTGGAATTCGCGCTGGTGATCGCAGCGAAGGCATTTCCGTTCATCAGCTTCAAGGTTTGCGGAACGCTCGCCTCACGGTTGCTGTTCTCAATGAGTTCGCGGTCGGATTGACCGAAGACGCGAAGGAAATGGTTGTCAGGGGCCGGGTATCCGACGTTTGAAGCGCGGACGAACAGACGATCCATGGAAGACTCAAACTTCTGCACCGCTTGGTAGTCCTTGAATCCACTCGGGCCAAGTTTCGCGGCCATGCGCCGGGCGTCCTCTTTCTGTTTCTTTTCTTCGGAGAGTTCTTTCCGTTCTTCCTGTTTCTTCGTCTCCTCGTCGCTGTAGTAGCGTGGAATGACGGCGAATTTCGTTTTCGGGAAAGCCCTCTGGAGCTTGCGGACCAAGGCCTGCGGTTGATTGCGGAAAGGCGTTCTGAAGTAACCGTTGGCGGTCAATCGTTCCAAGTCCCAGAACGTCAGTTTGGCAAAGGCTTCCGTCTCGCGTTTGGCGAACGCCTTCATATCGAGGACGGTCTTCTGAGCCGCTTCGGCGTCCTTTTGTTTGATCGCGCGGTCGATGCGCTTCTCGTAGGTGTCCATCTGCGCGTTCACCTTCTCTTGCTGGGCGATCATGCGCTTCTGGCGTTTCAGGAGTTCGTCGGGATCTTCCTTCTTGATGCGGTTCCATGCTTCGAGGCGTCCAGATTCTTCCGGTTGGAACTTATCGATGCCCGCCAGATCCGGTTCACCACGCACGAGGGTGACGAGTGAGTCCCAAATCTGCTCGGCGCTCTTCCGGCGCAGGGTTGGGCCAGGGAACATGTAGTCTTCTCCGCTCATCGGATCGTAGGTGCTCGCTTCCCGCTGGTAAGTCTTCGTGTTGTAAACTACGCGGTAGAAGGCGCGCATGTCGTAGTCGACGTCCTGCATCAGCTGGATGAGGTATTTCATCAGCTCGGGATTCGAGCCGAAGTCGTCTGCGGCGACGTTATCCACGGGTTCGAAGACACCGACACCGAGGGCGCGTTTCCAAAGCCGGTTGGCAATGACCTTGGTGAACTGTGGATTCTCCGGAGAAGTCATCCAGCGGGCATAAGCTTCGGTGCGCTCCTCGCCCGGTTCGACGTAAACCATCTCACCAAAGGGTGTTTCTGGCTTCACGACGGCCTTCGGCTTGGCATCGTTATATTGATAGTCATGCGGCAGTTGGAGCTGCGTGTTGGTTTCTTCAATGACCGAATTACGGAAGTTGATGGTGAAGTTGTTCAGCGTTTGCTGCGCTTGGCGGCGGTCGTCGGGTTTCATCGTTTTCGCGATGACCTTCCGCATTTCACTGGCCGCTTCGCTGGCAGAATCCGGAGCCCGCACCGCGTCCACTGGCGAGCTGAAAGCAGCGAGTTTGTAGTAATCCATCTGGGTCCAGTCATCGAATGGATGGTCGTGGCACTGGGCGCAGACCATTTGTGTTCCGAGGAAAATCTGAACGGTGGCAGCCATGTGATCGAGGGGCATGCCGCGGTCCCGAAGGTAAAATCCGACGGCTCCATTTTCGTCAATAAGCCCTTCGGCAGTGACCAACTCGCGGACAAACTGGTCATAGGGCATGTTGTTTGCGAGAGCGTCCTTTACCCAAGTCGCGTAACGCAAAGTGTTTGTGGGATCCTGTCCGGGAATCACGCGTGTGATGCGAAGGATATCCGCCCAAAAATTGAACTCGTGGCTGAGGTGGCCGGGGGAATCGAGAAGCTTGTTGATCAGCTGTGCGCGCTTGTTCAAGTCCTTGGACTCAAGAAAGGACTTCGTTTCCGCCGCAGTGGGGATGCGACCAACGATGTCGAGATAAACCCGTCGGACGAAAGTGCTGTCGTCGGTGAGACGGTTGGGGGTGATCTCTTCTTTCGCATAACCTTTCGCGACAAGTGCGTCGATCTGGCGGGCGGCTTTGTAAACTGGCACTGGTTTGGCCGTCGCGGTGGCGACAAGAGAAAGGGCGGCAGCGGCGGTGAATCCTATTCGCATGGTTTTCATGGACTGAAGGCGTCGATTCAAGAGAAGAGCGAGGTAACAGGTTGTCCGTTGTGCGCGACGGTGAATGGGCGCATCGACGGCGAGTAGAGAACTTGCGCGAGCGGTAGTCCGAGCCCGTAGGCGACAGTGGCGTTGAAGTCTTCGATGCCGATTGGATTTTCGGTGACTTCAGCGCCGTTGACGTCACTGTCTCCGAAGAGAGTCCCGCCCTTGATGCCGCCGCCGGCAATGGCCGTGGTGAAACATTGCGGGTAGTGATCGCGGCCGTTGTTCACGTTGATTTTCGGCGTGCGGCCAAACTCCGTTGCAAGAACGACGATGGTGTCATCGAGAAGCCCGTGGGATTCGAGATCGGCGAGGAGCGCGGAGAGGGCAGCGTCGAGCGTTGCCGCCTGCGAGGAAACCCGGTCGAAGTTTTCCACGTGGGTGTCCCACGAAGTCATGCGCACCTCGACGGAGTTGACGCCGCGCTGGACGAGGCGCCGTGCGAGGAGGCAGCCTTGGCCCATGGTATTGTCGCCGTAGCTGTCGCGCACTTCCTTTGGCTCCTTGGTCAAGTCGAAGGCGGCGAGGTCATCGCTGTGCATGAGTTTGACCGCATCATCGTACATCGCTGTGTAGGCGCTGATGCGCTTGTCGTCGTAGCGGGAGCGGAATTCCTTGTCGAGGTCCAGGGACATTTTCCGGCGCGCGAGGAATTGATCTTCATTCACGTCGGAGAAATGCGCGATATCGGTGAGGCCCTCTTCGGGCTTGCCGATGACGAGCGGACTGTGGCTCGAATCGAAAAATCCAGCGCCGACCTGACGGCTGCTGCCGTTGACGCAAACAAAACCAGGAAGCGTGTCGTTGCCCCGGCCTTTGTATTTCAAATTCCATGCCGCAAGGTGCGGGTGGCGGATCGTCGAGCGACGCGCATAGCTCGTGCGCATCAGATACTGTCCCTGTTGGTGCGCTCCCGTCTTCGACGTCATGGAGCGGATGATCGCCATCTTGTCGGTGTGGTCGGCGAGCTTGGGCAAGTATTCGCTGAGAAGAATTCCATCGGCTTTCGTTTTGATGGCTTTGACATCTCCACGGATTTCCGGGTCGGCATCGGGGCGTGGATTGAAGGTGTCCAAGTGCGACATGCCGCCGGACATATAGAGATAAATAATGTTCTTCGCCGGCTTCTTGCGCGGGGCCACCTTTGCGGCTTTGGCGCCCGCAGCTTGGGCTTTGGAAATGACGCCTGGCATGACGCCGACTCCGAGCAGGGAGCCTGCGGCTTTCGCCATGAAACGGCGGCGGTGCAAATCGTCGTGCATGAATTTGGAATCGCTCATCGTCTGGAAGTTCTGGAGTTTGAAGCGGCGGCGACGGACAGCGGTGCCGGAAGTTGCCGCCAGACGCTTAATATGGACGAAATACCGGTCAATCTCACATAAATTTGGTGCTTTCCCCATGCTCACGAGGCTTGAAAACAGGGGATTTGGTGCCCAATTTCGCCTATGATGCGAACCCTCGTTATATTTGTCTTTTCTGGCCTCCTTTTCACGGGCTTTGCCCAAGCAGAGCAGCCGCCCAACCTGATTTTCATCATGGCCGACGATCTCGGCTACGGCGATCTCGGTTGCTTCGGGCAGGAGAAGATCAAGACGCCGGCGCTGGACCAGATGGCGGCGGAGGGGATGAAGCTCACGGATTTCTACGCAGGCTCGACGGTTTGCGCGCCTTCACGAGCGGTTTTGATGACGGGTCAACACACGGGCCGGACTTGGGTTCGTGGCAACTCCCGCGAACCGGGCGTGCAGGATTTGCGCGACGAAGATGTGACGGTGGCCGAAGTCTTCAAACAGGCCGGATACGTCACCGCGATGTGCGGGAAGTGGGGACTCGGCGAAGTGGGTTCGGAGGGCGAGCCATCGAAACAGGGGTTTGATTACTTTTACGGTTACCTGAATCAGCATCACGCGCACAACTACTATCCGACATTCCTGATTGAGAATGGTCAGCGGGTGCCACTGCGCAACATACCGGAAAACGAGGGCGAATTTGGTGAAGGTTGGGCCAAAGGGAAATTCGACTACACGCACGACCTCATCGTCGAGAAGTCGATGGAGTGGCTGGAGGAAAATCACGAAAAGCCGTTCTTCCTCTACCTTCCTTACACGATTCCTCACGCGAACAACGAGGCCAACAGGGCACTCGGGGATGGACAGGAAGTGCCCAACTACGGCATCTACGCGAACGAGGGCTGGCCAAATCCCGACAAGGGGCAGGCCGCGATGATCACTCGCATGGACCGCGATATCGGGAATCTCATCACGAGGTTGAAGAATTGGGGCGTCGCGGAAAGGACCCTCGTGATTTTCACTTCCGACAATGGCCACCACAAGGAAGGCGGCAATGATCCCGAGTTCTTTGATGCGAACGGTCCGCTTCGCGGCATGAAGCGTGATCTAACCGAAGGCGGCATTCGCGTGCCGACGATTGCGTGGTGGCCTGGCAAAATTGCTGCCGGATCGGAGAGTGACCATGTCGCTTACCATGGTGATCTCATGGCAACAGTCTGTGAGTTGGCTGGCCAGCCCCTGCCGAAGCAGGAGACGCAGTCGATCAGTTTTCTTCCTGCATTGCTGGGTAAGGAAACGCAAAAGGAACACGAATACCTCTACTGGGAATTCTATGAACGGGGTGGAAAACAGGCGGTGCGATTTGGAGACTGGAAAGCGATCCGTCAGCCGATGTTTACGGGTGAGGTTGAACTCTACAATTTGAAAGAGGATATCGGCGAAGAGAACAACCTGGCTGCGGAGAAACCCGACCTCATCAAGAAGGCGGAGACGATGATGAAGGAGGCGCACGTTCCCCACGAGAATTGGAAAGTGCGTGGTGCTCCTGCGAAAAAGCCAGCGCCGAAGAAAGCTTCAGCCTGATCGAAGTCTCACGAACCGATCACCCAAAGACCAATCTGGATCGCGATAGGGATCGTCAGGAAAGAGAGCAGGGTGGAAGCGATCACTGACTGGGCGGCGACGTCAGGGTTGGCGCCGTAGTGGCGAGAGAGGAAGATGGGGGCCATGGCTGCGGGCATGGCGGCTTGGATGATGAGGACTTTTTGAAGTTCGGGAGTGAAGGGAATGAATGCCAGGGCGAGCCAGAAAAGCGAGGGGATGATGGCGAGACGGGTGAAGATGGAAACCAGTGAGACACGGGGCTTGATGCGCCAGCCGGGTTCGCGGGTGAGATCGCGTAGGGAAGCGCCGACAAGAATGAGGCTGAGTGGGATGGAACTGGCGCCGAGCATGCCGAGGAAGGTCATGATCCATTCGGGGATGTGCTCGCCAGCGCCGAGTGCGTTTAATACGAGCCCGAAGACGACAGCAATGATGGGGCCGTTGATCAATTGTCGCGGTGACCACCTACCTCCGCTTAAGAGCAAGACGCCGACGGTCCACAAAGCGATTTCGACGCCGAGGCTGTGGACGAAAAGGACGCCGGTAAGGTTTCTCGCCTGTGTGGCGTTGCTTTGAGCAAAGACTTGGATGAGAACGGGGATGGCGATGAAGCCATAGTTCTGAAGTCCGTTAGCAACGGCGAAGGTGCCACGGTCGCTTCGTTCGCGGCAACCAGCGAGCGCTCCCGTTGCCCACGCGACTGCCATCCCCCCAAGGACCAGTATGAATCCGCTTCCAATCCCTCCGGCGAGATTTTCAGGGCGCGTTACTGTTTCGTTTCCCAGGGTTTTTGAAAGGATAAGCGCGGGGTAGAGGCAATGGATGACGAGGCGCATGAGGGAGGCATCCGCCTCATGGGTCAGGATGCGTAAGCGCCTCACCACCAACCCGGCAAAGATCACGCCAAAGACCGGAAGAATGGCCGCGATGATCTCAAAGTAGGTGTTCAAGAAGTATAGTAGCACAGGCGAGTAACCTGTGACGATGGGATGAAGGTCTTCTACGAATACCGGAGGACGCGAGGTCTTTGAGCTGGGGATGGGTTGTCGAACGACATTCGGTCACAGGCGGGACGCCTGTGCTACTGCTCGCCGTTTCCTTCTTCGGCTTCCTCCTCTTCAACGACATCGTCAGAAATGACTTTGGCAACGTCCTGAAGCAACTCGCCTTCGCGGAGGCCGATGAGTTTGACACCCTGGGCGGCGCGCCCGGTGGAGCGGATTTCCTCGACACGTGTGCGGACGCTTTGGCCGCCGCTTGTCATGAGCATCATTTCGTCCTCTTCCTTCACGGCGAGGGCGCCGACGACAGGACCGGTCTTGTCGGTGACCTTCATCGTGATCATGCCTTTACCGCCGCGACCTTTGGTAGGGTATTCTTCGAAGGCGGTGCGCTTTCCGAGGCCGTTGGCGCTCGCGACTAACAATTGTGCCTCGTTGTCGACGATGACGAGAGCAACGCAGTGGTCGTTCTCGCGGGGTCGGATGCCAGCAACGCCTTTGCTGTTGCGGCCCATGGGGCGGATATTTTCCTCGTTCGTACGCACGCTGTAGCCGGCGGCACTGATGAGGCAGATGTCGTCGGTCCCGTTGGTGAGTTTGACGTCGATGAGTTCGTTGCCCTCCTCGAGGTTGATCGCGATGATGCCAGCCTGACGGTAATTGCGGAACTCGCTGAGCTTCGTCTTTTTCACTCTTCCATTCTTCGTGGCGAAGAGTACGTTGAAGGCAGGATTGAAGGTCTTGTCGCGGTCTCCTTCACCTTCTGCCTCAATGCGAAGCGTGGCCTGGACCCGTTCATCGGCTTGAAGATCGAGGAAGTTCTTGATCGACCGCCCCTTGGCCGCACGGGCCATCTCCGGGATCTCGAAAACGCGATTCACAAAGACGCGACCGGTGTTCGTAAAGAACATCAGGTAATCGTGCGAACTGGCGCTGAAAAGTTGTTCGACGAAGTCCTGTTCTTCGTCTTCGCCTTGCGCGTCGCGGGTGACCATTCCCTTCACACCTTTGCCGCCGCGCTTTTGTGCCTTGTATTCGCTGCTGAGCGTACGCTTGATGTAGCCGCGGTGGGTGATGGAAATGATGTTCGACTCATTGGCGATGAGGTCGACAGTCGCGATCTCGCCGGGGTCGTGCTCGATGCTGGACCGGCGTGGTGTGCCGTACTTTTCCTTCACCTCGAGAAGCTCGTCCTTGATGATTTGCAGGACGCGTTCTTCGCGGGCGAGGATGTCGAGCAGGTCTTTGATCTCTTCGAGGATCTCGTCGTAATTCGCCTTGAGCTTATCGCGTTCAAGCGCGGTGAGTTGGTAGAGGCGAAGGTCGAGGATGTGATTCACCTGAGTGTCGGTGAAGACATACTTGCCATCGACGATGCTCGGTTGATCGCGAATGAGGATTCCAAGTGCCTGGGCGGCTTCGAGAGTGAAGGTGTAAGCCTTGATCTTTTCTTTCGCCTCGTCGCGGTTCGCGGAATTGCGGATGATGTCGATGAAGTCATCGAGATTGGCGATGGCGAGGAGGAGCGCCTCGAGTTTTTCGGCGTTCTCTTCGGCTTTTTGTAAAAGGTAGCGCGTGCGGCGGACGATAATCTCGCGGCGGTGCTCGATGTAGCAGGTGAGGGCGTCCTTCAGATTGAGCAGGCGCGGGCGGCGATTGTCGATCGCCAGCATGTTGACCGAGAACGTGGTCTCCAACTGCGTGTGCTTGAAAAGGTTGTTCAGAACGACCTGCGAACGTGCGTCTCGTTTGAGGTCGATGACCACGCGGGTGTTTTCATCGGATTCGTCGCGAATGGCCGAGATTTCCGGAAGGATTTTTTCATTCGCGAGCTGCCCGATGCGAGTGCAGAGGACGGCGCGGTTTACCGCGAAAGGAATCTCATCAACGATGATTTGCTCACGGCCGGTCTTGGTTTCCTCAATTCGTGCGCGACCGCGGACACGGATACTGCCGCGGCCGGTGTGGAAGTAGCTCTTGATCCCGTTGTGTCCAAGAATGATGCAGCCGGTGGGAAAGTCGGGCCCCTTAATGTGTTCGGCGAGTTCATCAATGGAGATCGCCGGGTTATCAATTTGAGCGCAGATGCCATCAATGATCTCGGAAAGGTTATGGGGCGGAATGTTCGTCGCCATGCCAACCGCGATGCCGGTGCCGCCGTTGACGAGAAGGTTTGGAAAGGCGGCGGGGAGGACGCTGGGTTCCTGTTGGTTTCCGTCGTAGTTGTCCTGGAAGTCGACGGTCTCCTTGTCCATGTCGTTCATCAACGCCACGCCAAGGTGCGTGAGTCGCGCTTCCGTGTAACGCATGGCAGCCGGAGCATCGCCTTCGACTGATCCGAAGTTACCCTGACCTTCGACAAGCAGCTCCCGCATTGACCATGGCTGGGCCATGTTCACGAGGGTCGGGTAGATCGCCTGATCACCGTGCGGGTGATATTTACCCATCGTGTCCCCAACGATGCGGGCGCACTTCAGAGTACCTTTCCCCGGTGTTAATCCGAGGTCGTTTAGCATTGCGTAGAGGATGCGTCGCTGGGAAGGTTTCAGTCCGTCACGAGCATCCGGAAGGGCCCGCGAAATGATGACCGACATCGAGTATTCGAGGAACGATTGCGCCATCTCGTCGGCGACATTGATCGGCTCGATATTCGTGGCCTCAGGGCTCCCTTCTGCTCCACCCTCAACGGGTTCATTTTCAGGGGTTTGTGGATCTTCTGGCTCTTCCGGCATTCAAGGTTGTGAGTGAATCGCAATCTTAGCAAGATGCGCCCTTGGAGCAACGATTTAAGGGGACTTTTTTGAGGAGAAATCGCGGGATTTTATTCCTTGTTTGGGCGAGAGAAAGGGGAGTGAAAGAAACGTTCCGGGCACTTAACGAATTGATGGAGGAACGGATCTTTGATTCCTACGCGATTGGCGGAGCAGTTGCGGCAACATTCTACATGGAACCCTTCGCGACTCTCGATATTGACGTTTTCGTGCACTTCGCTGAACCGCCGGAATCTGGGTTGCTCTCACTGAGTCAGATTTATGAGTTCTCGCGCACAAAAGGTTGGAAGACAGAGGGTGAATACATTGTGATCGGTGAGTGGCCTGTGCAATTTCTTCCTCCGTCTAGCCCCTTGGAGGAGGAGGCCATTGATTATGCGCGTAGTCATGAGGTGGATGGAATTCCGGTTCGATTGATGACCGCCGAACATTTGATGGCGATGGCGCTAAAATTGGGACGCGCAAAAGACTACGCGCGCTTGATCCAATTCGTGGAATCAGGCGCGGCAGAGTCGAAAGAACTAGCCTCCATACTGGAACGTCATGGACTTCTTGAAAAATGGGAAGAATTCAGCAATCGTTTCCTCGATGAGCGAGGAGATGACCCGAATTCTTGAAAGCAAACGAAAGGTGCGGGCCAAGCTCGCTGAGCTGCCGTTTTCGAAGAAGATCGAATTGCTTGAGAAACTAAGGAGACGGACGATTGATATTAAGAAAGCGTCGGCCCTAGAACAGGCGACGGAATAAATCGGGATTGCCCGTCTGGAGTTTGTCGGTCAAACGTCCAAATTCCGCACGTTGAGCGCGTTGTCTTCGATAAATTGACGGCGGGGTTCGACGATGTCGCCCATGAGGATGGTGAACATTTTGTCGGCCTCGACTTCGTTGTCGTCGGTGAGTTTGACGCGGAGGAGTTTGCGGTTGGCGGGGTCCATCGTCGTGTTGAAGAGGTCCTTCGCGTTCATTTCACCCAAACCCTTGAATCGGGTAGTATCTACACCGCGGCGTCCCATCTCGAGAATCTGTTCACGGATTTCGGGCACGCTAAAAATGGCGTGAGCTTTTGCCTTTTCTCCTTTGCCTTCGATGATCTCGAAGAGCGGTTCATCTTGGGCGGTGAAGTGATCGATGTGAAGACCGAGTTCACCGAGGCGGTCGATCAGTTTGCGGATACTGTTGGCCTCGTGGATGTCGTTCAGGATGGCGCGGCGAGTGACTTTGGGCGCGTCGCTTTCGTTGTCGGTTCCTTCGTTGTCGTTTTGCTCCGCAGCCTTGCTGAGGCCGAAGAGTTGGAGGTCGGGGTTGGCGTCGGAGAAAGTCTTGAGGGCGTCGTCGTCGATAAAGTATTCAACGTGCTCCTCGTTGCCCTCGCGAATCTTGATGATGTATTCGGGCAGTTTTCCGTCTTTTCCGCGAGCGCTGAGATAGTCCTCGAAGTTGCCGCCCGTGCGGGCGATGACCTTTTCGTATTTGGAAAGGCGGGTGAGTAGTTCGAGGATGTCCTTGAGCGAGTCGGAATCGACAATGGTGTCGTCAGCGACGTTGCGGAGCGAACAGTCCTCGGTCGCGAGGTCGATGAGCATGCGTTCGAGTTCATTGTCGTCCTGGACATAGACTTCGCGTTTGCGTCTGCGGACTCGGTAAAGTGGAGGCTGTGCAATGTAGACGTAGCCTTCGCGGACGAGGTCGCGCATTTGGCGACAGAAGAACGTGAGCAAAAGGGTGCGGATGTGGGATCCATCGACGTCCGCATCCGTCATGATGACGATCTTGTGGTAGCGGACCTTTTCAATATCAAAGGCTCCTTCGCCCTCACCGTCGCCGATGCCTGCGCCGATGGCGGTGATCATGGTTTGGATTTCTTTGTTCGCGAGAACCTTGTCGAGGCGAGCTTTCTCGACGTTGATAAGTTTTCCGCGAATTGGGAGGATCGCCTGTGTGCGGCGGTCGCGGCCTTGTTTGGCAGAGCCGCCGGCGGAATCACCCTCAACAATGAAGATTTCGCTGAGCTTCGGATCGCGTTCCGAGCAGTCGGCGAGTTTTCCGGGGAGGCCGCCGCCGATCATCACGCCCTTGCGCACGGTCTCGCGGGCTTTACGCGCGGCTTCGCGAGCGCGAGCGGCGTAAAGCGATTTCTCGATGACGCGCTTGGTGACGCCCGGGTTCTCTTCGAAGAATTGCATCAGGCCGTCGTAAACGACCGAACTTACGACGCCTTCGACCTCGCTGTTGACGAGTTTAACCTTCGTTTGCGCATTGAAACGTGGGAAGGGATGCTTCACGCTGATGACGCAGATGAGTCCCTCGCGGCAATCATCGCCAGTGAGGGCGGGATCCTTGTCCTTGAGCATGTTGTTCGACTTCGCGAACTGGTTGATGGCTCTTGTGAGGGCGGTGCGGAAACCGGTGAGGTGCGTGCCCCCGTCCGGGTTCGGAATCATGTTCGTGTAAGGCAGGATCAACGCGTCGTAGCTGTCGTTGTACTGCATGACGATATCGACAATTGCCTCGTCGGTCGTCTTCTTGCCCTCGTATTCGTACTCAACCTCGCGCTTGCCGGAAACAATGATCGGATCCTCATGAACGAGATTCTTGTTCTCGCCAAGTTGAAGAACGAATTCCTTGATGCCGTCCTTGTAGAAGAAGGTCTCGCTTTGGGCGGAATCGGCCCGTTCATCGATGAGTTCAATGGTGAGGCCTGGATTGAGGAAGGCAAGTTCCCGCAGGCGCTTGGCGAGGAGGTCGAATTTGAATTCGGTGGTGTGAATGAAGATCGTCGCGTCCGGGAAAAACGTGATTTTCGTGCCGGTGTGGTCGGCGTCTTTGAGGTCGCCGGCGACCTTCAATTCTTCGGTCGTCTTGCCGCGTTCGAACCCAATGACATGGCGTTTCCCATGGCGGTAGACCTCGGCTTTGAACCAATCGGAGAGCGCGTTGACGCACTTCGCGCCGACTCCGTGGAGGCCGCCAGAATATTTGTAGGCGCCTTGTCCGAACTTACCACCTGCGTGGAGGTCGGTAAGAACGAGTTCGACGGTGGGGATCTTGTGCTCGGGGTGCTCTTCGACGGGAATCCCACGGCCGTCGTCTTCGATGGAACAAGATCCGTCCTCGTGGATGCTGACGGTGACTTTGTCGCAATAGCCGGCGAGATGTTCATCGATGGAATTGTCGAGAATCTCAAAAACGCAGTGATGAAGACCGCGCTCATCGGGGTCGCCGATATACATTCCCGGACGTTTGCGAACGGCTTCGAGACCTTCGAGTTTTTGGATCTGTTCGGCGCCATATTCCTGTTCTGCAGCAACGGCAGTGGAGGCGGTTTCTTCGGGCTTAGCGTCGTCTTCGGGCATGTTTTTGAGCGAGCGGGAACAGTAGAGAGGACAAAGCTGGATTCAAGACGAGAACTCAGCGAAATCGCGAGAAAAATGCCTGATTTCCCGCTTTATTTTGAAAAGAATCGCCGCTGCTTTTCGCTGACCGGCATGGCGATCTTTTCCATCACCATGAGCATGTCCTCCCAGACCTTTCGCTTCTCGGAAACCGCGGCATTTCGGAGCAGATAGGATGGGTGGTAGGTGACGGCAACAGGAATCCCGTCGAGTTGGTGCCAGAAGCCTCTCTGCGAACTGACGCTGCCGGAAATCCCCAACAACCCTTCCATCGCTGTGCCGCCAAGGGCGATGATGGCCTTTGGTTGAATGACTTGGATTTCTTCGCGAACGAATTCGACGCAGGAATCCATTTCCTGAGGTTCCGGTTTTCGGTTCTTCATCCCCTGATGTTGGCCATCACCGATCTTCGGGCGGAACTTGCAGATGTTTGAGATGTAAATGTCGGCGCGTTGCAGGCCCATGGCGACAATGATCTTGTCGAGAAGTTGACCGGCGGGGCCGACGAATGGTTCGCGGTTTCTTTCCTCTTCGGATCCGGGGGCTTCACCGACGAAGACGAGATCCGCATTCGGATTTCCCACGGCGAAGACCATGGTGTCGCGAAGAGTGCCAAGCGCGCGCGGGGCTTCGGCGGATTCGGCGCGGGTGCGGATTGCATCGAGTTGGGCTTGCTTGTCGGCGTTCTGCGCGGGTGAGGGCGCAGTTGAGACGGTTGGGGCAGGTTGCGGAGCCGGGTTAGATTTTGGTGTGGCGGGAGTTGATTTTGATTGAGTGAGTGGCGCGGGTGGTGTTGCAGGTGCGGCAGGACGCGAATGTAACGCGCGGAGAGTGTCGACAGCTTCCTGCGTGAGCCAAATTCGGTTCTTTCCGCGCTCTTTTTGCTCTTCGAGGTAGCGGAGGAGTATTTGGGTGGAAGGCAATGACATGTGGCGGCGACCGGTCAATCTGCGGATTACGCATTTATTCGCAAGTGGAAGCTAGTGATTTCGGTCTCCTACTTAATCGGAGATCAATCTCGTGCAGCTGGAAGCTGCAACCACTTTCACTTGCGTTGGCGTCTCCGATTCGCGAGCGTTCAACTTTATGCGCGGACTGACAGATTACCACACGCACAACGCCCTTTGCCGCCACGCGGAGGGGAGGCCGGTGGATTATGCGAGGCGTGCGGAGGAGATTGGGCTGGCGGAGTTTGGTTGTTCGGATCATTCGCCGATGAAAGACGATGATTTCGATGATTGGCGGATGAAGTGGTCGGAGTTTCCTCAGTATGTTGCGGAGGTCGAAGAGGCGCGTGAGGCGGTTTCGATTCCAGTGCGGCTGGGGCTGGAGGTGGACTATCTCGAAGGTGGCGAAGGGTGGATCGAGACCTTGTCGCAGTCAGCGGATTTTGATTATCTGATCGGTGCCGTGCATTACATTGCGCCGGGATGGGCGGTGGACGATCCGCAATGGATCGGGAAGTTTCGCGACACGGCCTCGGTGGATGAGATTTGGGAAAGCTATTGGCGGATTTACACGAAGTGTGTAGCGAGCGGGTATTTCGACATTCTCGCGCACCCGGACTTGCCGAAGAAGTTTGGTCACCGGCCGGAAGGGGACTTGCGGCGATTTTACGAGTCGGCGATTGAGGCGGCGGTGGCAGCGGATGTGGTTTTTGAGGTCAATACCGCGGGATTGCGGAAGGATTGCGCGGAGCAATACCCGTCGCGGGAGTTTCTTGAGTTGATGCGGGACGCAGGCTTGCCGTTGGTGATCAACTCGGATGCGCATGATCCCGCTGAGGTCGGTGCGGGGTTTGCAGAGTCGTTCGCGCTCGTGAAGGAACTGGGTTTTTCGGAATTGGCTCGGTTTGAGAAGCGGGAGCGCAGTCTTGTTTCTTTGCCTGATTAGAATTGATGAAATTGCGTTGCCGAGATCGCGTGATCGAGTTTCCGCGAAGGCCCTTGGTCATGGGTATCGTAAACATCAACGATGACTCGTTTTCCGGGGACGGAACACTCGACGTCGACGAAGCCGTTTCACAGGCTGGCCAAATGATCGAAGAGGGTGCAGACATCATCGATGTCGGAGCTGAGAGTGCCCGGACGAATCGCGAGGCCATCGCCGATGCAGAAGAAGTCGGGCGGCTGCGGCCTTTTCTTGAGCGGTTTGATGAGCTAGTGACGAGTTGTCAGCGATGGGACGACGAGCAACTTTGGCCACCGCTGTTGTCCGTGAATACGTGGCGCGAGCCAGTGGTCGAGGAGGTGTTGGCGACGGGGCAAGTCGATATCTTGAATGACATTGGTGGCTTGCCGGACCCTGCGAACGCGGAGATTTGCGCCAAAACCGGTGCGACGCTCATTCTCATGCACACGGTGGGTGCGCCGAAGGTGAGTCACACTCACCAGCATTGGGAAGATGTGATGGGAGAGTTGGAGAGATACTTCAGGGAAAAAATCAAACTGGCGGTTGGAGCGGGCTTGCCGGAGGAACAAATCCTCATTGATCCGGGAATCGATTTCGCCAAACAGCGAGACGACAACCTGACGATTTACCGGGATCTCAAACGGCTTCAGCAATTTGAAAGACCGATACTGCTGCCCGTTTCGCGGAAGACGGTCATCGGGGATGTCCTGGGAATCGAAGAAGCAAAGGAACGAGACGCGGGGACGATGGCTTCAATCGCATCGGGGATGACACGTGGAGCAAATGTGTTTCGTGTGCACGAAGTCGCGGGAACGGCGCGGGTTGTGAGAACCTTGCAAGCGGTCGTTGCCACCTGCAGAGACTGATTCTTCTTTCTGAATGCGAGGTGTCGTGTAGCATCAGCGCATGAAATCCATTCTTTCCCTTCTCGGTGCTTTTATTGTTTCTGCGGCTTCTGTTTGGGCCGGCGATGCTCCCTACCGCCACGTTGTTCTGTTCAAGTTCAAGGACACGTCCTCGAAAGAAGATGTGCAGAAAGTGGAGAAAGCGTTTGTCGCTTTGAAAGACAAGATCGACCTCATCCAGGATTTTGAATGGGGCACGAATGTCAGTCCGGAAGGGTTGGACGACGGTTTTACGCATTGCTTCCTCGCGACGTTTAAGAACAAGGCAGACCTCGAAGCTTACCTCCCGCACCCGGACCACAAGAAGTTCGTCGAGATCCTCAAGCCGCATCTCGACAAGGTGCTGGTGGTCGACTACGTGGCGAAATCTGGGGCGGAGTAGAGCGCTCCCGTCAGTGGACGACTGATTTCGAGAACAAGTTGATCACGACCACGCCGACGAGAATGAAGCCCAAGCCGACGAGGGCGGGGGTATCGAGCGCTTGGCCGAGGAATTTCCACCCGAGGAGAACGATGAGGATGATGCCGATTCCCGACCAAAGCGCGTAAGCGATGGCGACGGGAATCGTTTTGAGCGTGAAGGAAAGGAAATAGAAGGACAACGCGTAAGCGATGACGACAATGGTGGAGGGGATGGCTTTGGAAAACCCGTCGGTCAGGCGAAGGGCAATCGTTCCTACCACTTCAAAGATGATGGCGAGGCCAAGGTACAGATAATGGGACATGTGGAGAGAGCTGACTTTTATCGATTTAACCGAGGGCAGGACGCCGCTGCCACGAATCGAGAGCAAGATGCTCTCGCCACGCTTAACCCACCAGCTTCAGTTCCAGCAACATCTGTGCGTTACTCGGGTATTTTTCCGCGAGCTGGATGAGACGCTCGATGGCGTCGATGGGGGCTTGACCGGCAAGGCCGCGGCGGAGCATGTGGATTTTTTCCAATTGGTGCGGCGGAAGGAGCAATTCTTCGCGACGGGTCCCGCTTTTGAAGATGTCGACGGCGGGGAAAATGTATTGCTCGGCAATGCGGCGTTCGAGCACGAGTTCCATGTTCCCCGTCCCTTTGAATTCCTGGAAAATGACTTCGTCCATACGGCTGTTCGTATCGACGAGAGCAGTGCCGATGATGGTCAATGATCCCGCGTCGCGAGTATTCCGCGCGGCGGCGAAAAGACCACGAGGAATTTCCATGGCCCGAACGTCCAAACCACCGGAACCGGTACGACCACTGTTGCGGACCAGGTTGTTGAACTGGCGTGCGAGGCGAGTGATGGAGTCAAGGACGATGAAGACATCCTTGCCCGCTTCGACCAGTCGCTTCGCGCGTTCGATGGCCATCTGAGCGGTGCGTGCGTGGGTGCGGGTGTCCATGTCATTCGAACTTGCAATGAGTTCGGCGCCTTCGACGGAGCGTTTGAGTTCGGTGACTTCTTCCGGACGCTCGTCGATGAGGACGATCATGGTGTGAACGTCCTTGTAATTTTCGATGACGGCTTCCGCCATGTGCTGGAGAAGCGTCGTTTTTCCGCTGCGAGGCGGGGCAACGATCAGTCCACGCTGGCCGCGACCGATCGGGGCCATCATATCGACGATGCGGGTCGTCATCTTCGTCTGCGAGGTCTCGAGGACGTAGCGGAGGTCCGGGTGGACGGCTTTTAATTCGTCGAAATGCGGGAGCGTTTTGTAGGCGTCGGGTTCGAGGCCATTGCAGGAAATTAGCTTTGTAAGCTGCGGTCCGCGATGACCCTGCTTGGCCTCGGCCTTGACCCAAATTCCGTCGCGCAGCCCGTAGTTGCGGACTGTCTCCGGGGTGACGAAGACGTCCTTTGGCGAGGGATAGAAATTGCGATCAGGAATGCGGAGGAAGCCGAAACCTTTTCCAGAAATCTCTAACATGCCCTCCTCTTCCGTGGCCGGACCTGAAGGTTCTTCGTAAGGGCGGTCTCCTTGATCACGGTCGCGTTTGCGGAATTCCTTGTCACCGCCGCGTCCACGATTGTTGCGTCCGCGGTTGTTGCGGCCTTTTCCGCGTCCGCGGCGGTTGTTATTGTTGTTGCGATTCTTTCGCTGGTAGTTGCGGTCGTCTCCGCCTTCGCTTCGCGAGGCGTTGTCCTTGCCGCCTTGGGAATCTTCGCGTCTCTCCGGGGGAGGTGAAGATGGTGGCGGTGCAGCTTCAGGGGCGCTTGTCGGCTTGTCCTGAGTTTCGGTTACCGGTTCGCTCATTCGGGAATGGAAAAATCTGGGGTATGCGTGGGAACGCAGGGGACTCGCAGTTGTCTCTCAAGAAACAAACCCGAGTAGTCGTTGGAAAATTTCTAGGTCGGTCAATCCGTTCAGGCCGGGGAAATAATCTCCGGGTCCGTCCGTCTCGATTAGGTTGGTAATGTGATGGGAGAGCAATAGCAAACGGCAACGCGAGAGTCGGTTACGTCGCGAAACCGAACGCATAAAAGCACGCGAGGATGAGGAAGCGCGGGTTGCCCGGAACAGTGTCAAACATCCAGACGGGAAGGGCGGCCCGGCTCATTCAGGTAGCGCGCCTTGGCTACAGCACCCCGAATGTTAAGACCCGTGGAGAAGGTGTCAACACGAATCCGGAAAGGATTTCGGCTTGATTGTGACGCCGTCGTTACCTAAATAAGCCCTCACTCTGCAGATCCACCTCTTATGGGCCAACAATACAACAAGAAAATCAAGCGCCGCCGCCGCAAGGAATACCTGAAACGCAAGCGTGAGCAGCAGCAGGTAAAGGCCAAGCTGGGTCCAGGAAAGTCGGATTCCGCCGCCGCTAAAAAGGCTGCCAAAAAGGCGGCGAAGAAGACCGCTGCAAAAAAAGCACCCGCTAAAAAAGCCGCTGCCAAGAAAAAGGCCCCGGCGAAAAAAGCACCGGCAAAGAAAGTGGCCGGTGAAGCTGCTGAGGAAGAGAAGCCCGCCGAAGAAACGCCTGTCGCGGAAGAAGAAAAGCCCGCCGAGGAAAAACCAGCGGAAGAAGAGAAGTCTGCGGAGGAATAATTTCTCAGGCCTGACAACAACGTCTAAAGCCTAACAGAATACCCGCGAGAAGGCTGAAGAGCGGAACTGTCGGTTCCGGAATCGGTGCAACGGGTGTGACCGGATCGAAGCCGTTGTCGAAGTCAGCCGCGAAGTTCAGGTTGCCGTCGAAAGCAACGAAAGCCGGATTGGAGGTCGAACCGGAAATTGCCGTGGATTCAAAGGTAACGGTGATACTGGAGGTGTTTTCGTAAGTCACGATCGCTGCCGCTGCGGACGTCCCATCGAAGGACGAACTGTTGTTCCCGTTGAAGGTCAGCGTGGATCCATTGTCCGTGACGGTGACTCCCGAAGCGGCGGTTCCGAGGCTGTAATTGGTCAGTCCGTCAGCGACTTCAACTGTTGCCGATTCGGTCTGCGTGTGGAAGCCGCTTTCGCCGTCGAGATCGTAAAGGAGCAACTGCACGTCCGGAGCGTTGAGCGCGGTGCCGAAGCCTGTTCCGCTCTCATAGAATTCCATTTCGTAGCGAACACCGCCGTAGCCGAGTCCGTTGTTTTGGTAAAGGACACCGAGGTCTCCACCGGGCGAGGAGGCGGCTGAAGAGCTGTAGTTCGGGAAGTAGCCGATCAAGGTGGCGTTTCCGAGAGTCGTGGCTGTCACGCGAACGTCCACGCTTTGACCGCCGAAGTTGGCCGCGTTGAGGAAGCCAATTTCAAAATTGGGCGGGAGGGCAGCCGTGGAGACATAGGGCCCGAGGCCCCCGAAAAAGGCATTGGTGCCTATCGTGGGATTGCTGAAGTCCAAGTTCACGGTGGCTCCGTCGCTCTTGGCGTGAATCGCCAAAAACGCGACCGCGCAGAGAGCGGCAAACTTGAAACGGTTGGCAGACGGCTTCATCGGAAAATACG